>CALDYW010000141.1 GCA_937944395.1 uncultured Paracoccaceae bacterium | reverse complement strand
GCCGGCCGGCCGGGCATCGGTCCAGGCCGCGGCGATGGCCCGCCCGAGGCTGCCGGCTGCGGCGGTCCGGTCGGGCCGGCCGGCGGCGACCTGAAGCAGGAAGGTCGCATCCGGGTCGGCCGGGGCAAGCGCGGCGGCGGCCGCTGCATCTCCCGCCAGCAGCGCCATGCGGAACGCCGAATCGCGCGCCGCACCCTCGAGCGGCAGACCACGCACCTCGGCCGCGAACATCTGCGCGAAGGGCAGTTCCAGCTCGCCCGCCCGCATCGCGTCCCAGGCGGCGGGCAGGGCAGCGCCAGTCGCCCCCGGATCGCCCGCCGCCAGCGCCTCGGTCAGCCGGGCCACCGCGCGGACCCGGTCCCAGACCCCGCCCGAGGCCGCGGCCCGCCGTTCGAGGTAGAGCGCCCGCAAGGCGGCCGGCGCGATGCGGCCGGCCCGTGCCAGCCGTTCGCCTGCCTCGAGCCGCGCCTTCCAGCCATTCGTCGGCGCAAGGTCGGCATGGGCAAAGGCGATCGGCAGGCCGGTGGTGGGCAGGGGTTCGCCGATCGCCTCGAACAGGCGCAGCGCCAGCGGCGTGGGGCGCGTCGGCGGGGCAGGGGGCGCCTCGTCGTCGGCAAGTTCGAGATCGAGGAACCGCGACAGCAGCGCGTCGTCCGCGGCGCCGACCGCGCCGAGCGCGCGGGCGGTCTCCAGCGTCAGGGTCGCCGCCTGCCAGTCGCCGCCGCGGGCAAGACAGAACACGCGGACGGGATAGGTGGGCGCGATCCCCGGCGCCGCACGCAGCGCCGCGCAGGCCGAGTCCTCGGTTCCCGTCAGCAGGGCGATGTCGAACCGGCGACGGAACGCCTCTGCGCTGTCGTCGCCTGCGGCCGCCAGCAGCGCATCCGCCTCGGCCAGCGCGCCGAGGTCCAGCAGACGGTCCACCCGCGCCATCAGGAAGGCCCCGGGCGGCGCGGCGTCGGCCGGCGGATCGAAGCCGGTGGTCAGCAGCGCGACGAACAGCTCCCGCAGCGCGGGCGCGGCGTCCACCCGTTCGGCCCCGATCAGCGCGGCAAGATCGGCCGCGCGCGTGCCCGACCAGAGGTCGCGCGGCAGACCGAGGTCTTCGGGCGCGAGGATGCCTGCGGCGTCGAGCGCCAGCGAGTCGAGAGGCACCACCTGCACCGCATCGACCGGCGCGGGCGGTGCCGGCGCCAGCGCCGCCGGAGCCGCCGGCACCGTGACCGACCGCGACAGCCAGTCGATCGCCGACAGCGGCGCCTCGGCCGAGGCCGCGCCCGCCGCCAGCAGCCCCACGGCGGCCGCCGCCGCACCGATCCTGCCCCGCGCTGGCGAGGGTTTCGCCATGCTCAGCCGCCGCCGGGCGAAAGCTGGATCGTGATCTCGCGCTGCGCCGGCGCCATGTCGCCAAGATAGGCATAGACCGCCACACCCGCCGCCCCCGCGACCAGCAGCACAGCCAGAACCTTGATCAACCGCATCCCGCCGCCCCACTGCCGGGCGCGCGCCTCCCGCGCCCGCGACCGGTATTTCGTTATGGCCTTTTCCGCAGGATCGCGCCATTCAGGGCCGGTTGACAAGGCAGGACAGGCGGAGCGCGCAGGGGTGCGTTGGCGGTTGGCGAGGTGGGTCGTGCTCGTCGGTATGATGGGTGCCGGAAAAACCGCCGTCGGAACGCAGCTTGCCCGGATTCTGGGCGTCAGCTTCACCGATTCCGATGACGAGATCGTGCGCGCCGCCGCGATGACCATCCCCGAGATCTTCGCGCGCGATGGCGAGGCGTTCTTCCGCGCCCGCGAATCCGAGGTGCTGGCGCGGCTGCTGCGCGGCGCGCCGGGGGTTCTGTCCACCGGCGGCGGGGCGTTCCTCGCCGAGGCGAACCGGGCCGCGATCCGCGCGGCGGGGGTGGCGGTCTGGCTGCGCGCGGACGTCGATCTGCTGTGGTCGCGGGTGCGCCACCGCAGTCACCGCCCGCTGCTGCGGACCGCCGACCCGAAGGGCACGCTCGCCGCGCTGGCGGCGGCGCGCGCGCCGGTCTATGCGCTGGCCGACGTGACGGTGGACAGCGAGCCCGGCCTGTCGGTCGAGGCGATGGCAGGCCGGGTGATCGCAGCGCTGACCGAGCGCGGCGGGGTGCTGGAGGAGCGGCAGGCATGACGACGGTGAGGGTGGACCTCGGCGCGCGGTCCTACGAAGTTCGCATCGCCCCCGGGCTGATCGGCCGCGCGGGGGCCGAGATCGCCCCGCTCCTGCGCCGCCCGCGGGTGGCCGTGGTCACGGACGAGACGGTGGGTACCCTGCACCTGCCGCGGTTCGAGGCGGCGCTGGCCGAGGCCGGGATCGCCTCGATCGCGCTGGCTCTGCCGCCGGGCGAGGCGACCAAGGGCTGGGCTGGCCTGCAGCGCACGGTGGAATGGCTGCTGGCCGCGAAGGTGGAGCGGCGCGACGTGGTGGTGGCGCTCGGCGGCGGCGTGATCGGGGATCTCGCAGGCTTCGCCGCCGCGATCCTGCGGCGCGGCGTCCGATACGTGCAGGTGCCCACGACGCTTCTGGCGCAGGTGGACAGTTCCGTCGGCGGCAAGACGGGCATCAACACCGCGCAGGGCAAGAATCTGGCGGGTGCGTTCCACCAGCCGTCGCTGGTCCTGGCCGATACTGCCGCGCTCGACACGCTGCCCGCGCGCGACTTCCTCGCGGGCTACGGCGAGGTGGCGAAGTATGGCCTCCTCGGCGATGCGGCGTTCTTTGCGTGGCTCGAACGCGAAGGTCCGGCGATGGCAGCGGGCGATGCGGGCGCGCGGGCCCATGCGGTGGCGGTGTCGGTCGCGATGAAGGCCGCGATCGTCGCCCGCGACGAGACCGAGGAGGGCGAGCGGGCGCTGCTGAACCTCGGCCACACCTTCGCCCATGCGCTCGAGGCTGCGACGGGCTATTCCGCGCGCCTGCTGCACGGCGAGGCGGTGGCGGCCGGCTGCGCCCTGGCGTTCGACCTGTCGGCATCGCTCGGGCTCTGCCCGCCCGAGGATGCGCGCCGCGTCCGCGCCCATCTGCGCCGGATGGGCACGGTGGCCGACCTCGCCGCGATCCCCGGCGACCTGCCGGACCCAGACGCGCTGATCGCGCTGATGGAACAGGACAAGAAGGTGATCGACGGCCGCTTGCGGTTCGTCCTCGCCCGCGGGATCGGCCGGGCCTTCGTGGCCGACGATGTGCCGCGCGAGGCGGTGCGCGCCGTGCTGGCGGCGGCGCTGGCGGGGCGGGGGGCGGGCGCAGCGCGCGCCGGCTGACGGCGCCCCCCCGACCCCCGCCCGAGCGGCACGGACCCGCGGCCGGCGGGCCGGCGGGCAGACCTCAGGCCGAGCGGCGGATCAGCATGAGTTCGCCGAGGTTCTCGGCCGTCACATAGCCCAGCAGCCGCCCGGCGGGATCGGTCACGGCCACTGCCGGGGCCTGCGCTGTCGCCATCGCGTCCATCGCCGTGTCGAGACGCGCGTTCAGCGCCACGACCGGCACCGGCGCGGTCATCGCCTCGGCGACCGGCGCCATCCGCCGCCCCTCGGCCAGGGCGCGCAACAGCGCGTTGCGCGTAAGGAACCCCGCAAGCCGGCCGTCCGGGCCGATCACCGGAAATTCGTGCTGGGTGGTGCGGATCAGCGCGGCCGCAGCCGCGTCCAGCGTGTCGGCGGGGCTCAGCGCCTCGAAGGCGGTGATCATCGCGTCGCGCGCCATCAGGCCGCGCGCCGCCTCGCGCAGCGCCGTGTCCGCATTTTCCGACTGCGCGGCGAACCAGACGAACACCGCGATGACGACGAGGAGCAGGTTCCCCGCGAGAAGCCCCGCGATGGCAAAGCCGAAGGCGACGACCTGTCCGGCCAGTGCGGCCAGCCGCGTCGCCCGCCTGCGCCCCATGCCCGCGGCCAGCACCGCCCGCAGAACGCGCCCGCCGTCCATCGGAAAGGCGGGGATCATGTTGAAGCCGACGAGGAACAGGTTGACCGCCGCCAGCCGGTCGAGGAAGGCGTTGCCGCCGATGTCGATAGTCGTCGCGCCCGCCCGCGGGTCGGCACCCAGCACCATCAGGACGGCGGCGATCACCACGTTGACCGCAGGCCCCGCCAGCGCCACCGCGATCTCGCGCGCCGGCTCTTCGGGCAACCGCTCCAGCCGCGCCAGCCCGCCGATCGGCAACAGCGTGATGTCGGGCGTGCGGATGCCGTAGCGGCGCGCCATCAGGGCGTGCCCGTATTCGTGCGCCAGCACGCAGGCGAAGAGGGCGAGGACGAAGGCGACGTTGACCGCAGCGGCGGCGGGACCGCCCGCCATCCAGGCCGCCGAGCCGATCCAGGCGATCAGCAGGAAGAATGTCGCGTGCACCCGGATCTCGGACCCGAGCAGACGACCGAGCGGGAAGGACCACGTCATGCCGCAGCCCCCGCGACAATCCGCGCCGGCCGGTGCGGATGGCCTGTCCGCGCACCCGCCATGTCAGAACGGGATGTCGTCGTCGAGGTCGGTCCGCCCGCCGCCGAAGCCGCCGCCCGCCGGCGCGGGACCGCCCCCGCGGACCGGTTCGCGCGCATAGCCGCCGCCGAAGCCGCCGCCCTGGTCGATCTCGTCCCGGCCCATGCCGCCGCCCTCGCCGCGACCGTCGAGCAGCACCATCTGCGCGCCGACCTGGCGCAGCGCCACCTCGGTCGTGTAGCGGTCCGCCCCCGACTGGTCCTGCCACTTGCGGGTTTCGAGTTGGCCTTCGAGATAGACCTTCGATCCCTTGCGCAGATACTGCTCGGCGATGCGGGCGAGGTTCTCGTTGTAGATGGCGACCGTGTGCCACTCGGTCTTTTCGCGCCGTTCGCCCGAGTTGCGGTCGCGCCAGGTTTCCGAAGTGGCGATCCGCAGGTTGCACACCTTCCCGCCGTTGGGGAAGGTCCGCACCTCGGGGTCGCGGCCGAGGTTGCCCACCAGAATCACCTTGTTGACCGATCCCGCCACCTCTGCCCCCTTCAGCCAGCTGCTGCCGGCCGCGCCGATGCGGCCGCATTTCACATAGACCGCCCGTCCCGCGGCATCAATCCGGCTGCGGGGCTGGCAGGCCTGCGCGGGTGTGCTAACGTCCGCCCCATGAAAGGGTCGGATCAGGGCGGCGCGGCGGCGCGCCGCACGCCAGCGGTTGCGACTGCGGCGCTGTGGGCGGCGCTGTCTGCGGCGCTGGCGTTCGGCCGCGCGCCGGCGGCGGCGGAAGGCCTGTCCATCACCAATTCCACCAAGTCGCGGCAGAGCCTGTTCGCCGCGCAGACGCGGCTTCTGGACACCCGCCTGTCGGGGCAATACGCGGCCTCGGCCCGGTTGCGGCCGAAGTCGGCGGGGGGCGAGGGCGGCATTCCGCGCTGGACCGGCCGCTACCGGGGCGAACACCTCGAGGTGGCCAAGGCAGCAGCGCGCCAGCACGCGATCCCCGAGGATCTGTTCCTGCGTCTCGTGCAGCAGGAATCGGGCTGGAACCACGGGGCGGTCAGCCCGAAGGGCGCCGCGGGGCTTGCGCAACTGATGCCGGAGACGGCGGCGCTTCTGGGCGTGCGGATCGAGGATCCGCGGCAGAACCTCGAAGGCGGGGCGCGCTACCTGCGGATGATGCACGACCGCTTCGGATCGTGGCGCCTCGCGCTGGCCGCCTACAACGCCGGCCCCGAGGCGGTGGCGAAGCATGGCGGCATCCCGCCCTTCGCGGAGACGCGCGCCTATGTGAAGGCGATCCTCGGCGACTGACCGCGCGGGGCACCGGGGGGGAGCAGCGGAAGCCTGCAGGGCGGGGGCGGCGCGGGCGCGCACCGGATGCCGCACCGCGCGCACCTGCCGCAGGCACCTGACGACAGCAGGCCGCCAACGATGCCAGGCCACCCCCCGCGCGCCGGAACGCCGCGCGACGGCCCCCGCGCGCGCCTTCCAAACGCGAACGGCCGGGCACCGGGCCCGGCCGTTTCACATTGGAGCGGGCGAAGGGATTCGAACCCTCGACCCCAACCTTGGCAAGGTTGTGCTCTACCCCTGAGCTACACCCGCATCCAGTGGCGCGTGGCTTAGCGGATCGTCGCGAAGGCGGCAAGGGGGTGCGGCGCGGAATTTCGTGCTTCCCGCGGCAGGCTGGCGGGGCCAGTCTGGGCGGGCATCCACGAGGGCAGCTGATGACCGCCGATCCGATCCTGCAACCTTTCCGCCTCCGCCATCTTACCCTGCGCAACCGCATCATCTCGACCGCGCACGAACCGGCCTACGGCTCGGCCGGCCTGCCGACGGACCGCTACCGCCTCTACCATGTCGAGAAGGCGAAGGGCGGCGTGGCGCTGACCATGACGGCGGGATCGGCCATCGTGTCGCGCGACAGCCCGGCGGCCTTCGGCAACCTCGAGCTCTGGCGCGACGCGGTGGTGCCGCACCTTGCGCGCCTTGCCCGCGACGTGCAGGCGCATGGCGCGGCGGTGATGATCCAGATCACCCATCTCGGCCGCCGCACAGGGTGGAACCGCGGCGACTGGCTGCCCGTCCTTGCGCCCAGCCCGGTGCGCGAACCCGCACACCGCGCCTTCCCGAAGGCGGCCGAGGACTGGGACATCGCCCGGATCGTGCAGGATTATGCCGATGCCGCCGCGCGCTGCCGCGAGGCTGGTCTCGACGGGATCGAGATCGAGGCCTACGGCCACCTCATGGACCAGTTCTGGTCGCCCGCCACCAACCGGCGCACCGACGACTGGGGCGGCAGCCTCGACAACCGCCTGCGCTTCACCTGGGCGGTGCTCGCCGCGATCCGGGCCGCCGTCGGGGCCGATTTCATTGTCGGCCTGCGCCTTGTCTGCGACGAGGACTGGGACCGCGGCCTGTCGCGCGCCGAGGGGGTCGAGATCGCGCGGCGGCTCGCAGCCTCTGGGCAGGTCGATTTCCTGAATGTCATCCGCGGTCATATCGAGACCGACGCGGCGCTGACCGGCGTCATCCCGATCCAGGGCATGGCCTCGGCCCCGCACCTCGACTTCGCGGGCGCGGTGCGGGCAGTGGCGGGCATTCCGGTCTTCCATGCCGCGCGCATCCCCGACGTGGCGACCGCCCGCCACGCCATTGCCACGGGTCTTGTGGACATGGTGGGCATGACGCGGGCGCAGATCGCCGACCCGCACCTCGTGCGCAAGGTGGCGGCGGGGCAGGAGGCGCGCATCCGCCCCTGCGTCGGCGCGACCTATTGCCTCGACCGCATCTACGAGGGGGGCGAGGCGCTCTGCATCCACAACGCCGCTACCGGGCGCGAGGGCCTGCTGCCCCATGCCATCCCGAAGGCGGATGCACCGCGCCATGTCGTGGTGGCGGGCGCGGGGCCGGGCGGGCTCGAGGCGGCACGCGTTGCGGCCGAACGGGGGCACAGGGTGACGGTGCTCGAAGCCGCGCCGCGTCCTGGGGGGCAGATCAACCTGCTGACCGCCAACCCGCGCCGGCGCGAGATGCGCGGGATCGTGGACTGGCGCCTCGACGAGTTTGCGCGCCTCGGCGTCGATCTGCGGTGCAACGTGCTGGCCGAGGCAGCGGACGTGCTGGCGCTGGCCCCGGACGTGGTGGTGGTGGCGACGGGCGGGACGCCGCAGTTGCCCGACATCGCGGGGGCCGACCTCGCGCTGACCCCCTGGGACGTGCTGTCGGGCGCTGCGCGGCCTGCGGGCGATGTGCTTGTCTACGACGACAACGGCGGGCATGCCGCCCTGTCGGCGGCGGAGGTGCTGGCGGGCGCGGGCGCGCGGGTGGAAATCGTCAGCCCCGAACGGATGTTCGCGCCCGAGGTGGGGGGAATGAACCTCGTGCCCTACATCCGCGCGTTCCAGCGCACGGGCGTGCGCATCACGCCCGCCACGCGGGTGGCGGCGCTTGAACGGTCCGGTAACCGGATCCGCGTCATCCTCGGGTCCGACTACACGAGCGGCCCGGTGGGCGAGCGGATGGTGGATATGGTGGTGGCGGACCACGCGACGGCGCCGGCGGACGACCTATATTTCGCGCTGAAGCCCCTGTCGGCCAACCGCGGCGCGGTGGACTACGACCGCCTGCTCCGCGGCGGCGACCCGTTCCGCAGGATCGGCCCCGGCCCGATCCTCTATCGCATCGGCGATGCGGTGGCCGCGCGCAACATCCATGCCGCGATCCACGACGCGCTGCGGCTGGGGGTGCGGATTTGATCGCCGCGCGTCGCGTCGCGCGGGTCGCCGGCAGGCCCGCGTTGCGGGCGGCGGCGCGCCTCGCGCGGGGTGCCAGGCTGGCCGCGCTCGCCGCCGGGATGACCGCGCTCGCCGCCTGCGCCCCCCGCCTGCCATCCGCCGCGCCCGAAGCCTCGGCCGAGGCGGCGTGCCGCAACCTTGCCGCGATGCGCGGGCTGCGCGTTCGGGCGGCCGAGGCGCGGCCGATCCCCGGTGCGGGTCTCGGCGGGGCCGAGCGCATCGTGGGGGCCGAGGTGACCCTCTACACCCGCGATACTGTCCGCCGCTGCGTCTGGACGGCCGGCACCGGCACGGCGGTGCTCGCGCCCGGCTGACCGCCCGCCGCCCCGACGCCCGCCGTCACGCGGGCCGCGGCCGCAGCGCCAGCCAGATCAGCGCTCCCCCTGCCGCCACGAGGAAGGGCAGCATCGCCAGGTTCACCGCCTGCCACCCCGCCTCGACCGATCCGCCCGCACAGTTCATCAGCCCGCCCGACGACAGCGAGGCGACCGTCACGCCGCCGAACACGATCAGGTCGTTCAGCCCCTGCATCCGGCCCCGCTCCTGCGCCGAGTGGGCGGAGGTCAGCATCGTCGTCGCGCCAATAAAACCGAAGTTCCAGCCCACACCCAGCAGCACCAGCGCGACATAGAACTGCAGCAGGTCCACGCCCGACAGCGCCACCGCCCCAGCGCCGGCCAGGATCACCAGGCCCGCGCCCACCACTCGCTCGGCCCCGAAGCGCGCGATGACATGGCCGGTGACGAAGCTCGGCGCATACATGGCAAGGACATGCGCCGTCACCACGTTGGCGGCGTCTGCCGTGTCGAACCCGCAGCCCACCACGGCGAGCGGCGACGAGGTCATCACAAGGTTCATCAGCGCATAGGACACGGTCGCGCAGATTACCGCCACGGCGATCCGCGGGTCCGCGAGCAGTTGCCGCCGCGTGCGCCCCGCGGGGGCGCCGGTCGCCGGCGGGGGGGGGCGGGGGATGTCCAGCAGCGCGAACAGCGTCATCCCGACCACGTTCAAAAGGATGATCGCGAGATAGACGCCGAGGAACGGCACGACCATCGCATCCGCCGTCACCTTCACCAGCTGCGGCCCGATCACGGCGGACAGAAGGCCCCCCGCCATCACCCAGCTGATCGCCTTGGGCCGGAACGCCTCGGATGCGGTATCGGCCGCGGCGAAGCGGAAGAACCCCTGCGCTGACAGGTACATGCCGGTGAAGAGGCCGCCCAGGACGAACAGCGGAAAGAGGCTCCAGTAAAGTCCCGCCGCCCCGAGGGCCGCCCCGACGACCCCCCCGGCGGCGCCGAGCGCAAAACCCGCCGCCCGCCCGAACCGCGCCATGAAGGCCGACAGCGGCGTGGCCGACAGCATCGACCCGATGACGAGGGCCGAAATCGGCAGCGTCGCCCAGCACGGGTTCGGCGCCAGAGACTGCCCGGCAAGTCCCGCGACGGTGAAGGTCATCGGCAGCTGCGCCCCCAGCACCGCCTGCGCGGCGACAAGGACAAGAACGTTGCGGCGCGCGCGCGCGTCGTCGAGGGCGGGGGCAGGGGCTGCAACGGTCATGGCGCAAGGGGTAGGCCCGCCGCGCGGCGGCCGCAAGATGCGGCGTCGCGGATGCGGCGACGGCGCAGGCGGCGGGGGGCGGCGTGAACACCATTCGCCGGCCGCG
>CALDYW010000140.1 GCA_937944395.1 uncultured Paracoccaceae bacterium | reverse complement strand
GCTCGGGCGCAGGGGGCGGCGGCGGCGGGCCCGCCCCCTCGGACAGATGCCCCGCCAGCGCCTCGAGCGTCGGAAAGCGGAAGATGTCGGTGATCGACAGCCGCGAGCTGCCCAGCGCCGCGCGGATCTCGCGGAGCGCCTGCACGGCGAGCAGCGAGTGCCCGCCGAGCGCGAAGAAGTTGTCGCGCGCCCCCACCCGGGGCACGTTCAGAACCTTCTGCCAGACTGCGGCGATGGTTGCGGCCACCTCGCCCGCGGGCGGCGCCGGGTCGGCCGCTGCGGCCGCGGCGGCGGCCTCGGCCGCCTGCGGCGCGGGCAGGGCCTTGCGGTCGATCTTGGCGTTCGGGGTCAGCGGCAGCGCATCGAGCCGCACCAGATGCGCCGGCACCATATGCGCCGGCAGCCGCGCCGCCAGGTGGTCGGCCAGCGCCGCGGTGTCGAGCCCCGGCGCCGCGGCGAGGTAGAGCACGAGGCGCTGATCGCCGGGCCGGTCCTCGCGCACGACGGCCACCGCCTGCCGCACCCCGGGAAAGGCCTCGGCCGTCGCCTCGATCTCGCCCGGCTCGATGCGGAAGCCGCGCAGCTTCACCTGCGCGTCGATCCGGCCGAGGAAGTCCAGCGTGCCGTCGGCGCGCCAGCGCACCAGGTCGCCGCTGCCGTAGATCCGCGCGCCGGGCCGGAAGGGATCGGGGCGGAAGCGGTCGGCGGTCAGCGCCTCGCGCCGCCAGTAGCCGCGCGCGACCCCCGCTCCGCCGATCCAGAGCTCGCCCGCCGTGCCGACCGGGCAGGGCGCCATCGCCGGATCCAGCACGTAGAGGCGGGTGTTGGCGATCGGCCGGCCGATCGGCGCCACCGGCAGGTCGGCGCGCGCCGTGCCGGTCGCCGACCAGATCGTGGTCTCGGTCGGTCCGTACATGTTCTCGATGGTCGCCCCGGTGGCGCGCGACAGCGCCGCCACCAGCGCCCCGGGCAGGGCCTCGCCGCCCAGCATGAGGTGCCGCACCTGCCGCAGCGCCGCCCGCGCCTCGGCGTCCTCGAGGATCAGCCGCGCCATCGAGGGCGTGCACTGCAGATGCGTGACCCCGTGCCGGCGGATCTGCGCCGCGATCGACAGGTCGGCCGGCTCGGCCCCTTCCGCCCGCCCGGCCGCCGCGGCGCCGGCGCGGCGGACCACCTCGGCCAGCGGGTGCAGACCCTCGAGCACCGTCTCCGGGGCGATCCCGAAATCGATCAGGCAGGCGATCTCGCCCACCCCGATCCGGCGCAGCTCCTCGACCCGGGCCAGCGCGTCCTCGACCGTGCCGAACAGGCCCGATTCCTCGAAGTAGCGCAGGAAGGCGAAGTCGAGGATGCCCTCCATCTCCTCCTCGCCGAGGCTGCCGAGGTCGATCTGCGCCGGATCGGTCACCCCCTGCGGCTTCTTGAAGGCCGGGAAGGCCCAGGCATACTGCTTGATCAGTCCCGCCGCCGAGCGCAGGTAGGCCTTCATCGGCTCGCGCGCGGTGCGCCGCGCCACCTCGCGGTCGCGCGCGACGAAGGTGTGCAGCATCAGCGTCACCACATGGTCGGCCGGGTCGTGCCCGGCGGCGCGCAGCGCCTCGTGGTAGAGCGCGATCTTCTGGCCGACCTCGGCCGCCGACTGGCCGAGCAGATGGGTCAGCACGTTCGCGCCCAGCCGTCCGGCCTCGGCCCAGGTCTCGGGGTTGCCCGCCGTGGTGACCCAGACCGGCAGCTCGGCCGAGACCGGCCGCGGCTGCGTGCGCACGGCCTGCGCGCCGCCCGCGGCGGGGAAGACGACCGCCTCGCCCCGCCAGAGCCGGCGGACCTGGTCGATCGCCTCGAGCATCGCCTGGCGGTTCGCCGGCGGCGTGTTCTCGGGGCGCAGCACGAAATCCTCGGGCTGCCAGCCGCTGGCGAAGGCGATTGCGGCCCGCCCGCCGGTCAGGTTGTCGATCACCGCCCAGTCCTCGGCGATCCGCGCCGGATGGTGCAGCGGCGCGACGCAGGAGCCGGCGCGGACGCCGAGGTTGCGCGTCACCGCCGCCACCGCCGCCCCGGTCACCGCCGGGTTCGGATAGGGGCCGCCGAAGGCGTGGAAATGCCGCTCGGGCGTCCAGACCGCGGCGAAGCCGTGGGCATCGGCGAAGCGCGCGCCGTCGAGCAGAAGCGCGTATTTCCGCGGCCCCGGCGCATCGTCGTTGCCCCAGTAGTAGAGGCTGAAGTCGATCCGCCGCGCCGGCGTGGCGGCGCCGCCGGCCCGCCCGCCCGAGGTCGCCGCCCGCCCGGCATCGCCCTGCAGCACCACGCGGAAGCCGCGCGCGAGCGTCCAGAACAGTTCCAGCACCGAGATGTCGAAGGACAGCGAGGTGACCGCAAGCCACACCCCCGGCGGGTCGTGGGGGATGCGCGCGTCCATGCCGGCGAAGAAGTTGAGCACGTTGCCGTGCTCGACCACGACCCCCTTGGGCCGGCCGGTCGAGCCCGAGGTGTAGATGAGATAGGCCGCGTCCTGCGGCCCGGCGCCGCCCTCGGGGTTGCCGACCGGCGCGGTGTCGAGCCGCGGATCGGCGTCGAGCACCAGCGTCGCCGCGGCATGGTCCGGCAGGCGGGCGGCGGCGGCGGCCTCGGTCACCACCACCGGGGCGCCCGAATCGGCGAGGAACAGCGCCAGCCGCTCGGCCGGATAGGCGGGGTCGAGCGGCACATAGGCCCCGCCGGCCTTCAGGATCGCGAGCGCCCCGATCACCAGCCGCTCGCTGCGCCCGCAGGCCAGCGCCACCGGCACGCCCGGACCCACGCCCATCTGCCGCAGCACATGCGCCGCCCGGTTCGCCGCGGCGTTGAGCGCGCGGTAGCTGAGCGTCCGGTCCCCGACCGTCAGCGCCGGCGCGTCGGGATGGCGCGCCGCCGCGGCCTCGACGGCGGCATGGATCGTGCCGCGGGGCGGCTCGGCATCGGTGTCGTTCCAGCGCTCGAGCACCAGCGCCCGCTCGTCCTCGGGCATCGCCGGCAGCGACGCCGCCGGCAGGGCGGGATCGGCCGCCGCCAGCGCCCGTCCGAAGTGCTCGAGCCGCCGCGCCAGGATTCCGGCCGCCTCGGGCGAGAGCCGCGCCGCGTCCCAGGCCAGCACCGCCCCGCCGCCTTCCGGCAGGGCGAGGGTCAGCACCGTGCCCGGCACCGGGGCGGCGTCGCCGAACCTGAGGCCGATCTGCGGCATCGGGCGGGGCCCGATGTCGGGATCGCGCGCCGGCAGATCGGCGGCGAAGGTCGGGCAGGCGCGCACCCGCGCGGCCTCGGCCGCAACCGCCTCGGCCGCGGCGGCGACCGTCGCGCCCGCGGGCAGGGCAAGCGACAGCGGCGCCCAGCCCGACAGATACCCCGGCAGCGCCGGCGCTGCCGCGTCCGACAGGGCCGCCGCGGCATCCTCGCCGGCGATGCCCGCGGCCCAGGCCCGGAAGGCGGGCAGCGCCGCCGCCCCGAGGTCCACCGGTCGCGCCCGCCAGTCGGGTTCGGCCGCCGCCGCGCTCGCAAGGCCCACCTCGGCCGGCCGCATCGCGGCCAGCGCCCGGGCGACCCGCCCTTCTTCCCGCGCCGCCGCCGCGACCGCCGCATCGATCCGCGCCGCCGTCTCGGGCGCGAGCGCCGGCAGGACCCGGCCGGGGGGCAGAACCTGCCGCGGGTCCACGGCGGTGCCGTCGGGCTCGGCGAGGCCGGTCAGCCGCACCGCGCCGTCGGCGCAGGCCACGGTCGCGCTCGCGGCATCCGCCGCCAGCACCAGCCCGGGGTCGCCGCGGCCCCCGGCCGCCTCGGCGCCGCGCAGGATCAGCACCCGCCCGGCGCCGAGGTCGAGCTTCGGGCAGGCCAGCGGGTTGCGGTAGGGCCCGTGGTCGAGCGCCCGCACCAGCCGCAGGATCGCCGCGGCGGGCGCGGCGAAGTCGATCCGCGCCGCCGCCGCCGGGCGGTCGTGCCGGCCGTGGTAGCTGCGCCGCGACAGATCCTGCGGCAGGCCTTCGCCCCGGCCCGCCGCGAGCAGATCGACAAGTTCGGGAAAGCTCTCCAGCGCCGCCGCGAAACAGCGGGTGTTCAGCGTCAGCGCGGTGTCCTCGGGGGCGATGTCGAAATGCCGCTGCACGAGGATCGCGCCGTCGTCGATGCCGGCGCCGATCCGGTGCCAGGTGATGCCGTGCCGCGCCTCGCCCGCAAGCAGCGCCCAGACCGGGGCATTGAGCCCGGCATGGCGCGGCAGCGGCCCGTCGTGGAAGTTCACCGCCCCCCGCCGCGCCCGGGCCAGCAGCGCCGGCGGCAGCACGACGAGGTTGGCCACCGACAGCAGCCAGTCGGCCGAGACATCGCCGAGCCGCGCCGCGGTGCCGGCGTCGAGCCGCTCGCCGCGCAGGCCCCGCTCCGCCGCCCAGGCGGCGACGGCATCCGACCGGGTCAGCACGGCGGCGATGCGATGTCCGCGCGCCAGAAGGATCTCGCCGCATTCGCGCGTCAGCGTGTCGCTGCCGGCGAGGATCGCGGAAAAGGCTGTCATGGCTTGCCTCCGGTGGCAGCGGCCGCCCCCGGCGCGGAGGGCGGGCGCGGGACCGACGGGGTGGACGGCGGCGACGGGGCCGGCGGCGGCGGCGGCGCGAGCGGGGCGAAAGCGTGGCGCAGCGCATGCGCCGCGAGGTCGCGCAGGAAATGCGGCGGGTCGCGCCGCGGCCGCCCGGTCAGCGCGGCGCGCGCCCGCCACAGCAGGCCGCCCGCCAGATGCGCCGCCGTCGCCGCCAGGGCCCCCGCGCGGCCCTCTGCCTTGACGAAGTAGCGCCAGCGCGACTCGAACCAGTAGGGCGGCGTGCGCGGCCAGTCCTTCATCCCCGTCGAGGCCGAGCCGACATGCGCCACCCGGCTTTCGACCACGTAATGCGTCTCCCACCCCGCAGCGGCGGCGCGGCGGCAGAGGTCGGTCTCCTCGAAGTAGAGGAAGAAGCCCTCGTCGAACAGCCCCACCCGGTCGAGCACCTCGCGGCGGATCATCAGGCTGGCGCCGGCGAGCCAGTCCACCCGGGTCGTCGCCTGCGGGATCGGCATCGCCACGACGCGGTCGCGCAACAGGCGGGTGACCGGCCCGAGGCGCGCCGCCGCCTCGAACTCGCCGGCGACCGAGGGAAAGCGGAAGGCGGTGCGGTGCGGCTCGCCGTCGGTGCCGTGGATGAAACTGCCCGCGAGGCCGGCCTCGGGATGGGCGGCAAGGTGGTCGACCAGCGCGCCGATCGCATCGGGCGCGGGAAAGGCGTCGGAGTTCAGCACATAGACGAGGTCGGGCGGCGCGCCGCCGGGCAGGCCGGCGCGGATGCCGAAGTTGTTGCCCGCCCCGAAGCCGCCGTTCCGCCCCGATTGCAGCACCCGCACCCGGGTCCAGCCGCGGGCGGCGACCGCGCGCGCCAGCGCCTCGAAGCTGCCGTCGCCCGAATCGTTGTCGACGATCGTCAGCGCCCCGGCGATCCCCTCCAGCGCCGCAAGCGCCGCCGCGGCGGCAGCCAGCGTCATCTCCGGCGTCCGCCAGTTGACGATCACCACCAGAACCGCCGGGCCCGCCACGCGCCTACTCCGCCGCCGCCCGCGGCGGCTCGGCCGCTGCGGCGGGAAGAGGCCGCGGCCCGGCCGCCGCCGCCGGCGCCGCCTCGCGCGCCTCGATCCAGGCCTTCATCCGCGCCGCCAGCACCCGCACGTTCGGCTCGAGCACCATCGAATCGTGGTCTCCGGGCACCTCCTGCACCTCGAGCCGCGGCGCGAAGCGGCCGAGGTCGTTGTCGGGATAGACGTATTCCTTCGCCCGGCCGACCCAGCGCCCGCCCGAGACGCGCCAGTGCCGGTCGAGCGGCGGGCGGAACAGCACCACCTCGCCCGGCCATGGCCGCAGCTCGTAGAGCGGCAGCGCGGCGCGGAAGGCCGCTTCGATCGCGGCGTTGTGGAACTGGTGTTCGGCCGCAGGCGGGCTGTCGCGGCGGGCGCGCTTCGCGCGTTCCCAGGCGATCCGCGCCTCGGCCCATTCCCTCAGGTAGCCCGGCCCCTTGCGGCGCAGCTCGGCAAGCTTGATCAGCGCCCGGTCCTGCCGGCTCAGCGCCGGCCGCACGGGCAGCGGCGTGTCGAGCAGGACGAGGCCCGCCACCGCCTCGCCCGCCGCCGCCAGCTGCTGCGCGATCTCCCAGGCGGTCAGGCCCCCGCCCGAGAAGCCGCCGACGAACCAGGGGCCCGCAGCCTGCACCTGCCGCATCTCGGCGATGCAGGAGGCGGCGGCCTCGGGGATGGTGCGATGGGGTTCCTCGCCCCCCATCAGTCCCTTCGCCTGCAGCCCGTAGAACGGGCGGTCGCCGCCCAGAAGCTGGGCGAGGTGGCGCAGGTTCAGGACGTTGCCGAACATGCCCGCAACCAGGAAGAAGGGCCGGCGCGGCCCGCCCTCGCCCTCGTGCATCGCCACGAGATGGGTGAAGCGGCGCGCCGGGCGCGCCGGGCGCGGCGGGGCGGGCCCCTCGCCGCCGTCCCCGGCGGCCGCGGCGGGGCCGATCCGCTCGGCGATCAGCCGCGCGCAGGCGGCGATCGTCGGGGCCTCGAACAGCACCGAGATCGGGAAATCCACCGCGAAGGCGCGGCGGATCATGGCGAAGAGGCGGACCGCGATCAGCGAATGGCCGCCGAGGGCGAAGAAGTCGTCCTCGACCCCGACCTCGGCCACGCCCAGAAGCTCCTGCCAGAACCCGGCCAGCGCCCGCTCGATGTCGGTGCGCGGGGCGACATAGGCGCTGTCGAGCTCGGGCCGCGCGAATCCCGGGCCCGAGGCGGCCTCGGCCGTCGCGGCACCGGCGGCCGCGACCAGCGCCGGCAGATCGACGGGGCTCACGACAAGCTGCGGCAGGCCCAGCGCCAGCGCGCGGACGAAGGCCTCGGCCCCCTCCTCGGGTGCGATGCCCTGCGCCACCGCCTCGGCCAGCCGTTGCTCGGCGGGGGTCATCGGCCGGGCGGGGCCGGCCGCCTCGGGGAACTCCATCGTCCGCGGATCGGGGGCGCGGGCGAGGTCGAGCGCGCCGTCCAGCCGGTGCAGGGTGAAGCCCGCGATCTCGGCCACCACCTGCCCGTCGGGCGCGGCCAGCGTGATGTCGAAGCGCGCGGTTCCCGCCCCGTGCCCGGCCAGCCGCACCCAGCTGGCGACCTCGGCGGGCAGCGGCGCGAAGACCCGCACCCGCTCGTAGGCGACCGGCACCCACAGCCGGTCGGGCGTCCAGCCCGGAATCAGCGCCATCGCCCAGCCGGTGGCGATGTCGAGCAGCGCCGGATGCAGAAGCCAGCCCTGCGCCGGCTCGCCGGCGAAAGCGGGCGGCAGCGACAGCTCTGCCAGCCCCTCGCCCGCGCCGAGCCGCGTCGCGCGCAGCACCCGCCAGCGCGGACCGAAGCGCAGATGGTCCTCCTGCGCGCTCGGCAGGCCGGCCGGGTCGGCCGCCTGCGGCCCCGTCATCCGGGCGGCGAGCGCGGCGAGGTGGAGGGGGGCGGGCACGGCGATCCCGGCGAAGCGGACCTCGGCCTGAGCGTTCGGCGCCCAGCCCGTGCGCCCGCCGGCACCTGCCTGACCGGCGATCTCGAGCCCGTAGCCCTCGGGCCGGCGCACAAGGCGCAGGCGCACCGGCACCGCCGTGCCCTCGGGCACCGCGAGCGGGCGGAAGAAGGCGACATCGGCCAGCTCGAAGGGCAGCCGCTCGCCGTTGAGCACGAGCGCCTCGGCGGCGAGTTCCAGGAACCCCGTGCCGGGCAGGAGCGCCGCGCCCGAAGCCGTGCGGTGGCCGTCGATCACCCAGTGGCGCGCTGCCGAGAGTTCGGCCGTGAACACCCGGTTGCCGGCGGCATCGAAGCTCGCGCCGGTCAGCAGCGGCCCGGCCACGGGCAGCACCGGCGCCGGCGGGCGCGCGCCGGTGCGCGCCGCCAGCGCCTCGGCCGCCATGCCGACGCCCTGCCACACGCCCCAGTCGATCGCCAGAACCTTCGTGCGGCCGCCCGCCCGCGCCCTGGCCAGCGCGTTGAGGTATTCGTTGGCGGCGACGTAGTCGGCCTGCCCGGCGGCGGCGATCACGGTCGAGGTCGAGGAGAACAGGACGAGAAGCAGAAGGTCGCCGTCGGGGAAGACGGCCTCGAGAACCTGCGCGCCCGTGACCTTGGGCGCCAGCACCGCCTCGGCCGCGGCCGGGCTGCGGGCGAGGATCGGCGCATCGTCGACCGTTCCGGCGGCGTGGATCACCGCATCCACCCGGCCGAAGCGCGCCTCGGCGGCGGCGCGGGCGGCGCGCATCTCTTCGATGTTGCAGACGTCGGCCGCCACCGCGAGCACCTCGCCGCCCAGCGCCTCGAGCGCCTCGAGGGCGCGGATGCGGCGCGCCTCGGGGTCGTCGGGGGCGAGGGCGGCCAGCCGCGCCGGCCAGTCGGCCCGCGGCGGCGGGGCGCTGCGCGCCAGAAGGACGATGCGCGCCCCGCGCTCGCGGATCAGCCGCGCCGCAAGGCTGAGGCCGATGCCGCCGAAACCGCCGGTGATCATCACCGCCGCGCCCTGCGGCAGCGGCAGGTCGGCCGGCGGCAGCTCCACCCGCCGGTGATCGAGGACAAGCCGCCGCCCGGCCCGCAGGGCGGCGGTCTCGGCCGCGCTGCCGTGCCCGGCGGCGAGATCCTCGAGCACCCGCAGCGCGAGCGCGTCGAGCGCCGCCGCCCGCTCGGCCCGGCGCCCCGCGGGCAGCTCGACATCGAGCCAGACGGTCGAGAGGCCGGGAAACTCGCGCGGCAGAACCCGCAGCGGCCCCGCCGCCGCCGCCTTCTCGGGGTGGGCCAGACGCTCGCCGCGGACCTGCGCCGCCCCGGTCGTGACCGCGACCAGGCGGATCGGCCGCGGCAGGTTCTCCTCGCCGATCGCCTGGGCGAGGAACATCAGGCTCCAGAATCCCTGCTCGAGATTGCGGTGGAAGAAGGACGAGCCCGGGCGGAACCGCTCGGCCCCGGTGACCAGCCAGAAATGCCCGATCCGCGACGGCGCCAGCCCGCGCCCGACGAGGTCGCGCAGGAGCGCGTCATAGCCCTCGCGCCCGCGCTCGGGGGCGAGGGCATAGCTGTCCTCGCCGAGGCGCGCGAAACCGTCGCCGGGCTCCACCGTGACCACCCGGTGCCCGGCGGCGCGCAGAAGCCGCACGATGCGGGCCGCCAGCCCCTCGCCGTCCTCGAGGATCAGCCAGGTCTCGGGCGGCAGCGCCGCCGCCCCCTCGGCCTCGAGGTCAACCGGGCAGCCAGCCGTCTGCGGGCGCCAGTGCGGGGCATGGCCCCAGCGGGCGATGTCGCCCTCGCGCGCGGGCAGGCCTGCGGCCGGCTCGGCCGTCGCGCCCCTGCCGGGCGCGATGAAATAGCTCTGGCGCTGAAAGGCATAGGTCGGCAGCGGCACGCGCCGCCGCCGCGCCCCGCCCCAGATCGGCGCCCAGTCCACCGGCACGCCCAGCGCCCAGAGCCGGGCGAGCGCGGTGACGAACCACAGATCGTCGGCCACCTGCTGGTCGGGGTGGCGCAGGCTGTTCAGGATCCGGTTCGCCGGCACCCCGTTCGCCTGCACGAGCGAGGACAGCGCCTTGCCCGGGCCCACCTCGAGGAAGACCCGCGGCGGCCCCTCGGCGAGGTGCCGCAGGCCGCGGGCGAACGCGACCGTGTTGCGCAGATGCCCCACCCAGTAGGCCGGATCGGTGGCCTCGGCGGCGCTCAGCGGCCGGCCGCTCAGGTTCGAGATCACCGGGATCTGCGGCGGCGCCAGCGCGATCCGGCGCAGGAAGGCGCCGAAATCCTCGAGAATGGGCTCGAGCATCCGGCTGTGGGCGGCGATGTCGATGGCGATCCGGCCGGCCTCGACCCCCTCGGCGGCAAGCTCGGCCGCCAGCCGGTCGAGCGCGGCATCGGGCCCCGAGACGACGCAGAGCCCGGGCGCATTGACGCTGGCCAGGTCGAGATCGGCGCCGAGGCGGGGGCGCAGCGCCTCCTCGGGCAGGGGCACGCTCAGCATCCCTCCCGGCGGCACCGTGTCGAACAGCCGCCCGCGCAGCAGCACGAGGTCGATGGCGTCCGCGAAGGACAGGACGCCGGCGAGGCAGGCGGCGGCGTTCTCGCCCATCGAATGGCCGATCAGCGCCGCCGGCCGCACCCCCCAGCTCATCCACAGCCGCGCCAGCGCGATCTCGGTGATCAGGATCAGCGGCAGCTGCGCCGAGGGGCGGCGCAGCCGCTCGGCCGCCGCCGCCTCCTGCCCCGGCGGGGGCAGCCAGAGCGCGCGGGGGTCGTGGTCGAGCTGCGGGGCGAGATGGGCGAGGCCGCGGTCCATCCATTCGCGGAAGACGGGCTCGGTCTCGTAGAGGTCGCGCGCCATACCGGGGTATTGCGCGCCGCCGCCGGGGAACAGGAACACCACCTCGGGGCTGTCGCCCAGATGCTCGTGGGTGAAGACCCGCCGCGGATCGCCGCCCTCGAGCAGCGCCGCCGCCTCGTCGTGGCTGGCCGCGCAGAGCACCCGGCGCAGCGGGAAGGCGCGGCGCCCCTCCTTCAGCGTGAAGGCGACATCGGCCAGCGGCTGTTCGGGATGGGCGCGCAGATGCGCCGCCAGCCGCCGCGCGCCCTCGTCCAGCGCCGCCCTGTTGCGCGCCGACAGGACGAGGGGCTGGAACGGCCAGTCGCCGGGCTCGGCCGCCGGCGGGGCGGGCGGTTCCTCGACGATCGCATGGGCGTTGGTGCCGCCGACGCCGAGCGAGTTCACCCTCGCCCGCCGCGGCGCGCCGAGGTCGGGGAAGGGCATCAGCCGGTCGGCGACGCGGAAGGGCGAGGCGGCGAAGTCGATCGCGGGGTTCGGCGCCTCGAAGCCCAGCGAGGGCGGGATCTCGCCCCGGTTCACCACCAGCGCCGCCTTGATCAGGCTCGCCACGCCGGCGGCGGTGTCGAGATGGCCGATGTTCGTCTTGACCGAGCCGATGCGGGCATAGCCGGTGCGGTCGGTCGTGCGGCGGAAGGCCTGCGTCAGCGCCGCCACCTCGATCGGATCGCCGAGGTAGGTGCCGGTGCCGTGGCATTCGACATAGCCCACGGTCGCCGCCCCGATGCCCGCGACCGACAGCGCCTCGGCGACGCACGCCGCCTGGCCATCGACCGAGGGCGCGAGGTAGCCCGCCTTCGCCGCGCCGTCGTTGTTGACCGCGCTGCCGCGGATCACCGCCCAGATGTGGTCGCCGTCGGCCAGCGCGTCGGCGAGCCGGCGGAGCACCACGCAGCCCGCGCCCGAGCCGAACACCGTGCCCTGCGCCCGGTGGTCGAAGGCGTGGCAGTGGCCGTCGGGCGACAGGATCTCGCCCTCCTCGTGGAGATAGCCGCGCCCCTGCGGCAGCTCGACCGTCACGCCCCCGGCCAGCGCCATGTCGCATTCGCCGTTGATCAGCGACTGCGCCGCGACATGCACCGCGACCAGGCTGGTCGAGCACGCGGTCTGGATGCTGAGGCTCGGGCCCCTGAGGTCGAAGATGTGGCTGACGCGGGTCGCCAGGAAATCCTTGTCGTTGCCGGTGTGGCGCAGCAGGAACATCCCGGTCCGCTCGACCAGGTCGGGGTTCGAGCAGAGGTTGACGTAGAAGTAGCTGCCCATGCCGCAGCCGGCGAAGACGCCGATGCGGCCGGCGAAGCCCTCGGGCGGGTGCCCGGCATCCTCCAGCGCCTCCCAGGCGACCTCCAGGAACTGCCGGTGCTGGGGGTCCATGATCGCCGCTTCCTTGACCGAGAGCCCGAAGAACTCGGGCTCGAACCGGTCGAAGCCCTCGAGCGGCGCGGCGGCGCGGACGTAGTTCGGCCGCCGCAGCAGGGCCGGCGACTCGCCCGCGGCGAGCAGTTCCTCCTCGCTCAGCGACCGGATCGACTCGATCCCGGCGCGCAGGTTGGCCCAGAAGGCGGCCACGCTCGACGCACCGGGAAGATGCGCGGCCATGCCGACGATCGCGATGTCCGTCTCGGCAGCGGGGGAATGGCCAGGGGACTCGGGCATCGGGGGGGGGCGATCTGGTCGGTTGGGATTGCAGGGTGGGGGATATTTGCTAAAGGTGTCGAAACTTCGCCGATGATGCGGCAGTCGCCGCAGCGCGGCAACCTTCCGCGGCAACCTTCACAGGATGGTCCGCGGACCGGCCGGTGCCGATGCGCCCGCCCGCGGCTCGGGCCCGGCTGATGGGGCGGGCGCGCGCTCCGGGGTGCGCGACAGGGCTTCGGCATGACCGAGCAGCGCACCCGCGATCAGCCAGGTCAGCGGCGTGAGGGTCGCATTGGGAATCAGGTCCACGAGGTTGAAACCGTGGATCAGCGCCAGCCCCGAGGCAAGCGGCGCAAAGCCCGGCGCCCGCAGCCGCCGCGCCAGCAGCAAGAGCGGCAGCGCCAGCAGCCCGAACTGTGCGACGAAGCCGAGGATGCCGGTGATGCCGAGGGCGATGATCCACTCGCCGTCGGTGATCGACACCAGACGCCCGGTCGAGGGGTCGTGCAGCCCGTTGCGCCCGTAACCGCCCCAGCCGAACCACGGCCGTTCGAGCGCGCGGGCGAGAAGCCCCTCCTCGTTGTCCAGGCGGAACTCCAGCGACTGCGCGCGTTCGGGGCTGATGTCGGCGATCGCCGCCACCAGCTGGTCCGTCGGGATCAGCCCCTGGGCCCTGAGGGCGGGATAGGCCAGCACCGCCACCGCCGCGAGCACCGCGAGTCGCAGCCACCACCGCCGGCCGGCGAGCCCGAGGATCGCCAGCGCCAGCGCGCCATAGACGATCGCCGCCATGCTCTTGCACAGCACCAGGACAAGGCCCAGCCAGGCCGCGATCAGCCACCAGCGCCGCCGCGCCGGCGGGGGGTCGGTGCGCGCCAGCGCGACCGCCGCGGCGAAGCAGCTGAAGGCCAGGAACGCCACCCACAGCCCGTGGTTCAGGAACACGATCGGCCGGAACCCCTCGCCCCGCATCATCTGCAGGAACGAGTGCTGGAAGAAGCCGTAGACCCAGGTGTTGAGCTGCGGGCTCAGCCGCACCTCGACCAGCATCGGGACGGAATAGGCGACCCCGGCCGCAACCAGCGCCACGGCAAGCGCGCGCAGCCCCCCGGCATCGGCGAGGAAACGCCGCCCCAGCGCCAGCGTCATCAGCACGAACAGCCCCGGGAAGGCCATCGAGATCGCGTCGTAGAGGGTCATGCCCGGGATCGGCGGCACCGGATGCTGCACCGGCATCCAGCCGAGCCCGTTGCGGGTGAACACCACCGGATCGGGATTGGCCAGCGCGGTGGCGAAGGGCGCGGCGAAGAGCAGCGCCACCAGCACCCGCCCGGCGCGCGAGGCCGGCAGCAGCGGCACCGGCTCGCGCGCGATCAGCCTTGCCCCGAGCCAGGCCGCGAGCGCCGGGATGGTGATCTTGTCGAGCCCGGGGATCATCGGCAGGTCGATCACCGTGGCCGGCGGCAGCACCAGGTATCCCGCCACGATCGACCAGATCGCCGCCTGGCGGGCGCTGAGCCGCAGGTAGAGCACGGTCACCACGACCGGCCAGATCAGCAGCATCAGGTAGGCAAGCGCGTTGGGCACGGACGTTGTCGGGGGTTGTGTTCGGGCTCCGTTCCGGCCTTCCTACCACAGCGGCGCGCGTCGGGCCACAGCGGCGCGACCGTCCCGGGCGGCACCCGGGGAGGGGGTCGCACCGCCCGGGCGCCCGCGGGGCCGTTCCGGCGGGGAACCCGCGGGGCCGTTTCGGCAGGGAACCCGCCGGATCCGCGCCGGCGGAAGGGAGGATGCGGGGTGGATTTCCGGTTCGGGTCCCAGACGGTGCGGATCAACCAGCCCGACGCCGGGGCGCTTCTGGCCGAGGTCGCGGCGCGGCTCGCGCGCGGCCAGGGCTTTGCGCTGGCCACGCTCAACCTCGACCATCTCGAGAAGCTCGGGCGGATGCCGGCCTTCCGCGCCGCCTATGCCGCCCATGACCTGGTGGTGGCCGACGGCAACCCGGTGGTCTGGCTGTCGCGGCTGGCCGGGCGGCCGGTCCGGCTGGCGCCGGGGGCCGACCTCGTGCTGCCGCTCGCCCGCGCGGCGGCAGCGGCGGGGGCGCCGGTGGCGCTGGTGGGCAGCACCGCCGCGGCGCTGGACGGGGCGGCGGCGCGGCTGCTGGCCGAGGTGCCGGGGCTGGCGGTGGCCGCGCGGATCGCCCCGCCGATGGGCTTCGACCCCGAGGGCGCCGGGGCCGACCGGGTGCTGGCCGACCTCGGCGCCTCGGGCGCGCGGCTGTGCTTCCTCGCCCTCGGCGCCCCGCGGCAGGAACTTCTGGCCGCCCGCGGCCGCGCCGCGCTTCCGGCCATGGGCTTCGCGAGCGTCGGGGCGGGGCTCGACTTCCTTGCGGGCACCCAGCGCCGCGCCCCGGCCTGGATGCGCCGGGCGGCGCTCGAATGGCTGTGGCGCGCGGGCACCGCGCCGCGGCGGCTGGGGCCGCGCTACCTCAGGGGCATCGCGGTGCTGCCGGGCCTGGTGCGGCAGGCGCTCGCGCTCAGGCGGCAGGGACCGCCCGCCGGCTGACCGGGCGCAGCGGCCGGGCCGGGCGCTACTTGTATTCGATCAGCCGGGGCCGCCGGCCCCGCGCCCGGCCGAGCCAGTAGCCAAGAACGCCCTGCGCCTCGGCGACCTTGCCGAGCACGAGGAACGCCGCCTGCGTCCAGCCCCTGCGGGGCGCGAGCCGCAGCACCTGCGCCGGCCAGGCGAGCAGCAGGAGCAGCGCGCGCGGATCGGCGAGCGCCCCGAGCCCGGCCGCCGCCGGCAGCACCGCCCCCCAGAGAACCGCGCGGCGCGTCTCGGCCACCCAGTGCCGCTCGGGGCCGCGCCCGTGCAGCGCCGCGCCCTCGGCAAAGGCATGGCCCGCCCGCCGCGCCCGCCGCCACCACTGGCCGAACCGGGTCATCGCCGCGTCATGCCGCGTCATCTCGGCATCGAGGCGCCAGATCCGGTGCCCGGCGCGGCGCAGGCGCAGGCACATCTCGGGCTCCTCGCCGGCGATCAGGTCGTCGCGGAAGCCGCCGATCGCCGCCAGCGCCGCCGCCCGCACCAGCATGTCGCCGCCGCAGGCCCGCGCCTCGCCCACCGGCGTGTCCCATTCGGCATCGATCAGGCGGTTCCAGACCGAGGCCTCGGGGTGGCGCTCGCGCCGTCGTCCGCAGACCAGCGCCACATCGGGGCGCGCGGCGAGAAAGGCCCGCGCCGCCGGAATCCAGCCGGGATCCACGGTGCAGTCGCCGTCCACGAACTGCACCAGCGCGGGGGGGTCGGGGCGCTGCAGGAGGCGGCGGAAGCCCGCGTTGCGCGCCCGCGCCGCGGTGAAGGGCTCCGCCGGGTCAAGCGCGACCACCTCGGCGCCGAGCCGCGCGGCGGCCTCGCGGCTGCCGTCGGTGGAGCCCGAGTCGACATAGACGACCCGCCGCACCCGCCCGGCGAGCGAGGCCAGGCAGGCCTCGAGCCGCGCGCCCTCGTTGCGGCCGATGGCCACCGCATCCACCGGCCCCTGCCCGTCCGGCTCAACCAACGGCCCGTCGCCTCCGCACTCCTGCACGCCCGCACGCCCGCACGCCTGCACGCCCGCACTCCCCGCGCGCGCACGCGCCCGCGCTCTGCGCACGCGCGCCCCGCGCTCTGCGCCACGCGCTCTGCGCCACGCGCCCTGCGCGCCCCGCGCGCCGCAGGGTCACCCCCCGCGCGCCGCGCGGTCCGGTGATCGCAGATCGGTCGCCCCCCGCCAAGCCCGCGCTGCGGGGCGGCCCGGCTTTTCCCCCCGGCAGGCCCATGCTGGCACCGGTCCTGCCGGGGATTGCGCGTGCCGCGGGTCGGGCGCGCAGGGCACGGGCCCGGCCTTCCCCGCGGCGTCGCGGTTTCGGCCACAATTCCGTCGCGCAACCGCTCTGTTTCCATGCGCTGCTCGCGCGGAACGCAGGGCAGCCGCTGCCCGTCGGGGGGAGGAGGACTTGCAGGTGGAGGGCAGCAACGCCTTGATCGCCCCCCCGGCCGGGAACATCTCGGGGGAAGCGGCGGAGACGGAGGTCATGACGCTCGACCAGACCCAGAAGGGTCTTGTGATCCACGACCCCGCCCGTGCCTGGGAGGCGCTGCCGGCGCTTCCGCCCGAGGCACGGGCCCGGGCCGAGGGCCGGCTGATCTTCGCCCACCGCGGCGAGCCGGCGGGGCGGGCGTTCGACCTGCTGCGCACCCGCGTCCTGCAGGCGCTTGCCGACCACGGCTGGACCCGCGTCGCCGTGACCGCGCCGACCGCCGGCTGCGGCAAGAGCTTCGTCGCCGCGAACCTGGCGCTGAGCCTGGCGCGGCGGCCCGGCTGCCGGGTGCTTCTGGTCGATCTCGACCTGGCGAGCCCGGGCCTTGCGCAGCACTTCGGGATCACCGCGGCGGGGCGGCTTGCCGACGCGCTCGAGGGACGTGCGCCGTTCGAGCAGCATCTGCTGCGCGTCGGTTCCTCCCTGCTGCTGGCGCTGAACGGAACCGCCGAGGCGGACGCCGCGGCGATCCTGCACTCGGACGCCGCCACCTACGAGCTCGACGCGCTCGACGAATGGCTGAAGCCCGACGTGGTGCTGCACGTCCTGCCGCCGGCGCTGGGCAGCGACGAGGTGCTGGGCTTCCTGCCCGAGGTCGATTGCGTGCTGCTGGTCGCCGACGCCACCCAGACCGAGGCGCAGGATCTGCGCGACTGCGAGGCGCTGTTCTCGGGCCAGGCGCCGCTGCTCGGGGTGGTTCTGAACAAGGTCGCGCAACCGTCCGGAAGCGGTCGGTCGCGGCTGTTCGGGCTGGCGTCGCGGCCGGAGCGGCGCAAGCAGGGCTGAGGGGAGGGGGGCGAGGCTTGGGCACGATCCAGACGCTCGAGGACGTGATCGGCCTGATCCGGCGGCGGATGCTGCTGATCCTTGCGGTCGCGCTGCCCGGTGCGCTCGTCAGCCTGTATCTGGCGCTGCAGCTGCCGCATGTCTGGGAAGCGGCCGCGGTGATCCAGATCGAGACGCCGCAGGTGGCCGACCCCGCGCGCGACCTGCCGACCGCGACCACCTCGCAGCGGCTGCAGCTGATCGAGCAGCGGCTGCTGTCGCGCGCGGCGCTCAACGAGCTGATCGCCCGGCACGGTCTGTTCGCCGATCTTCCGGCGCTGACCGAGTCCGAGCGCATCGTGCTGATGCGCGAGTCGATCCAGCTGGTGCCGGTCGCGCCCGGGGGGGCAGCGATCGGCGGCACCGACCTGTCGGCCCTGGTGATCATCGTCCGGCTGGGCGACCCGCAGGTGGCGGCGGCGGTGGCCAACGAAATGGCCGAGAGCGTGATCGCGATGGGCGCCACCGCGCAGATCGCCCGGATCGACGAGACGCTGGCCTTCTTCGCCGCCGAGCAGGCGCGGATCGGCGAGGAACTCGCGGCGGCCGAGGCCCGGATCAACGCGTTCAAGAACGCCAACCTCGAATCGCTCCCCGAGGCGCTGGCCAGCCGCCGCGAGGAGATCGGCCGGCTGGACGAAGGCCTGCGCGAGATCGACCGCAAGCTGATCGAACTCCAGAGCGAGCGCGACACCGTCGCGGCGGGGCCCAACCTGCGCGCGGTCGAACGGCGCCAGATCGAGGCGCTGGACGGGCAGATCGCCGTCCTGCGCGAGGAGCGGGCGCTGCTGGCGCAGCGCCGCGACGAACTGGCCGAAGCGATCGGGCGCGCGCCCTCGGTCGAGATCGAACTCGCCCGGCTTGCCCGGGAACTCCAGCAGATCCAGGAGCAGTATGCCGTGGTGGTCCGCCGGCTGGCCGAGGTGGAGACCAGCCGCAAGCTGGCCGAGGCGGCGCAGGGCGAGCGGTTCACCCTGCTCGAGCCCGCCGTGCCGCCGGAGTATCCGCTGCGCTCGGAACGGCGCAAGACGCTGGTGCTCGGCGTCGGCGCCAGCGGCGCGCTGGCGCTGCTGCTGGCCCTTGTCGCGGACCTTCGGCACCCGGTGCTGCGCACGCCGGGGCAGATGACCCGCGCGGTCGGTCTGACGCCGGTGGTGGCGATTCCCTACATCGAGGGGCGGGGCGCGGGGCTGCGGCGCACCGCGCTGCGGCTGCTCGGCCTGGCGATGATCGCGGCGGCGGCGCTTGCGGCGATGGCGATGGTCGCGGCGGCGGCGCTCGGGAACTGAGCGGAGCGGCCGGTCAGCAGCCGGTGCCGCGCAGCACCACCGCAACCGTCCGCCACAGCAGCCACAGGTCGGTCGGCAGCGACAGGTCGCGCTCGTAGGCGGCATCGCTCACCGCGCGCGCGGCGAAGGTCGAGCGGTTGCGGTCCGAGGTCTGCCAGTAGCCGGTGATCTCCGGCCGCATCAGGTAATAGACCGACGACGGATAGAGCGACTTCTGATCGGGCATCATCGGCCGCGGCCCGACCAGGCTCATGTCGCCGGTGAACACGTTCCACAGCTGCGGCAGCTCGTCCAGCGACGACTTGCGCAGGAACCGGCCGAACCGGGTGATGCGCGGGTCGTGCCGCAGCTTCTGCATCGCGTCCCATTCCGCCCTTGCGGCGGGGTCGGCGGCCAGATGGGCGGCCAGCCTGCGGTCGGCATCGACGACCATGCTGCGCAGCTTCCACATGCGGAACTCGCGCCCGCCCCGGCCGACGCGCGGCTGGGTGTAGAACGGCCGCCCGCCGTCGAGCGCCACGATCGCCGCGAGGATCGCGATCAGCGGCACCACGAAGGGCGCGGCGAGGATCACCAGGGCAAGGTCGAGCGCCCGCTTGCCGAAGTCGCGGTAGGGACGGCGCAGGGCCGCTCGCGGGGCGAGCTTGGCTTCCCTCGGGAACTCGTGGCAGTTGACCGTCATTGTCGATACAGTCCGAACAATCCCGGGCGGCGCCTGGCCGCCGTTTTGCAACAGGTTCGCGTCCGTCGCCCGCCCCCCGAAGGCCGGCGCCGTCCGTTTCGCCAGAATTTCGCCGCTGCTCCGGCACGCGGGCCCTTGCGAACCGACCCGGCGTTGTTGAACCGTATTTTAACGGTTCCCCGCATCGACCGAACGCACTTTCTGAGCTCCGGGGCACGCCGCAACCCGGATTCCTGCCTGACGTGACGTCCGGTTTCCGCCACCTTCCGGACAGAAACCCGCCGCAACAACTCAGGGTTTAGTCAAGCGCCGAGGCTGCAACCGTTTACCGGGATCGGACCCAAGGTGATTCGCGGACACGGGCCGCCGGCGGAGAGATCCCCCGCCGCGCCGGAACCCGACCCGCCGGCTCGGCACCCCCGGCGGCGGGCCGCCGCGACCGGGACGCCGGGCCGCGGCGACTGTTTCGGTTGCGCGATACAATGGCCGCGGCTTGCGGGCCCGGTCAGCGATCGGCCTCCATCAGCCCCTGATGCACGGCATCGCCGTGCCGGTCGTGCCGGCATCGCAGGGCCATCAGGCTGGTCGCCAGGGCGGCCGCCATGCCGGCAGCGGCATAGGCGACGGCTGCGACCCCGATGCCGGCCCCCGAGCCCACCGCAACCCCCGAGGCCACGAGCCCCGATCCGATGCCGGCAACCAGGATGGGAACCGCCATGCTCCGCGCTCCTCCCGCGATCCGAGTCCGAGTCAGCTTGCGTGCGAACTGTGGAAGCAAATCTACCATAAAGTGTCGAACTCGGCGACAATTTGTCGGCATTGCGGCAGCCGGGGCGCCTTTTCGCCCGAATCCCCCGTCAATGCGGCGACTTCGGGGCCGGAGGCGACCCGCGGTCGCGGGCCCAGACCCCCGCTTCCCGCCCGCGCGTCAGCCGCACCCCCAGCGCCACCCCGGCATAGACGGCGAATCCGGCCGGATCGGCGAAGGCCAGCCGGGCAAGGCGCGCCGGCGTCGGCGCCGTGCGCTCGGCCCCCCGGGTGAGGCCGGGGAACCGCGCCGAGAGTTCCGCCAGCCCCCGGTCCTGCCGGCGGCGGACGCGGACGAGCGCGGCGAAGCCCCGGGCGATCGGCCAGTCGTAGCCCGCCGCCACGCCGTGCCGCTCGTCCGGGGCGAAGTGCCGGCGCACGAAGGCGTCGTCGGCGACGATGTCGGGAAAGGCGCCCCAGCGCGCGCGGCCCGCGGCGTTGACGGCGTAGATGCCGTTGCCCGGCACACCCTCGGCCATGAACGGCAGCCGCTGCCAGAAGCGGGCGTAGAGCCGCGAGACCCGGTTCGGCGAGGGCAGGATGCGTCCGCGCCCCCCGGCATAGGCGGGCTCCGGCCGGTCGAGCGCGGCGGCCAGCGCGGCGACCAGCCCCGGATCGACAAGGATGTCGGCGTCGAGGAAGATGCGGATGTCGCCCCCGGCCGCGGCCTCGCCGGCGTTCAGCGCCCCGGGCTTGCCGCCCTCGGGCAGCTCGAGCACGATCAGCCGCCAGCCGCGCGCGGCAAACAGCGGCCCGGCGGCGCGCGCCTCGTCGGCGGTGCCGTCGGTGCAGCCGTTGGCCACCACGATCGCCTCCAGCGCCACCGGCCCGGCCCGGGCATGGACCGGCGGCGCCGGCGCCTCGGAGGCGGCAAGCCGCGCCAGGCAGGCGCCGACGAAGCCCTGTTCCTGATGCGCGGGGATGATGACCGAGATCACGGGCGGGGCGCCGGGCGGCGGCGGCGCTCAGGCGCCGGCGGGCAGCAGGCGCCGCCGGGCCAGCCCCAGCAGGCGGCGGACCGCGCGCAACGGGGACACGACGCCCGCCAGCGCCTGCGCCTCGGCCTCGGGGCTCATGTCGGCGCGGATGCAGTTGCGGGCCACCAGGAACGGCCGCCCCCGCACGCGCCCGCGATCCGAGGTGCAGAGCGCCCGGAAGCCGCGCGCCTTCAGCGCCGCCGTCACCCCCCGGTCGTAAAGCCCGAACGGCGCCGCCGCCACGTCCACCGCCTGCCCCGACAGCGCGGCCAGCCGGTCGCGGGCGGCGTCGAACTCGCGCGCGCGGCCCGCCCCGTCGAGCCCGCGCCAGTCCACATGGGCATGGCCGTGCAGCCCGATCCGGTGTCCGGCCGCGGCGAGGGCGCGGATGTCGCCCTCCGACAGCGACCCCGCCGCGCCGATCCGCCCGGCGAGAACGAAGAAGGTGGCGGTCAGCCCGCGCGCGGCCAGTTCCGGCGCCGCGATCTCGGCATCCGAGGCATTGCCGTCGTCGAAGGTGATCTCGCGCACCATCCCGTCGCGCGCCGCCGCCAGCGCGTCGAGAATCCGCCGGAACCGGTCGCGCGGGATCCAGAAGCGGTCCTCGCCCGGTTCCAGAACCCGGCCGGGGCGGCCGATGCCGTGGAAGTTCACCACCACCCTCGGCGCATCGGACGGGACGGGATCGGGCATCGGGTGCGTCCGGGATCTGTTGCGCAGGCACCGCAGCGTCCCCGCCGGCGCCAGCGGCGGCGGCGGCGGAGCCGCAGGCCAGCCTAGCAGCGGGTTCGCGCCGGGGGCAAGACACGGCGGCCGGGAAATGTCTGACTGAAAGAATCGGGATTGACGCCGCCGCCCGTCCGGCGCAGGATCGACGCCGACCCAGCCACCCGGAAGACGGTAAGCCCGGCCGTTCCACCCGAACCACCGGAGGTGCCCATGCCGACCGTCATCGCCCTGCCACCGCGCCCGCCTGCCCGCCCGCCTGCCCGCCCCCTCGCCCGTCCTCCCTCCGCCCCGGCGTCGCCCGCCGGTGGCTGCGCCGCGCACGTCGGATGGGTCGAGCTTCTTGCCGCCGCCTGTTCCGGCCTGTTGCCCGCCGAGGCGCGGCTCGAGGATCTGCTCGACCGGATCGAGGCCCTGCCATGACCGCGCCACTCGCCCGCCCGCCCCTTCCTCGCCCGTCCGCGGCAGCCGCCGTTCCGGGGCCGCTGCCCGACCGCGCAGCGGCCGCCCTGCCCTTGCCCGATCGCCTTCCCGCCGTGCCGGTGCACGACGCCCGCCGGCTGACCGGCGGCGGCGCGCTGGCGGCGATCCTGCTCGACGGGCAGTGCTACACGCTGCGCATCACCAAGGCCGGCAGGCTGATCCTGACGAAATGACCCGCCCCCGCCGGGGGGGGGGCGGCACGGCGGCCTGCCCCGCCGGGAGCGCCGGCGCCCCCCGCCCGCCAGGCGCGGGCGCCCCCTCCGGCGGCCCCGCTACCGCGCCGAGGCGCGACGGAACGCCGGACGCTCGCGCATCCGCCCCAGGTAGTCGGCCAGCCGCGGCTCGGCGATCGGGAACTTCGCCGCCGCGGCCCAGACCCCGCAATGGGTGAGGATGATGTCGGGCACGGTCATCGCCGCGCCCATCAGGAACGGCCCCTCCTCGGCCATCCGGGCCACCAGCGTGCGCTGGCTGCGGGCGAACTCCCACTTCAGGCTCGCCTTGATCGCCGCCTGGCGCAGCTCCGTCGGCAGGATGAAGCTGTGCCGGGCCGCCATCCACAGCGCGGCGTCGAATTCGTCGAGCAGGAACTGGGTCAGGCTGTCCTGCCGCGCCCGCAGCAGCGTTCCGGCGGGATGGGTGAAGCGGCCGTGCCGGTCGGCGAGAAAGGTCAGGATCGCGGTCGAATCGGTGATCGGGGTGCCGTCCGCGACCAGCACCGGCACCTTCCCGGCGGGGTTGAGCGCCACCACCTCGGGCGCCTGCGGCGGGGCGGGGACATGCTCGAAGGGCAGGCCCAGTTCCTCGAGCATCCACAGCACCCGGAAGGTTCGGCTGCGGGTGCTGCCGATGACCTGATACATGCGCCCCTCCTCCCCCGATGCCGTCCTAGCGGCCGCGCCGCGCCTCGCGCGCAAGCCGCAGCAGCGCCGCCTCGACGACCGCCATCTGCGGCGCGCGCGCGGCCGAGCGCAAGGCGAGATCGGTGTCGAAGAGCAGCGCCAGCGCGGACTCCAGCCGCGCCGTTCCCCAGGCCTGCGCCTGACGGGCCAGCCGGTCGCGGCGCGGCCCGAACACCGGCGGTCGGGCTCGCGCCAGCGCCGCGGCCGGGCCTTCGGGGTCCGAGGCCGCGGCATGGAGCAGGCGGAAGTGCCGCGCCGCGCCGAGGCACATCGTCACCGGCGCCACCCCCTGCGCCGCCAGCCGCGCGAACAACGGCCCGAGCGCGTCGAGCGCGCCTGCGGCAACCGCCTCGGCCATCTCGTCCACCCCCGCCTCGGTGGCGGCCGGGGCCACCGCGGCGACGTCGGCCGGGGTCGCCGCGCCGGCGGCGCCCAGCCGGTAGAGCGCGAGCTTTTCGGCAAGCTGGCGCAGCTCGCCCCGGCCCATCGTCCGCGCAAGCGCCTCGAGCGCCGCCATCGCCTCGGGGCCGACCGGCCCCGAGCCCGCGCGCGCAAGCTCTGCCGCCACCTCGTCGCGCCCCGGCGGATCGTCCCACAGCGCCACCGACACCGCCCGCGGGTGGTCCTCGAACAGCTTGCGCAGCGCCGAGCGCGCCGCCAGCGCCCCGGCCGAGACGATCAGCACCGCGTCGCCCGGTTGCGCCGCGGCCAGCGCCGCCGACAGCGCCGGGGCCAGCGCGTCGGTCGCCTCGTCGAGCTGCACGACCCGCGGCCCGGCGAAGAACCCCCGCGCCTTCAGCGCATCCGGCAGCGCCGCGGGGTCGCGCCTGAGGTCCGCCGCGGCCAGACGCCCGATCCGCATCTCGGCCTCGGCCGCGGGCCCCGCCAGCGCCCGCGCCAGGTCGCCGCGCACCTGGCGGACCCGCGCCGACTCGGCTCCCCAGACCAGCCAGGCCGGACAGTCCGGATCGGGCCGTGCCAGAGCGCGCGCCAGCGCCGCGCCCGCAGGCTTCACCCCGCGATCTCCGGCGCGCGGGCCACAAGCTCGGCCACCAGCATGTCGGCCAGGATCGTCGCCAGCCGCTCCTCGGCGTCGCGCCGGGCGGTCAGCGTTGCCACGGTGGTGCCGGTGGCCGAATAGGCGGTGAAGGATGCCAGCCTCCCCGCCGCCACCGGATCGCCGCCGCCGCGGGGCGCGAGCGTCCAGTCCAGCCGCCCGTTCAGCCGGTAGCGCCGGGTGACGTTGCCGGGCGAGAGCGCGACCCCGGTTTCCTCGACCGCGATCCGGTAGCCGAGCACCAGGTCGGCGCCGTCGGCACGGCCCAGCCGGTCCTCGATCCGCGCGGCGAAGGCAAAGCCCAGCCGGTCCTGCGGCGTGTCGGGCCGCACCCGGCCGCGCAGGCCCGCCGCCGCGCCGCCGGGGGCATGCGCCGGGGCGAAGCCGCAGGCCGCAAGCGGCAGCGCCGCCAGCGCCAGCAGCAGGCGGCGGCGGTCAGACGACCACATTGACGATGCGGCCCGGCACCACGATCAGCTTGCGCGGGGCGGCGCCGTTCAGCGCCCGCGCCACCGCCGGCTCGGCCAGCACCAGCGCCTCGACCTCGGCCACGCCCATGTCTTTCGGCACGGTGATCTCGGACCGCCGCTTGCCGTTGACCTGGATCGGCAGCGTCACCCGGTCGTCGGCCAGCAGCGCCGGGTCGGCCTCGGGCCAGGGCGCCACCGCCACCAGACCGGCACCGCCCAGAAGCTCCCAGATCTCTTCGGCCAGGTGCGGCACCATCGGCGCCATCAGCTGGGCGAGCGTGCGCATCGCCCGGGCCTTCGCCGCCGCCCCGGCGCCGCTGCGGGCGAGCGCATGGGTGAACTCGTAGAGCTTCGCCACCGCCTTGTTGAAGCCGAAGGTCTCGATCCCGAGGGTGACGTCGTGGATCGCCCGGTGGGTGGCGCGAGCCAGCGCGGCGTCCTCCGCCTCGCGCGGCGGGGTGGTGTCGGCGGCGATCTCGCAGGCCAGCCGCCAGACCCGCCCGAGATGCCGCGCCGCCGCCTCGGCGCCGGCGGCGGTCCACTCCACGTCGCGCTCGGGCGGGCTGTCGGACAGCACGAACCAGCGGGCGGTGTCGGCGCCGTAGCGGGCGACGATCTCGGCGGGGTCGACGACGTTCTTCTTCGACTTCGACATCTTCGCCGAGGGGATCACCTCGACCGCCGCACCGGTGGCCTTGAGCCGCGCGCCCTCCGGGCCGCGCTCGACCTCCTCGGGCAGGTGATAGACCGGCCGGCCGGCGGCATCGCGGGTCAGGTAGATCTCGTGCGTCACCATGCCTTGCGTGAACAGCGCCGCGAATGGCTCGACCGCCTTGGCCGGCAGATGCCCGGTCCGGTGCATCGCCCGGGCGAAGAAGCGCGAGTAGAGCAGGTGCAGGATCGCATGTTCGACCCCGCCGATGTACTGGTCCACGTTCATCCAGTAGTCGGTCTCGACCGGGTCGGTCGGCGTGGCCGCGTGCGGGGCGGTGAAGCGCGCGTAGTACCAGGACGAATCGACGAAGGTATCCATCGTGTCGGTCTCGCGCGTCGCGGCGCCGCCGCAGCGCGGGCAGGCGACGTGCTTCCAGGTCGGGTGCCGCTCGAGCGGGTTGCCGGGCCGGTCGAAGGTCACGTCGTCGGGCAGACGCACGGGCAGGTCGGCGCGCGGCACCGGCACCACGCCGCAGGCGGGGCAATGGACGACCGGGATCGGGCAGCCCCAGTAGCGCTGGCGGCTGATCCCCCAGTCGCGCAGCCGGTAGCGGGTGACGCCGCGGCCGATGCCGCGCGCCTCGCAGGCGGCGATCGCGGCCTCGATCGCCGCCTCGGCGGTCGCGTCCCCGGCCCAGCCGAACGGCTTCAGCCAGCGCACCGGCTGGTCCTTCGGCGGCACGAAGGCGGTGTCGGCCACCGGCGCGCCGCCCTCGGCCGCCACGAAGCAGTCGATCACCGGCAGCCCGTACTTGCGCGCGAAATCGAGGTCGCGCTGGTCGTGCGCCGGGCAGCCGAAGATCGCGCCGGTGCCGTAGTCCATCAGCACGAAGTTCGCGATCCAGACCGGCAGCAGCCGGTCGGGGTCGAGCGGGTGGCGGACCTTCAGCCCGGTGTCGAGGCCGAGCTTCTCGGCGGTCTCGATCGCCTCCTCCGAGGTGCCGCCGCGGCGGCACTCGGCCGCGAAGGCGGCCACCGCCGGATCGTGCCGCTCGAGGTGGCGCGCCAGCGGATGGTCGGCCGAGATCGCCACGAAGGACGCGCCGAGCAGCGTGTCGGGCCGGGTGGAATAGACCTCGATGCGGTCGAAGCCGCCGGGGGCATCGACCAGGCCGAAGGCGAACTCGAGCCCGCGCGACCGGCCGATCCAGTTGCGCTGCATGAGCTTGACCTTCTCGGGCCAGTCGTCGAGCCCGTCGAGCGCCTCGAGGAGCTCGGCGGCGAAGTCGGAGATCCGGAAGAACCACTGGGTGAGCTCGCGCCGCTCGACCGGCGCGCCCGAGCGCCAGCCGCGCCCCTCGATCACCTGCTCGTTGGCCAGCACGGTCATGTCCACCGGATCCCAGTTGACCGTGGCCGCCTTGCGACAGACCAGCCCGGCGGCCAGCATGTCGAGGAACATCGCCTGCTGCTGGCCGTAGTATTCGGGATCGCAGGTGGCGAACTCGCGGCTCCAGTCGATCGACAGCCCGAGCGGCTTCATCTGCGCGCGCATCTGCGCGATGTTGGCGTAGGTCCAGTCCTTCGGATGGCCGCCCTGCTCCATCGCCGCGTTCTCGGCCGGCATCCCGAAGGCGTCCCAGCCCATCGGGTGCAGCACCGCGTGGCCCTGCGCCAGGCGGAACCGGGCGATCACGTCGCCCATGGTGTAGTTGCGCACATGCCCCATGTGGATGCGCCCCGAGGGGTAGGGGAACATCTCGAGCACATAGTACTTGCGCCGCCCGGGGTCGGGCTGCGCCCGGAAGATGCCCGCGGCCTCCCAGGCGGCCTGCCATCTCGGCTCGACCCGGGCAGGATCGTGACGCGGATCGGGTGCGGTCATGGGCGCCATCCTTCGCTGCCGCGCCGGCCGCGGCGCGGCGGGACGGCGCTTGATAGCCGTGCCGCGGGGCCCGGTCCAGTGCCCCGCGGGCAGGGCGCGCCCGCTGCGGGGCGGCGGTCCGCAGGGTCAGAGCCGCGCGTCGGCGATGCGCAGCTGCCGGGCCCGGGTCAGGATCGCATCCTCGACCGCGCGCACCACGTCGGGCGGCAGCGCCCCGCCGCCGCGCGCCTCGAGAAAGACCTTCAGCGAGCGGGCGTCGAGCGCCGGATCCTGGATGTAGACGGTCGCGCGGTAGGCCCGCCCGCCGCCCGGCGGCACGCCGTAGCCGGTGACGATGACGCCGGTGAAGGGATCGACCGCCTCGATCGGCAGGAAGTTCAGCACGTCGAGCGCGGCGTTCCAGATGTACTTGTTGACCTCGACGGTCACGTTCGGATCGTCGCGGTTGCCGAACAGGTCCCAGATCGTCGAGCGCCGCGTCTCCTGCCGGCGGGGCACCGGCTGTCGCGCCTGCGCCTCCCCGGCCGTGGCGCGGTTGCCGCCGCCGAACAGACGGCTGTCGCCGGATCCGGTTCCGAGCGAGCCGCCGCCGCAGCCGGCGACCGCCGCGACTGCCGCGACCGCCGCCGCCAGAACCGTGAAGCGCGCCGCGCGCAACGAAATCATCCTGCGGCCCCGCCCGCTAGCCCCCTGCCTGTCTAACCGAGCGTCCGGGCGCAGACAAGCCGCTTGCCCCCGCGCCGTGCAGGCCCGCCGCCGCCGGGGCGCGGGGCGGCGGCAAGCGGTGTTGCGCCGGTGCACCAGCGCCACCGGCTTTGCCCACCGGGGGGCGACTCGGCTTGCAATCGGCGGGGCCCGGGGTGAGATAGGGGACATTCCTGGCCTGACCGCGTTGGGTTGGGTGCATCTTTCGAAACGCGAGGGAAAAAGATGAAGAAGGTTCTCTTCGCCACGACGGCCCTGGTGGCCTTCGCCGGCGCGGCGGCAGCAGAAGTGTCGCTCTCGGGTTCGGCCGAGATGGGTATCAATGGCGGCGACAACATCGAAACCCAGTTCTGGCAGGACTTCGACGTCACCTTCAAGCTCAGCGGGACCTCGGACAGCGGGCTCGAGTTCGGTGCCGAGTTCAGCGCAGTCGACGTGAGCAAGGGCAAGCTCGGCAATGAGTTCGGGAACGGCGGCGGCTTCGTCTACATCAAGGGTTCCTTCGGCAACCTGACGATGGGCGACACCGACTCGGCCATCGACTGGGCGCTGCAGGAAGCCAACATCGGCGACCCCGGCTCGATCGCCGACAACGCGACCTCGCACGCCGGCTACAACGGGTCGTACGGCGACTTCTGCGCCTTCATCACCTGGTGCTTCAACGACAACCAGGTGCTGCGCTACGACAACAGCTTCGGGCCCTTCGCCTTCGCGATCTCGTACGCCCAGGGCGCGATCACGTCGGGCGCCGGGGGCTTCCTGCTGCCGGGCGACCCGAACGGCTCGCTCTCGGTCGGTGCCCGCTACAGCATGGACATGGGCGGCACCAAGGTCAAATTCGGCCTTGGCTACATCAACCACGACACCGGAACCGGCACCCCCGACCTGAACATCTGGGGTATCTCGGCCAGCGGCGAGTTCACCGGCGGCTTCTCGGCGGCGATCGCCTATTCGAACTGGGACTGGGGCTCGATCGGCTCGGCCACGCACATCGGCATCGGCGGCACCTACTCTTCGGGCCCGGTGACGTTCCATGCGAACTACGGTCAGTACGACTACAGCGGGACCAGCAGCAACGACTCGGGCTTCGGTCTCGGCGTGGCCTACGACCTCGGCGGCGGTCTGTCGATCAACGCGGCCTACGGCCAGTCGGACTTCTTCGACGGCGGCTCGTCCTCGGACTGGTCGATCGGCGCGGTCATGAGCTTCTGATCCCGCAAGGGACCGGACTTCCGGGGGGAGCGGGCCTTGCGCCCGCTCCTTTCCTTTTGCACGCATGGTTCGTGACCCGCCGGAGCCGCCCGTGAGCCTTGCCGACATCGCCGCCCGCATCGACCGCGCCCTGGCCGCCGCCGGCCGGCCGCCGGGCAGCGTCAAGCTGATCGCCGTCTCCAAGGAGCAGCCGGCGGAACGGGTGCAGGCGGTGCTCGAGGCCGGACATCGCCTGTTCGGCGAAAACCGCGTGCAGGAGGCCGCGGCGAAGTGGCCCGCCTGGCGCGAACGCTTCCCCGGCGTCGCGGTGCACCTGATCGGCCCCCTGCAGACGAACAAGGCGCGCCAGGCGATGGGGCTGTTCGAGGCGATCCACTCGCTCGACCGGCCGCGGCTGGCCGAGACGCTGGCGCGGCTGGCGCAGGATCTCGGCCGCTGCCCCGACCTCTTCGTGCAGGTCAACACCGGCGAAGAGCCGCAGAAGGCCGGGGTCTTGCCCGCCGAGGCCGATGCCTTCATCGCCCGCGTGCGGCAGCTTGACCTGCCGCTCGTGGGGCTCATGTGCATCCCGCCGGCGGACGAGGAACCCTCGCTGCATTTCGCCCTGCTCGCCAAGATTGCCGCGCGCAACGGGCTTGCGGGGCTCTCCATGGGCATGAGCGGGGATTTCGAGCGCGCCATCGCGCTGGGCGCCACCCATGTGCGGGTGGGCAGCGCGATCTTCGGCGCGCGCGGCCTCCGCCCCGGGGCCGCGGCGGCGACCGCGCCAGAGACCTGACGCCGCCGCGCCCGCCCCAGGCCGGGGCGGTGGAGCATCGGGTCGTGGTCGCGCTGCGCCGGGTCGCCCCCCCCGGCCGCCTTCCGTGCCCCGGGGATGCTGCCGCGCGGTGCGGTTCGGCGCGGGGTCGATGCAGGGGGGTGATGCCGCGGTCGCCCCGCGCCCGCGCCGCCGCCCTGCGGTCGTCCGGCGCGCGGCCGGCACGCGGCAGGCTAGCCGGTTGCCGCGGCGCGCGGAGCCCCCGCCGGGCGCACGATCAGCCGCGACTCGTGGCGGATGCGCGCCGCGATCCAGCGCAGGTGCCGCGGGTCGAGCCCGATGCAGCCCGCCGTCGGCCGCCCCGGCGCCGCCCAGGCATGGACGAAGATCGCCGATCCCCGCCCGGGCTCGGCGTGCGGCCAGTTCCAGTCGGTCAGCAGGATCAGGTCGTAGCGCGGATCGGGCCGGCGCAGGCGCTCGGCGCGCCCGGCGAAGGGGGCGCGCACCGGCAGGTTGTAGTCGGGGTGTCCCGGGTCGTCGCACCAGAGGTCGCGCGGGCGGATCGGCAGCGCCCAGTCGCAGGGCCGCGCCAGCCGGTCGGGGCGCCAGAGGCAGCCGACGATCCGGTGCACCCCAGCCGGCGTCGCCCCGTCGCCCTCGCGCTTGGCCCGCGGCGGGACGATGCCGCCCCGGCCGCAGGTCGCCGGAAAGACGCGCCCCAGAAAGCGCAGGCTGCGGCCGGTCACGACGAGATCGCGGGGTGTCATGGTCAGGTTATGGCGGAACGCCTGCGGCGGGGGAAGCGGGGCGGCGCCCGGCAGGCACCGGCCTTCCGCCGCCGGGGGGCGCCGGCCCGGGGCGCGTCCCGCGCCGCCGCCGCGCCGCCGCCGCAGGGCTCGCTGTCACCGCGCGCCCGATCCCCCCGGGGGCGCGCGGGGCAGCCCCCGCGGTGTGCAGGACTCGCCTTCCCCCGCGCGGCCGCCCGCTTCGGGCCGGGCGGGTCCGGCGGGCTGCCGGCACCGCGCGCGACCGCGCCGGCAGACGGCCGCAGGCCCGCGCCCGCGGCGCCCGCGCCGGCCTTTCCCGGCCTTGCCGCCCGTTCCGAAGCCCGCCCCCGTGACGGCGCCGGGGGCGGGCCCGGGAAGCCGCCGCCCCGCCCGAAGCGGCCCCCTGCGCCGCGGCGATCTGCGGAACCCCGGCGCCGGGCGCCCGAGGCCGACCCCGAACCGGCCGCGACCTGCCGCGCCCTCAGGCGGGGGCG
>CALDYW010000139.1 GCA_937944395.1 uncultured Paracoccaceae bacterium | reverse complement strand
CGGGCGCGCCTTCACCCCCCGAGGATATTTCCGGACCGGACATGCAGCATGCCGGTCGGGTCGCTGCCGGCGAGCGGGGGGCGGGATCGCCGCCGGCGGCGGGGAGCGGCGCGATGACCCGCCGCTACCGGCTGGCGCTCGGACTCTGGCGGCTGGCCGCGCGCCTCGCCCTGCCCGCCGTCTTCCTCTACTTCCGCCGCCGCGCCCGGCGCGATGCGGACTACGGCGCGCGGCTCGAAGAACGCCTCGGCCGCGGCCCGGTGCTGCGCGGTGCGGTCGTCGTCCATGCCGTGTCGCTCGGCGAGATGCGCTCGGCGGTGCCGCTGGTGCGGGCGCTCCTCGACCGCGGCCTGCCGGTGGTCACGACCCATCTGACGCCGGCCGGGCGGCGTGCCGCGCTCGCCGCCTTCGGTGCCGAGATCGCGGCGGGCCGGCTCGTCGCGCGCTGGCTGCCGCTCGACCACGGGCCGTCCTGGCGCCGCTTCCTCGCCGCCTGCCGGCCGCGCGCGGTGATCCCGCTCGAGATCGAGATCTGGCCGGTGATGATCGACGAATGCGCGCGGGCGGGCGTTCCGGTGGTGCTGGCCAACAGCCAGATCCCCGCGCGCAGCCTTCCGCGCGCGCGGCGGCTCAGGCGGTTGCTCGGGGCCCATCCGGTCGGCGGCGTGGCGGCGGTTCTGGCGAAGTCCGACCGCCATGCCGCCCGGTTCCGCCTCCTCGGCGCCCCGCGGGTCGAGGCGGCGGGGGAACTGCGCTTCGACCAGCCGGTGCCGCCGGCGCAGCTCGCCGCCGCCGCGGCGCTCCGCCCCGTGCCGGGACGTCCGGTGGTGGCGCTGGCCAGCGTGGTCGCCGGCGAGGACGCGGGCTATCTGGCGGCCTGCAGCGCGCTGCAGCAGGGCTTGCGCGCGCGCGGGCGCAGGGCGCCGCTCTTCCTCTACGTCCCGCGCGCGCCCGAGCGGTTCGACGCGAGCGCGGCGCTGATCGCCGCGGCCGGGCAGCGGGTGGTCCGCCGGTCCGAGCTTCTCGGCCCGGACCTCGCCCCGCGGGCCGGGGCGGTCGGGGCGCTGGCCGCGGCCGACGTGCTGCTGGGCGATTCGCTCGGAGAGATGTACTTCTACCTCGCGCTCGCGCAAGCGGTCGTGGTCGGCGGCGGCTTCGTGCCCAAGGGCGCGCACAACGTGATCGAGGCGCTGGCGCTCAGGAAGCCCGTCTTCGTCGGCCCCCATGTCTGGACCATCGAATACCCGGGCGAGGAGGCGGCCGCGGCGGGGGTGCTGACGGTCTGTCCCACGGTCGCAGATCTGGCCGGGAGGCTGCTTGACCTTCTGTGCGATCCGGGCAGGCTTGCGGCCATGTCCGCCCGGGCCGAGAGCTTCTTCGCCGAACATGCCGGCGCCGTGCCGCGCATCCTCGCCGCGCTCGACCGGCTCGAGCTGCTGGGATGAGCCTGCCCCCGGTCGCGCTGGTGCCGGTCAGGGCGGGGTCGAAGGGCCTGCCGGGCAAGAACCTCGCGCCGCTGGCCGGGCGGCCGCTGTGGCGCCATGCGGTCGATCAGGGGCTGGCGGCCGGGGCGCGGGTGGTGGTCTCGACCGACATCGCGGCGATCCTGGCGGGGCCGGAGACGCCCGGTGTCACCCTGCTCCGTCGCCCCGCCGCCCTGGCCGGCGACGACACCCCGATGGATCCGGTGATCGCCCATGCGCTGGAGACCGCGATTCCGGGCGGGGCGCTGGTGATCCTGCTGCAGGCGACCTCGCCGCTCCGCCTTCCCGAGGACATCGCCCGCGCGGTCGCGACCTGGCGGCGCGGGGGGTTCGATCTGGTCCTGTCGGCCGCCCCGGCCGATCCGGGGGTGCTGAAATGGGGCAGGGCCGAGGGCGACCGCTTCCTGCCGCTCGCCGACCCCGCCTTCTGCTTCGCCAACCGCCAGGCGCTGCCGGCGGTCTGGCGCCCGAACGGGGCGGTCTATGTCTTTTCCGCCGGCTGGTTCCGCGCCGCGGGCCGGCTGTCGGCGGCGCGCAGCATCGGCATGGTCGGGATGCCTGCCGAACGCTCGCTCGACATCGACAGCGCGGCCGACCTCGCCCGCGCCGAGGCGGAGCTCAGCCGCCGCGGCCCGACCGGCTGACCCGGAACGGCAGCGACAGCGCGAAGAGAACCGCCGCCGAGGCCACGATCGAGGGCCCGGCGGGGGTGTCGAGCGCGAGCGAGACGGAAAGCCCCGCCGCCACCGCCGCCGCTCCGGCCGCGACGGCGAGCGCGGCCATCGCCTCGGGCGTGCGCGCGAGGCCGCGGGCGGCGGCGGCGGGAATGATCAGCATCGCCGCGATCAGGAGCGCGCCGACCACCTTGAGCGCCAGCGCCACCACCAGCGCCAGCGCCAGCGTGAGGACCAGCCGCTCGCGGCCGGGGTCGATGCCGGCGGCCTGAGCGAGATCCTCGCTGAGCGTCGCGGTCAGGAGGCCCGACCAGCGCCAGGCCAGAAGCCCGAGCACCGCCGCCGCGCCGCCCCAGACGAACAGCAGGTCGCGCCGGGAGACGGCGAGGATGTCGCCGAACAGGAACGCCGTCAGGTCCGCCCGCACAGTGGGCAGGAACGACACCGCGACCAGACCGAAGGCGAGGGCGGAATGGGCCAGCACACCGAGGCTGGTGTCGATCGCCTGGCCGCGGCCGGCCAGCGCCGAGACCGCGGCGGCCATCGCCAGCGCGACCGCGAGCGTGCCCCAGAACAGCGGCAGATCGGTCGCCAGCGCCAGCGCCACGCCGAGGATCGCGGCATGGGCGGTGGCATCGCCGAAATAGGCCATGCGCCGCCAGACAACGAAACAGCCGAGCGGCCCGGCCGCTGCCGCCAGACCCAGCCCGGCAAGCGCGGCGCGCAGCAGAAAGGCGTCGGTCATCCGCCCTCGTCCCCTGCCGGTATCGCGGTCTCCGCGGTGCGGCCGGCTGCGCCGCCGCTCGCCGGCCGGGCTGCGCCTCCCGCCCGCCCGCCGGCATCCGTCGGGCGGCGATCGTGATCGTCACCCCGGACATGATCCCGGCGGTCGCCGGGGTCGTGGCTGTGATCGTGGGCATGGCGATAGAGCGCCAGGGCGCCGCCGGTTCCCAGCCCGAACAGGGCGCGGTATTCCGGCGCCGCCCCCACCGCAAGCGGCGTGCCCTGGCAGCAGATATGACCGTTGACGCAGATCACCCGGTCGGAGGCGCTCATCACCACGTGCAGGTCGTGGCTGACCAGCAGCACCGCCGCGCCGGTGTCCCGCCGCACCTCCTCGATCAGCCGGTAGAACGCGGCCTGACCGGACTGATCGAGGCCCTGCGTCGGCTCGTCGAGCATCAGAAGCTGCGGCGCGCCCATCAGCGCGCGTGCCAGAAGCACCCGCTGGAACTCGCCGCCCGACAGGCCGCTCATCTGCCGGTCGGCAAGCCGCGCCACCCCGGTGCGCCCGAGCGCCGCGGCGACCTCGGCCGGGCTGCGGCGGTGCGGCAGCGACAGGAAGCGGCGCGCCGTCATCGGCATCCGGTCGTCGAGCGCAAGCCGCTGCGGCACATAGCCCACGCGCAGCCCCGGCGCCCGGACCACGCGGCCGCGGGCGGGACGCAGCGTGCCGAGGAGCGCGCGCAGCAGCGTGGACTTCCCCGATCCGTTCGGCCCCACGATGGTGACGATCTCGCCCGGTTCGACCGCCAGCGTCACGCCGTCCAGCACCGTGCGCGCCCCGTAGCGCACCGCAAGATCCTCGGCGGCGATCAGCGTCACCGCACCGCGTCCGACGACGCCGCCGCCGCCCCGGCGCAGGCGGGGCAGAGACCCGCGGCCTCGAGGCTCGCGCGTTCGACGCGGAAGCCCACCGCCGTGGCCGCGGCCTCGACCGCCGCCCGGGCCTCCGCGCCGGGTGCCTCGGCCACCGCATTGCAGCCGCGGCAGATCAGGAACACCGGCTGATGGTCGGTTCCCGGCCGGGTGCAGGCCGCGAAGGCGTTGAGCCGCCGGATCCGGTGCGCAAACCCCTGCTCGACCAGGAAATCGAGCGCCCGGTAGGCAACCGGCGGCTGCCGCCCGAAGCCCTCGGCGGCCAGCCGCTCCAGCACCTCGTAGGCGCCCATCGCGCGATGCGACTCGAGCAGGATCTCGAGCGTGCGCCTGCGGACCGGCGTGAGCCGCAGTCCGGCCGCGGCCGCCATCGCCTCGGCCGCCGCAAGCGCCCCCTCGGCACAGCGCGCATGGTCGTGCCGCGCGAAGACAGGCACGTCCGGCACGTCTTCCGGAGGCGGCAAGGGTCTGGACATGTTATTCTGTAACCACACGCCTTGACATGTTATTTAGTAACACTCTATGCCGGCGTCATCACGCCCGCAAGCCCGCCGCCGATCCCGGAGGTTCCATGCGCTCCGCTCCGCTCTCCGCAGTCCTTGCCGCCCTTCTCGGCGCGCCTGCCGCCGCCGATGCCCCCGCCGTGGTGACCGACATCCCGGTGGTGCACAGCCTTGTCGCGCAGGTGATGGGCGATCGTGGCGACCCCGTGCTGCTGCTCGACCGCGGCGGCGACCCGCACGCCTTCCAGATGCGCCCGAGCCAGGCGCGCGCGCTGGCCTCGGCCGATCTGGTGGTCTGGGTCGGACCGCAGATGACGCCCTGGCTCGACCGGGCGCTTGCCGGGACCGGCAGCGCCGGCGCCCGGCTGACGCTGCTCGAGGTGCCGGGAACGCGGCTGCGCTCCTACGATGCGGCGGACGGCCACGACCACGACGGCCACGACCACGATCACGCCGGCGGCGAGGCAGAGGGCACGGCGGACGGCCACGACCACGACGGCCACGACCACGGCCACGCGCACACCGGCATCGACCCGCACGCCTGGCTCGACCCCGCCAACGCGGCGGTCTGGCTGGGCGCGATCGCCGCGGCGCTCGCCGCGGCCGACCCCGAGGGCGCCGCCGCATACGCCGCCAACGCCGAGGCGGCCGTCGCCGCGCTCGACACGCTCGATGCCGAGATGCGCGCCCTCCTCGCCCCGGCGGCCGGCCGGCCGCTGGTGGTGTTCCACGACGCCTACGGCTATCTGGCCGAGGCCTACGGCCTGACCATTGCCGGCACCCTCACCGCCGGCGATGCCGCGAGCCCCGGCGCAGGCGGCGTGTCGGCGCTGCGGGCCCGGGTGCTTGCGGGCGAGATCGCCTGCGTCTTCGCCGAGGCGAACCACTCCCCCGACCTGGTCGCGGTTCTGGTCGAGGGCACGCAGACGCCGACCGGAATGCTGGATCCCGCCGGAACCATGCGCGAACCCGGCCCGGATCACTACGCAGGCACGCTGCGCGGCCTGGCGGAGGGGATCGCCGGCTGCCTTGCCGACGCGGGCTGAGCCCGGACCGCGCCCGCCCTCGGCCGCCGCCGTCCGTCGCCGCCTTCCGCCGCCGGCCGGCGGGCCGGCGCCGGCTGTCCTCAGCGCAGCCGGGCGCCCGAATCGGGATCGAAGGCCAGCACCTGCGCGGGATCGAACCGCAACCCTACCCTTGCGCCCTCCGGGGCCGGGCGGTCCTCGCGCGCCTCCACCACGATGCGCTCGCCCGATCCGGCGGAGAGATGGACGTACGAGACGCCGCCGAGCGCCTCGGTCAGTTCCACCCGATGCGTGCTGCCGGCCGGGTCGATGCCGATGTGCTGCGGCCTCAGGCCGAGCGTCACCGGCCGGCCCGCCGCGGGCAGCGTCGCGCCACCCGGCACCACCGGCGCGGCCGACAGCCCCGGTGCGCGCACCCCGCCCTCGGCCACAATCCCGGCGACGAAGTTCATCGAGGGCGAGCCGATGAAGCCCGCGACGAAGCGGTTGTCGGGGTCGTGGTAGAGGTCGAGCGGCGCGCCCGCCTGCTCGATCCGCCCCGCACGCAGCACCACGATCTTGTCGGCCAGCGTCATCGCCTCGACCTGGTCGTGGGTGACGTAGATCATCGTCGCCCCGATCTCCCTGTGCAGCCGCGCGATCTCGACCCGCATCCCGACCCGCAGCTCGGCATCGAGGTTGGACAGCGGCTCGTCGAACAGGAACACCTCGGGCCCGCGCACGATCGCCCGGCCGATCGCCACGCGCTGGCGCTGCCCGCCGGAGAGCTGCTTGGGCTTGCGGTCGAGCAGCTCCTCGAGCTTCAGGATGCGCGCCGCCTCGGCGACCTTCCTCCGGATCTCGGATCGGGGATGGCCGGTCATGCGCAGGCCGAAGCCCATGTTCTCGGCCACCGTCATGTGCGGATAGAGGGCGTAGGTCTGGAACACCATCGCCACGCCCCTCTCGGCCGGATCCACCCGCGTCACGTCGCGCCCGCCGATCCGGATGGTGCCGGCCGTCGTCTCCTCCAGCCCCGCGACCATGCGCAGGAGCGTCGATTTCCCGCAGCCCGAGGGGCCGACGAACACGCAGAATTCGCCGTCGGCCACCTCGAGGTCCACGCCATGGATCACCCGGGTCTCGCCGAAGCGCTTCTCGACCCGCTCGAGCGTCACTCCCGACATCTCACTCCCCCGCCTGCCGCATCGCTTCCGGAAACTGCCAGTGCTCCGCCTCGGCGGCGATGGCGCGCGCCGCCTCGGCCAGGCGCGGCGCCAGCCGCTCGAGCGCGGCCAGCGTGGTGCGCGCGGTCGAGCCGGTGACGCTGACCGCGCCCAGCACCCGCCCGCCCGCGGTCAGGACCGGCACCGCGACGCAGATGATGCCGGGCTCGTGCTCCTCCCGGTCGAGCGCATAGCCGCGCGCGCGCGTCCGTTCGAGGTCGGCGCGCAGCTCCGCCGCATCGGCCAGGGTGGAGGGCGTGAACCGGTGGAACGACTGCTGCCGGATCGCGGCGGCAAGTTCGGCCTCGGGCAGCCAGGCCAGCATCGCCTTGCCGATGCCGGTGCAGTAGGCCGGGCCGACCTTTCCGGCCTGGCTGAACATCTCGATCGGCTCGCGGGCGTTGCGCTTGTCCACATAGAGCACCTGCGCATGATCGAGCTGCGCAAGGTGCACCGTCTCGCCGACATCGCGGCTGAGCGCGTCGAGGTGCGGCCGCGCCAGCGGCGCCAGCGAGGACTGCCGCCAGGCGGCATGCGCCAGCCGCACCAGCCGCACGCCCAAGGCATAGGTTCCGCGCTCGGGGTCGTAGGCCAGCATCCCCTGCCGCGTCAGCCCCTGGACCAGACGGTAGAGCGTCGCCTTCGGAAAGGGGCTGCCCGCCAGGAGCTCGGAGAACCTCACCGGACGGCCGAAGGCGGCCAACCGGTCCAGCACCTCGAGCGCCTTGGCCACGGTTCCGTCGCCGTCGCGGGCCTCTGCCATCGCCGTCTCCCCCCGGTGTCCCGGAAACCATCCGCCGGGCGCCTCAGGAATCGGTTGACAAGCATAGGCGCGCTGCCGCATCTAGTTCAATATCCAAAACTAAGTCTCGAATAGTGGGACTTGCGGGGATGGAACCGACCAGGGAGGACGACATGATCCAGATCACCCGACGCGCCGCACTGGCGCTTTCGGCCGCGCTGGTCGCGGCCACGGCGGCACAGGCACAGCCGCGCACGCTGCGCTACTACGCCGACTTCGACCCCGCGCCGCTCGCCGCCTTCGAGGCCGCGATCGCCGAGTTCGAGGCGCAGAACCCCGATATCGACGTGATCCTGCAGAACTTCGACCACGAGGGCTACAAGACCGCGATCCGCAACTTCCTGACCGCCGATCCGCCGGACCTGGCCAACTGGTATGCCGGCAACCGGATGGCCCCCTTCGTCAATGCCGGCCAGTTCCTCGACGTCTCCGACGTCTGGGACGCGCACGGCCTGCACGACAGCCTGGCCTCGGCCGCGGCCTCGATGACGATCGACGGCAAACAGTGGGGGGTTCCCTACACCTACTACCAGTGGGGGATCTACTACAACCGGACGGCCTATGAACAGGTCGGCGCCGAGGTGCCCTCGACCTGGGAGGAGTTCCTGGCCAACTGCGCCAGGTTCAAGGCGGCGGGGATCGACTGCGTCACCACCGGCACCCGCGCGCTCTGGCCCGGAGCGGGGATCTTCGACTACCTCAGCCTGCGCACCAACGGCTACGACTGGCACATGAAGCTGACCGCCGGCGAGATCCCCTGGACCGACGATTCGGTGCGCGCGGTGTTTGCGGAATGGGCGAAGCTCGTGGAACCGGGCTACATCACGGCCAATCATGCCGCGCTCGACTGGCAGGACGCGGCGGCGCTTCTGGTGCAGGGGAAGGCCGCGAACTACGTCATGGGCAATTTCGCCGTGGCGGTGTTCAGGGACGGCGGCATGACCGACGAGACGCTGGGCTTCCTGCCGTTCCCGACGATCAACCCCGACATCCCGCGCGCCGAGGAGGCGCCGACCGACACCGTGCACATCCCCGCGGGCGCGAAGAACGTGGAGGACGCCAAGAGGTTCCTCGCCTTCCTCGCCACCGCCGAGGTGCAGACCAGGCTCAACGCCGCGCTGGGCCAGCTGCCGATCAACAAGGACAGCGAGGTGGCCGACGACCCGTTCATCCGGGCGGGCTTCGAGCTGCTGTCGACCACCCCGGGCGGGATTGCGCAGTTCTTCGACCGCGACGCGCCGGCCGAGATGGCGAAGATCGGCATGGAGGGCTTCCAGGAGTTCATGGTCATGCCGCAGAACCTCGATGCGATCCTGAACCGGCTCGAGGCCGCGCGGCAGCGCATCTACCAGTAGCCCCAACGACCGGCGCGGCCGGGGCCCCGG
>CALDYW010000138.1 GCA_937944395.1 uncultured Paracoccaceae bacterium | reverse complement strand
TCCACAGCTGCGTCCGGCACATGCCGGATGCCGGCGAGACGGCCTTCTGCGACCGTTCGTGGCGCAACCGCGCGGGCGTCGAACGGGTTACGGGGTTCCGCACGCCAAACGAATACCTCGATTTCGTGCGCCGGGCCCCCGAGCTGGACCGCATGCCGGTGCGCCCGGGCGTGCGGCTGTTCACGTGCCGCTTCTCGGTCACCTGCGAGGAACAGCAGCTCCGCCTCCTGCGCGCAGGACCTCCCCTGAAGCGCTGGAAGCCCTCGCCCATCGACAAGGCCGGCCGCGAGCGCCGGGATGCCCATGCCGGGGCGAAGAAGGCGACGCTGGTGCACCCCGACACCGCCGACGCGCCCTCGACCATCGTCAAGTCCGACGGCGCGAAGCGCGCGCGGCTGGACGGCATGCTGCATCTGCTGTCCCCGATCGACTGTCCCCGGCGCGACCGGCAGATCGTGCGCGAGCCCGACCCGCCGATGGTCGGGCGGGCGGGTCAGCGGATCGGCGCGGCCGAGCATGTCCTCGATACGGCGGTTCCGCCCGCGCGCGGCCGGCGCGCGGGCCGCCGGTCTGTCCGAGAGCCGGGAGGACCGCCCGTCGCGGTTCCGGCGGGCCGCTCGTGCCCGGGCTCGCGCCCGTCCCGACCCGCGTTCCCGACGGACCGCGAGCGCAGCGGCGGTCGTTCGCCCGGACGCGAAGCCGTGACTGGTGAAGGCGGGGGACAGCCACTATCCTGCGCCGCAAAGCTGCGGACCGTCGCATATGCCGAGCCCCCGCCCGATCATGCGCCGTCCCGCCCTCGCGGCTGCCCTGGCCGCGGGGCTCGGCCTTGCGGCGCCGGCAGCGCCGGCGCACCCGCACATCTGGATCGACACCGGGCTGTCGCTGATCTTCGACGAGGCGGGCAGGCTCGCGGCCGTGCGCGTCGCCTGGATCTACGACGAGTTCTACAGCCTTCTGGTGTTCGACGATCTCGGGCTCGACGACGACTTCGACGGCGCGCTGCGGGCGGAGGAACTCGCCCGGCTCGACGGGTTCGACATGGCCTGGGATCCCGACTTCGCCGGCGACCTCTACGCCTTCCAGGACGACCGGCCGGTGGACCTGTCGCGCCCCCTCGAGCACGCCACCGAGGTGCAGGACGGTCGCATCGTCACCCTGCACACCCGCGCGCTGGCCGAACGGCTCGACCCGTCCGCGGGGGCGATCCGGTTCCGGGTCTATGACCCGAGCTTCTACACCGCCTATACCGTCGCCCTGCCGACCACCATCGAGGGCCGGGCGGGCTGCGTGGCCGAGCTGGTCCGCCCCGATCTGGACGCGGCCCATCTGCAGCTCCTCGCCGCGCTGCAGGAACTCGGCGCGACCGACACGGTCGAGGACATCGGCTTCCCCGCGGTCGGCGAGCAGTTCGCCGACGAGGTGCGCATCGCATGCCCGCCCTGACCGGTCGGGCGCGGGCGGCGGCGGGGCTGGGTGCCGCGGTGGCGCTGGGCCTCGGCCTGCTCTGGGCGGCGGGCGGGTTCGGCACGCTCGCGCACTGGGCCGCGGAACAGGGCCGGGCGGCACAGAACGCCCTTGCGGGCGGCGTGCGGGCGCTGAAGGCGGGGCAGCCGGGGGCGCTGGCCGCGCTGGTGGCGGTGGCCTTCGCCTATGGCGTCGCCCATGCCGCGGGGCCGGGGCACGGCAAGATCCTGATCGGGGCCTATGCCGCCGCCAGCCGGGCGCGGATCGCGGCGCTGGCCGGTCTGTCGCTGGTCGCCTCGCTCGCCCAGGCGACGGCCGCGGTGGTGCTGGTGGCGGTCGGCGTCGCGGTGCTCGGCTGGACCCGGACGCAGGTTTCGGGAGCGGCCGAGGACTGGCTCGCCCCGGTCGCCCATGCCCTGCTGGCGCTCGTCGGGCTCTGGCTGGCGCTGCGCGGGGTCGGGCACCTGCGCCGCGCCGGAGCCCGGCGCCGGGCCGCCGGCCACGACCACGGCGCGGACGCCCGGCAGGACCACGGGTCGGATTGCGGCCATGCCCACGGCCCCGACCCCGCGGCGCTGGCGCGGGCGGCATCCTGGCGCGAGGCGGCGGCACTGGTCGCGGGGGTCGCCCTCAGGCCCTGCACCGGCGCGCTGTTCCTTCTGGTGGTGACCTGGGGTGCGGGCATCTTCTGGGCCGGAGTGCTGGCCGCCTATGCGATGGGTTTCGGCACCGCGGCGGTCACCGTGGGGGTGGCGGTGGCAGCGGCGCTGATGCGCGACGGACTGGTGCTGCCCCTCGCCGAGCGGCGTGCGGGCCCGGGCCTCGTTCCGCTGGTGGAGATCGCAGCGGGGCTCCTGCTCGCGCTCGTCGCGCTCGCGCTTCTCGGCCAGCGCCTCTGACCGTCTGTCCGAAACCCGGGCGGACCGGCGGTCGCGGTTCCGACGCGCGGCCGGATCGAGGGTTCCCCGCGCCCCGTGTGCGGGCGAGGGGAAGCCGCGCCCGCCCCCCTCGTGCCGCCGGCGCGCCTCCGGCGGGACGCTGCGGGCGCGCCTCCGGCACGACGCCGCGCGGGCGCGCCTCCGGCACGACCACGCGGGCGCATCCGCGCCCCCGGCACCTGCGCCACCGGGGCGCGGCAGGATCCCCGCCGGATCGCGGCCGATCGCCCCTTGTCACCGCGGCCGCGGTCCACGCACCCCGCCGGGCGGCCGCGGCCGGCGCCGAGCCGATTTGCGCACCGTTTCGCAGCGCGCCGCCGCCGCGGCGGCGGTGTCCGACCCCGGCCGGGTGGCCCCCGCACCGCGATTGCGTCGGGGCGGGGCTCGGGGGTATGGGGTGGCATGGCCGCTTCCCCGATCCGTCCCCACCGCGCCGAAGCGCGCGCGCTCATGGCGCTCGGCCTGCCCATCGTCGGCAGCCATCTCGCGCAGGTGGCGCTGCACGTCACCGACACGGTGATGCTGGGCTGGTATTCGGTTGAGGCCCTGGCCGCGGTCGTGCTCGGCGCCACCGCCTTCTTCACGGTCTTCGTGCTGGGCGCGGGCTTCGCGATCGCGGTGATGCCGATGGTCGCCGCCGCCGCCGCGCGGGACGAGGTGCGCGAGATCCGCCGCACCACCCGCATGGGGCTCTGGCTGTCGGTCGGCTTCTCGGCCGCGGTGATGCCGTTCTTCCTGTTCTCCGGGGCGATCCTCGCGCAGCTCGGACAGGATCCCGGCGTTGCGGCCCTGGCCGGAGACTATCTGCGCCTCGCCGGCTGGGGCATGTTCCCCGCGCTCCTCGTCATGGTGCTGAAGAGCTATCTGGCCGCCCTCGAGCGCACCCAGGTGGTGCTCTGGGCGACCCTCGCGGGTGTTCTGCTGAACGCGGGGCTCAACTGGGCGCTGATCTTCGGCAACTGGGGCGCGCCCGAGCTCGGCGTCGTCGGTGCCGCCATCGCCAGCGTGGCGACGCAGCTCCTGACGCTTGCGATTCTCGTTCTCTACGCCGCGCTGCTGCCGGCGCTGCGGCCGCATGCGCTGTTCGTCAGGCTGTGGCGCTCCGACCGGGGGGCGCTCAGCGCGGTGTTCCGCCTCGGCTGGCCGATCGGCCTGACCGGCCTGGCCGAGACCGGTCTCTTCGCCGCCTCGGCGGTGATGATGGGCTGGGTCGGCACGCGGGAACTCGCCGCGCATGGCATCGCCCTCGAGATCGCCTCGGTCACCTTCATGGTCCATCTCGGGCTCTCGAACGCCGCCACGGTGCGGGCCGGGCAGGCGCACGGGTTGGGCGATCTCGGTCAGCTGCGGCTGGTCGGGCGCACCGCCCTTCTCCTCTCGGCGGTGTTCGCGGGACTGACGATGGCGCTGTTCCTCGGCCTGCCCGAGCCGCTGATCGGGCTGTTCCTGGCCGCCGACGAGCCCGCCCGCCCCGAGATCCTGGCGATCGGCGCGACGCTGCTTGCCCTCGCCGCTCTGTTCCAGTTCGCCGACGCCGGGCAGGTCATGGCGCTGGGCTTGCTGCGCGGGGTGCAGGACACGCAGGTTCCGATGGTGCTGGCGGCGGTCAGCTACTGGCTGGTCGGCATCCCCTGCTCCTGGGGTCTGGGCTTCGGTCTGGGCCTCGGGGCGGTGGGGATCTGGCTGGGGCTGGTCGTCGGCCTGGCCCTGGCCGGCGCGCTCTTGTTGGCGCGGTTCTGGGGCGGACCGGCGCGGCCGCGCAACGCTCAGTCGGCGCCGGCGGCCTGATCGCCGCCCGCCTTCATCAGCCGCTCGGCCTTGCGCCGGACGAGGACGCTGCGCAGGTCGTGCATGGCCAGAAGCAGCGCATCCGTCACCGCCTCGAGGTCTTCCTCGCTCGCCCGCGACTGCGCCCACTGCGCCGTCAGGTTCAGGTGATCGACGGTGCGGTGGATGTCGTCGATGTCGCGCCGCGCCAGCGTCGCGCGGCGCGCCTCGAGCCACTCGCGGATCGCCCGGCGGTCGGCCTCGGAAAGCTTGCGGTCGCCGTGCGGCCTGACCTCGCCGTTCTTCACGTTCACCGTGGCGATCTGGTCGAACTCGATCCGCCGCATCCGGTTCTCGGTGTCCACGCGGAACACCATCGCGCCGTTCTCGCGCACCCGGAAGTAATAGTCGGGCAGGTCGCCCATCGCTCCGAGATCCTCCGGGACGCGGCGCTAGGCCAGCCCCTCGCAGAAGTCGACGATCCGCCGGCAGGCCTCTGCCAGCGTCGCATCGGCGGCAGCGTAGCTGACACGGAACGCGGGCGAAAGGCCGAAGGCGGCGCCCGGGACCACCGCCACCCCGGCCTCTTCCAGAAGCGCCTCGGCGAAGGCGGTGTCGTCGGTGATGCGGCGCCCGCCGGCCGAGGTGCGGCCGATCAGCCCGGCGATCGAGGGATAGACGTAGAACGCGCCCTCCGGCACCGGGCAGTCAATGCCGCGCGCGCGATTGAGTGCCGCCACCACCAGGTCGCGCCGGCGCCGGAACAGGTCGCGGTTGGTCGCGATGAAGTGCTGCGGGCCGCTCAGCGCCTCGAGCGCCGCCCACTGGCTGATCGAGCAGGGGTTGGTCGTGCTCTGCGACTGGACCTTCGCCATCGCGGCGATCAGCGCCGCCGGCCCCCCGGCATAGCCGATCCGCCAGCCGGTCATGGCATAGGCCTTGGAAACCCCGTTGACAGTGAGCGTGCGGTCCCTGAGCCGCGGCTCCACCTGCGCCGGGGTGACGAAGCGGAAGGGCTCGAAGGCCAGGTGCTCGTAGATGTCGTCGGAAAGCACATGCACCTGCGGATGACGCAGCAGCACATCGGTCAGCCCGCGAAGCTCGGCGGCGCCGTAGCCTGCGCCGGTGGGGTTCGAGGGCGAGTTGAACACGAACCACTTCGTGCGCGGCGTGATCGCCGCCTCGAGCTGGTCCGGCGTCAGGCGGAAGCCCCGGGCGGGCCCGGCGGCCACGATCACCGGCTCGCCGCCCGCCATGCGCACCATGTCGGGGTAGCTGACCCAGTAGGGGGCCGGCACGATCACCTCGTCGCCGGGGTTCAGGGTCGCCATCAGCGCATTCCACAGGACCTGCTTGCCGCCGGCGCCCACGCTGATCTCCGACATCTCGTAGCCGAGCCCGTTCTCGCGCGCGAACTTCGCCGCGATCGCGGCCTTGAGCTCCGGGATTCCGTCCACGGCGGTGTATTTCGTCCGCCCCGCGCGGATCGCGCGGATCGCCGCCTCCTTGATGTGCTCGGGCGTGTCGAAGTCGGGCTCGCCGGCGGCCAGCCCGATCACGTCGTGCCCCGCGGCGGCGAGGTCGCGCGCGCGCTGCGTCATCGCGATCGTGGGCGAGGGCTTCACGCGGGCGAGCGCGTCTGACAGGAAGGGCATGGACGGGCCTCGGGTGGTCCGGGGGGCGGCCGCGGGCGGCGCGGATCGCACAGGCTTAGGCCGGGTGGGCGCGGTCGGCAAGACGGGGCACGGGCAATGGAGCAGGACGAGACGGCGGCGACGCGGCTGCGGCGGCTCGGACTCCGCTCTTGGCGGCGCGGCACGCGCGAGATGGACCTGATCCTCGGCAGGTTCGCCGAGGCACGCCTGGCGCGGCTCGGTCCGGCCGAGCTCGACCTCTACGAGGCGCTGCTCGAGGAGGACGACCACGACCTCTACGCCTGGGTTGCGGGACGCAGGCCCCCGCCGCCGCGCTTCGCCGCCCTGCTCGCCGAGATCGCCCGGACGGCGGCCGGGCCTTAACCGGATCTTCGGGAATTCCCGGTTACCTCGCCGCCCGAAGACACGAACGGCGGAGAGCGGCATGAGCATGGGCGCACCCGTCCTGTCGGCGACGCGGCAGGGGTATCTCGCGGGCTACCGCGACGCGCTGGCGCTGATCGAACGGCTGCACCGGCTGTTGCTCGACGTCATCAAGGACGAGTTCGAACGCCTCGGCCTCATCGAGATCAACGCGGTGCAGGCGCTGCTGCTGTTCAACATCGGCGAGAACGAGGTGACGGCGGGTGAGCTCAAGACGCGCGGCTACTACCAGGGCTCGAACGTCAGCTACAACCTCAAGAAGCTCGTCGAATTGGGCTACATGCACCACCAGCGCTGCGAGATCGACCGCCGCAGCGTGCGCGTGCGGCTGACCGAGAAGGGGCGGCGCGTCCGCGCCATCGTCGCCGACCTCTTCGCCCGGCATGCGACCGGGCTGGAATCGCGCGGGGTGATCGATCTCGACCGGCTCGACGACACCACCGCCGCCCTGCGCCTGCTCGAACGCTTCTGGACCGACCAGATCCGCTACATCTACTGACCGCCCGCCGCCGCGGCGCATGCCGGCGCCCGTGTCGTCGGACCGATCCCGCGCAGCGCACCGGGGAACGGCATCGCCCTCGGCAACCACGAGGGGACGACGGCCGCCTCGGGCTCTCCGCCGGTCCGCGGGCCGCCCCGCCGCGCCGGCTGCGCGCGGCCCACCCCGGAGCGCCGATCCCCGAGCGCCCGCCCCCGCCTCGCCCGCCCCTCGCGGCCCGCACCGCGCGGCCCGCCCCGGAGCGCCGATCCCCGAGCGCCGG
>CALDYW010000137.1 GCA_937944395.1 uncultured Paracoccaceae bacterium | reverse complement strand
ACGTTGCCGATGCGCCGCAGGGCGGTGCCGCGGCCGGGCGGCCCGGTGCCCGTCTGCAGGCGCGGGCGGGCCCGGTTCGGCGCCGCGCCGCGCCGCCACGGTCGAGGCTCGGCCCGGTTCCCGGACCGACGGTCAGGCCGGCTGCTTCGTGAAGCGCAGGTAGGGCAGGCGGATGTCGAGGTCGGGGAAGCGCGCCTTCGCCTCGTCGGTCGGCACGCTCAGCGCCACGATCACGTCCTGCCCGGGAACCCAGTTCGCGGGTGTGGCGAAGGGCACCCCGTCGGTCGCCCGCACGGCATCGAGCGCGCGCAGGATCTCGGCGAAGTTGCGCCCGATCGACATCGGATAGGTCATGGTCAGGCGCACCTTCTTGTCGGGGCCGATGATGTAGACCGTGCGCACCGTCGCCGAATCCTGCGGCGTCCGGCCCTCCGCGGGCAGGTAATATTCGGCCGGCAGCATGTCGTAGGCCTTCGACACGGCCAGCGAGGTGTCGTCGATGATCGGGAAGTTGGCCGGCGCGCCGCCGAAGGCCTCGATGTCGGCCTTCCATTTCCGGTGGTCCTCGACGCTGTCCACCGAAACGCCGATCACCTTGGTGTTGCGCGCCTCGAACTCCTTCGCAAGCTGCGCCACGGCGGCGAACTCGGTGGTGCAGACCGGCGTGAAGTCGCGCGGATGCGAGAACAGGATGGCATAGCCGTCGCCGATCCAGTCGTGGAAGCGGATCGTGCCTTCCGTCGATTCGGCGGTGAAGTCGGGCGCGATGTCGTTGATGCGAAGTCCCATGGGATCGTCCTTTCGTGGCCTCACACGCGCCCAGATAATCGCCCGGCCGTCGCGATGCACCGGGTCAGGGTGCCGCGTCGGAAGAAAAGACCGCCCGGGCAGCCTTCGGGCGGCTGCGCCCGAACGCCGTCCGCGCCCGGCCGGCCTGCGGCGGAGGATTTCCCTCGGCCCGCGCCTCAGCCGGGGTAGAGCCCCGCCACCCGCGCGCGCTGGCGCACCAGCGCCAGCACGATGTCGATCGTCGGCGTCGGCGTGCCGGTCAGCCGGCCGAGTTCCTGCACCGCCGTCACCAGCGCGTCGATCTCCATCGGCCGGCCGGCCAGCAGGTCCTGCAGCATCGAGGTGCGGTGCGCGCCCACCGCCGCGCCGCCGTCGATCCGCCGCTCGACGTCGACGGGAAAGCGCACCCCCAGCCCCTCGGCAATCGCCTGCGCCTCGCGCATCATCGCCCGCGCCACCGCCCGGGTTCCGGGATCGGTGCAGAGGATGTCGAGCGTCGCATGGGTCAGGGCCGAGATCGGGTTGAACGACAGGTTGCCCCAGAGCTTCACCCAGATCTCGTCGCGGATGCGCGGCCGGACCGGCGCCCTGAGCCCCGCCGCCGCCAGGGCGCCGGCAAGCCGTTCGGCGCGTTCCGACTTCTCGCCCGAGGGCTCGCCCAGCGAGAACCGGTTGCCCTCGACGTGGCGCACCACACCCGGTTCGGCGACCTCGACGGCGGGATAGACGACGCAGCCCAGCACCCGCTCCGGGCCGATCCCCTCCCACAGCACCCCGCCCGGATCGACCGCCGCGATCCGCCGCCCCTCGTGCGGGCCGCCGTGGCGGTGGAAATACCACCAGGGCAGGCCGTTCACCGCCCAGACCACGGTGGTGCCCTGATGGAACAGCGCCCGCATCGCCGGGGCGGCGGCCGGGGCGGAATGGGCCTTGAGCGCCACGATCACCGCATCCTGCGGCCCGAGCTCGGCGGGGTCCGCGGCGGCGCGCACGGGCAGGGTGGCCTCGCGCCCCGCCTCGATCAGCCGCAGCCCGCGCGCCTGCATCGCCGCCAGATGCGGGCCGCGGGCGACCAGGCTGACCTCGGCCCCGGCGGCGGCGAGCTTCGCGCCGAGGAAGCCGCCGATCGCCCCCGCCCCGTAGATGCAGATCCTCACCGCGCCGCCCCCAGGCCGAGCCGCGCGGCCAGGCCGATGCGCTGCAGCTTGCCGGTGGCACCCTTGGGAATCTCCGGCACGATCACCACCTGCCGCGGCACCTTGAAGGCGGCCAGCCGCCCGGCGGCGAAGGCGCGGATCTCGGCCTCGGTGGCCTCGGCCCCGTCGCGCAGCACCACCGCGGCCGCCACCTCCTCGCCGAGCTTCTCGTGCGGCAGGGCGAAGGCCACCGCCTGCGCCACCGCCGGATGGTCCATCAGCACGGCATCGACCTCGAGCGGGCTTACCTTCTCGCCGCCGCGGTTGATGATCTCCTTCAGCCGCCCGGTGAGCCAGAGGTAGCCCTCGGCATCGAGCCGCCCCTGGTCGCCGGTGCGGAACCACCGCCGCCCCCCGGCCAGGAAGAAGCTGCGGGCATTGGCCTCGGGATTGCCTTCGTAGCCCGGGGTCACGTTCGGACCCGAGATCACCACCTCGCCGGTCGCGCCGTCGGGAAGCAGCCGGCTTTCGGCCTCGTCGGCGATCCGCACCTCGGGGCCGGCGGCGACGCCGACCGAGCCGGGCTTCTGCGCCCGCGGGGGCAGCGGGTTCGAGGCCATCTGATGCGCCGCCTCGGTCATCCCGTAGCTTTCGATCACCGGCACGCCGAAGGCGGCGGAGAGTTCGGCGAAGACCTGCGGCGGCAGCGAGGCCGAGGACGACCGCACCAGCCGCAGGCGGGAGCGCGCGATCGCCTCGGCGTTGCGCCTTGCGCGCGCGAGGATCGCCTGATGCATCGTCGGCACCGCGGTGAACCAGGTCGGATCGGCCTCGGACAGCCAGCCGAAGAAGCGCAGCGCGTCGAACCCCGGCGCGCACCAGACCGAGCCGCCGGCGGCAAGGCTGGCCGTCACCGCCGCGACGAGGCCGTGGATATGGAACAGCGGCATCACGTTCAGGCATCGGTCGGCGGGCGACAGCGCCAGCGCGGCGCCGATGTGCCGCGCCGAGGCGGCGAGGTTGCCCTGCGTCAGCGGCACGATCTTCGGCCGCGAGGTGGTGCCCGAGGTGTGCAGGATCAGCGCCACATCCCCGGGCCCCGGCGCGCCGCCGTCACCGGCGGCCGCGCCCGGGCCGGTCCCGGCCGCCAGACGGAACGTCCCGGCCGGCGCGCCTTCGGGTTCGGCCAGCCGCAGCACCGTCAGCCCCAGCGCCTGTGCCGCCGCCTCGGCGGCTCCGCCCGGACCCTCGGGCAGGATCACCGCCCGCGCGCCCAGGTCGGAGAGGTAGAAGTCGAATTCCTCGCGCCGGTAGGCGGGATTGAGCGGCGCGGTGACCGCCGCCTGCGCGACGGTCAGGAAGGCCGCGGCCATCGCCGGCCCGTTCGGCAGGACGATCGCCACCCGGTCGCCCATGCCGACGCCGGCGGCGCGGAGCGCGGCGCGGGTCTGCGCGGCCAGCGCCCGCAACCCGCCGTGGTCGAGCCAGGTTGCGCCGGGGGCACCCAGCGCGGGCGCCCCCTCGGGATGCGGGGCGAAGAGGCGGGCGAGGGTCTCGGTCATCTCGGAAGTCCGGTCGCGGCGGTCGGTTCGCTGTCAGTCATGGCGCGGGCGGCCGGCGAAGGCCAGAGCCCGCTTTCCGTCCGGCGCAACCGCACCCACCGAGACGGCCCGGGGTTTCCCGGAGATTCCCCGACTGCGCCCGGCTGTCGCCACGGTCGGCGCCCAGGCTCGACCCGTCAGCAGGGGAGGCCCGGTGATGCGACTCGTCCGTTTCCTGTTCCGCAAGGCCCGGGCCGAGGCCCCGCCCGACCGGTTCGACCTGCGCCTTGCGGCGCTCTGCGCGGCGGAAGGCGGCTCGACCCGGTTCCGCGGCACGCTGTTCGCGTCGGTCAGAAGGAAACGGTCACTCCGGGCAGCCTGAGTTCGCGCATCAGGTCGCGCAGCTCCTGCCGCGCGGCGATGTTCGACACGTTCAGCCGGTCCACGCCGATGTCGCGAAGGTCGAGCAGGGTCATCCCTTGCGGGAACAGTTCGCGGAAGATCACGCGCTCCGAGAAGCCCGGCACCACACGGAAGCCGATCCGCCGCGCCAGCGCCTCGAGCGCGTCCTGCATCTTTTTCTTGTTGTGCATCGCCTGCGCGCCCAGCCGGTTGCGGCACACCACCCAGTCGATCGGGTTCAATCCGGCCTGCGCCCTGAGCTGGCGGGCGTTCCACACCATCTCGGCATAGATCGAAGGGCCCAGCACCCGGTTCGTCTCGGGATCGGTCCGGGCCAGCAGGTCGAAGTCGATGAAACTGTCGTTCAGCGGCGTGATCAGCGTGTCGGCCAGCGAATGGGCGACCTGCGCCAGCCGGGTGTGCGAGCCCGGGCAGTCGATCACCACGAAATCGGTCTCGGTCTCGAGCCCGGCCACGGCGGTCGAAAGGCGCCGGTCGTGGACGTTCTCTCCGGGTTCCAGGCTGGCCGGGTCAACCTCGGGAAGGTCGCGGTAGTCGGGCATCGGAAGGGCCAGCCCGTGCCGCTCGGCATAGGCGCGGCGGTTCTCGACATAGCGTCCGAAGCTCTTCTGCCTGAGGTCGAGGTCGAGCGCGCCGACGCGATGGCCCATCCGCGCCAGCGCGGTGGCCACATGCATCGACGTGGTCGATTTCCCCGACCCGCCCTTCTCGTTGCCGACCACGATGATATGCGCCACGTCGCTTCCCCGCCGGAATCGCAAAGGCGCGCCCCACCGGAGCGCGCCCTCACCATATCTAGTGGCTTCGCGCTGGCAAGGCGCGAGGGGTTCAGAAACCCAGGCCGGCGTACTTGCTCTTGAACTTCGACACGCGGCCGCCGGTGTCCATCAGCTTCTGGTTGCCGCCGGTCCAGGCCGGATGCGCCAGCGGGTCGATCTCGAGCGCCATCTGGTCGCCCGGCTTGCCCCAGGTCGACTTCATCTGCACCACGGTGCCGTCGGTCATGCGCACATCGATGACGTGATAGTCGGGATGGATGCCCTGCTTCATCGCCGCCTCCTCAGTCCTTCGTCTTGTAGTTGGTGACCTCGGCGATGCGCGCCGACTTGCCGCGACGGTTGCGCAGGTAATAGAGCTTGGCGCGCCGGACCCGGCCGCGGCGCACCACCTCGATCGAGCTGATGTTGGTGGAATAGAGCGGAAACACCCGCTCGACCCCTTCGCCGAACGAGATCTTGCGCACCGTGAACGACCCCGCGATGCCGTCGCCGTTCTTGCGGGAGATGCACACGCCCTCGTAGTTCTGGATCCGCGACCGCGTGCCCTCGGTCACCTTGTAGCCCACGCGCACCGTGTCGCCGGGCTTGAAGTCGGGGATCGTCTTGCCGAGCGCCGCGATCTGCTCGGCCTCGATCTCAGCGATCAGGTCCATCGCCGTCGTCCTTTCGCTTGCACGCGGTTGGCATCCGCGGATGTTGTGTGTTTCTTCGATCCGGCCGGAGCCGCCCGGCCGCATGCTGCCGGCCGCGCCGCGCCCCGCAGGCGTTGCGCATAGCCGCGCCGGTCGCGGCGGTCAAGCGGCATGCTCATCCGGGGTCGCGGCGGCGCAGGTAGGCCTCCCACAGGTCGGGCCGGCGGGCCCGCGTCAGCGCCTCGGCCGCCTCGCGGCGCCAGCGCGCCACCGCCGCGTGGTCGCCCGACATCAGCACCGGCGGGATTTCCCGGCCCTGCCAGACGGCTGGCCGGGTGTAGTGCGGGAACTCCAGCAGGCCGTCGGCGAAGCTCTCCTCGGCGGTCGACTGCGGGTTGCCGAGCACGCCGGGAACCAGGCGCAGGCAGGCGTCGATCACCGCCTGCGCCGCGATCTCGCCACCCGACAGGACGAAATCGCCGAGGCTCAGCTCCTCGACCGCGCGCGCCTCGAGCACGCGCTCGTCCACGCCCTCGAACCGGCCGCAGAGCAGCGTGACCCCCTCGGCCGCCGCCAGCCGCGCGGCATCCTCCTGCCGGAACGGCCGGCCGCGGGGCGACAGGTAGATCACCGGCCAGCGCGCGGGGTCTTCCGGCGCGCCCTCGGCCGCGGCGGCCAGTGCCCGGTCCACCACGTCGGCGCGCAGCACCAGCCCCGCCCCGCCGCCGGCCGGGCGGTCATCGACCTTGCGGTGCCGCCCCTCGCCGAAATCGCGCAATGCGAAGGTCGCAAGCCGCCACAGCCCGGCCTCCAGCGCGCGGCCGGTCAGCGACAGGCCCAGCGTGCCCGGAAACGCCTCGGGGAACAGCGTGACGACGCGCGCCTCCCAGGCGCCCTTCACCTGCGGCGGCCCGTCCATCAGGCTGCGCGGGCTGGCGCTGGCGCGGATCGACAGCCGCCCGTGCGAGCGGGGGGCCTCGCCGGGCGTGGCGGGCCGGTCGGTCATCGCGCGGCGCACTCCCGTTCGAGCCGGTCGAACGCGTCGAGCAGCCGCCCGAGCGCGGCGCGCTCGTCGGGGGCCAGCCCGTCGGCCAGGGGTGCAAGCTCGTCGCGCATCAGCGCCGCGCGCTCGATGAAGGCATGGGGGCGCGACGCCCAGGCGGCGGCCGCGGCAAGGGCCTGCCGGCGCAGCCCCGGGTCGGGGCCCGAGAGGGCGCGGGCCACCGCGGCGCTGACGTCCAGCTCGTGGATTTCCCAGGCTTGGATCTTCGGATGGGCGAGGAAGGCCAGCAGCACCCCCTCCCACCCAGGGGCGATGGCGTTGCGCTCCTCGAGTTCCCGCCAGACGAACGCGGCATCGCCGAAGGCGGCCAGCGCGTCGATCTCGGGGCCCAGATCGGCGGCGCCCGCGCCGCCGGCCAGCCGCGCGCCGATGCTGTCGATGCCGGCGAGCAGCGCGCCACAGGCCGCGTCGTCCTCCTCCCGCGCGCGGCGGCGGGCCGCCTCGGTCTCGGCCGAGACCTCGCGCGCAAGCCCCGAGATCTCCGCCAGCGCCCCGTCGAGGAAGGCGTTCATCTCGGCCTCGCGCCGCGCGCTCCAGAGCGAGCGCGACAGCGCGATGCCCGCGAGCGCCAGCCCCGGCCCCACCCAGAGCGGCGGCGCCCCGGCGAGCGCGGCCAGACCCTGCCCCGCCCCCCAGAGGGCGGTTGCCAGGACCGCCAGCACGGCGAGTGCAAGCCCGAAGCGGAGCGCCCCCGCCGCCCCCGGCCCCGACCACTGCGCCGCGGGGCGCATCAGGACTGTGTAGAGCAGCAGCAGCCCGAGGATGCCCGGCACCGCCACCCCCGCCCGGGCCGAAGCGCCCAGCGCCACCGTGCCGGCATAGAGCAGGCAGGCCCCCGCCAGAACCCCGTGACGGCGCGTCAGCCTCATTCGATCAGCCCCTCGGGCGGGTCGGCCACGATCACGCCGGCGGCCAGATCGACCGTGGGCACGACGGCACGGGTGAAGGGCAGCAGCAGCGGCACCTTGAGGCCCGGCCCCTCGACCTCGAGCAGATCGCCCGCGCCGTGGTTGAGCACCGCCCGCACGCGGCCGAGGGGCGCACCGCCCGTGTCGCGCACCACCATCCCGATCAGGTCGGCGTGATAGAACTCGTCCTCGGCGGTCGCCGGCAGGCGGGCGCGGTCGGCGTAAAGCCGCAGGCCGCGCAGGGCCTCGGCGGCCTCGCGCGTGGTCACGCCCGACAGGCGCGCCGACAGCCCGCCCGCGACCTGGCCGGTGAGGGTGACGACGAAGCGGCGCGCGCCGTCCTCGCTCTCGAGCGGGCCGTAGGCGGCGATGGCGGCGGGATCGGCGCAGAAGCTCTTCAGCCGCACCTCGCCGCGGACCCCGAAGGCCCCGGCGACCGCGCCGACGCAGACCCG
>CALDYW010000136.1 GCA_937944395.1 uncultured Paracoccaceae bacterium | reverse complement strand
GAGGGGGGCTGTCTGCCCCCCTCTTGGCCCGTGCGGGCCAATTCACCCCCCGAGGATATTTGCAGACCGGACATGCAGGGCGGGCGATACGCCCCCATGTCCGGTCCGCAAGTATCCCGGGGGGAGTCGCCCGCGGCGCGGGCGACGGGGGGCAGCGCCCCCCCCTCCGAGCTGGCCGCTAGCCCCGATCCGCGGGCAGGACGAGCGCGACGATCGGCCCCAGCGGACGGCCGAAGTCGGACCGGCCGAGCCCCGGGGCGTGCAGCCGCGACACCGACCCGTCGAGGTAGAGCGCCTGCGGCGTGCCCAGCATGTCGCGGAAGAGCCGCGCGAACTCGTGAAAGGTCACCGGCCGGTCGGAGATCGCGAAGATCGCGCGGCCGCCGTCGGCGCTGACCCCGACGCCGTTGCGCACGAAGCGCGACGTGGACCCGACGAGGAAGCGCGGGTGCAGCGCGGCGTCGATCACCAGCATCGGTCCCGACTGGGTGGCGAAGCGGCAGTCGGGCGGGTCGGCGGCGTAGGCGCCGGTCTCCACAACCGCGAAGCGGCCGTCGGACAGCACGCAGAACACGCCGTTCGGCTGCATCCCGAAATTGCCGGGGCCGGGGCCGGTGACCAGTGCGGCGAGTTCGGTTCCGGCCTCGATGTAAAGGCCGACCGGCCTGCGGTCCTCGTGATACATCCCGGCGTTCATCGCGAAGCCGAGCGCAAGTCCCTCGCCGGCGAGCGCGGCCTCGAGGCGCGCGAAACCGCCCCAGGGGCGGCCGTCGGGCGCGGTGAGGAACAGCCGGAGGTCGGCGCCGGCGTCCGCTTCGCAGACGGCGTAGCCGCGCCCCTCGTGGGTGATCCGGCGGCACGGCCCCTCGGCACCGGCCGCGGTCGCCGCGGCGAGAACGACGGCCGCCGCGAGGGCCGTGCGCCGCAGGTCAGGCACGACCGGGTCCGCGGCCGGAACCGGCCGCCCGGTCCGTCGCCGGTCCGTCCGTCGCCGGTCCGTCCATCGCCGGTCCGTCCGCTGCCGGCCCCTCGGCCACGAGGTCGCGGCGCACCCGCGCGTCGTCGAGCATCCGCCGGGTCGCATCCATCCGGTCGAAACTGTCGTCGAGGGCAAAGCGCAGGTCGGGTGCGTGCTTGAGGTCGAGGACGCGGGCGACGTGGTGGCGCAGCTCGCCGCGGTTGCGGCGCAGCGCGGCCAGCGCGGTTTCGGCGCCGGCGCCGCCGAGCGGAAGGACGAAGGCGGTGGCGGCCCTGAGGTCGGGCGCCATCCGCACCTCGGACACGGTGATCGACAGCGCCAAGAGGTCGGGGTCGTGCACCGCGCCGCGCGCCAGCACCTCCGACAGCCGGCGGCGGATCAGCTCGCCGACGCGGAGCTGCCGTTGCGAGGGGCCGGGGCCGCCGGGAAAGCGCGTCGTCGCCATGCGGCGCAGATAGGCGGTTGCGCGCTGCCCCGCAAGCGGCCCGCGCGCAGGCCGCGAGTCCGCGGGGCAGCCCTTCCCGCGGGCAGGCGGGCAGGCTAGACCGCACCGGGTTCGGGCGAGGGAGATGCAGCGATGGGCGAGCGGCCGGGAATTGCGGTGGCAGGGGCCTCGGGTCGGATGGGGCGGATGCTGGTCGCGCTGCTGCGGGATCACCCCGAGGCGCGGCTCTGTGCGGCGCTCGAGCGGCCCGGCCACCCCTGGGTCGGACAGGATGCGGGGCTCGCCGCGGGCGGACCGCCGGCGGGCGTGACGGTGACGGATGACCCGGTTGCGGCGCTGGTCGATGCGCGGGCGCTGATCGACTTCACCACCCCCGCGGCGACCGTTGAACTGAGCACGATCGCGGCGCAGGCGCGGGCGGCCCATGTCGTGGGCACGACCGGTCTGGCGCCCGCCGATCTCGCGCGCCTGGCCGCGGCGGCGCGGCATTCGGCGGTGGTGCAGGCCGGCAACATGAGCCTCGGCGTCAATATTCTTGTCGGGCTCACCCGCAGGGTCGCCGCGGCGCTCGGCCCGGACTGGGACATCGAGATCGTCGAGGCGCATCACCGCATGAAGGTCGATGCGCCCTCGGGCACCGCGCTGATGCTGGGCGCGGCTGCGGCCGAGGGTCGCGGCGAGGTGCTGGACGCGGTGGCCGACCGCGGCCGGGACGGACTGACCGGACCGCGCCTTCCCGGGCGGATCGGCTTCGCCTCGGTGCGCGGCGGCGACATCGTGGGCGAGCACGACGTGATCTTCGCCGGCTCCGGCGAGCGGATCGTCCTGCGCCACATCGCGACCGACCGCGCGATCTTCGCCCGCGGCGCGATCCGCGCGGCGCTCTGGGCGCTCGACCGGCCGCCAGGGATCTACGACATGGTGGCGGTGCTGGGGCTCTGAGTCATCCGGTTGCCGGCCCCGTGCGTAGGTTCTCCCGGATCGGACCAGACGACGGGATGCTGCCATGCGACCGACCCTTGCAGCCGTTGCCGCCGCGCTCTGCCTTGCGGTCGTGGCTTGCGTTCCGGGCCTCGCCCGCGCGGAAGGCGCGCAGGTGATCGGCGACCGGGCGACATTCCTGGGCCTGGTCGAGAACCGCACGCTGACCCGGATGGGCATCCGGCTGCAGGTGGGCGCCGACGGCTCGATCGCGGGCGATGCCTTCGGCCGGCCGGTGACCGGAGCCTGGCGCTGGAGCGGCAGCTACTTCTGCCGCGACCTCGTCTACGGCAGCCGCAACCTCGGCAGCAACTGCCAGGTGGTCGAGCTGCGCGGCGACCGGCTGCGCTTCATCGCCGACGAGGGGCGCGGGCAGTCGGCCGACCTCCGGCTCGAGTAGTCCGCGGCCCGCAGGCCCCCGGCCGGCGGGCGCCCGGCGCTCAGAAGTCGATCGCCAGCCCCTTCCGTTCCCAGTCGCCGTAGCGGACAGGCTCGGGCCCGTCGCGGCCGCCGAGTTCGACCGGAAGCGCCACCGCGGAGACGGCCCGGCGGCGCGCCTCGGCCTCGGCCAGCGCGCGGCGGGCGGCCGGCGGCAGATCGTCGGGCAGGCTGCCGGCCGGATCGGCGCCATCGGCGGGGCGGCCGGGGATCCCGGCGGCGCCGGGGGTCTGCAGGTCGGCGGGCACGGCACTCTCCTTGCCGGGGGCATGGCGCTGATATACGCCCCCGCCGATGCGGGACAAGCCACAGCAGGGCCACCGGGGGCG
>CALDYW010000135.1 GCA_937944395.1 uncultured Paracoccaceae bacterium | reverse complement strand
GCCCGCACGGAGCCCGCGATGAAGCTGCTTCTGGTCGAGGACGACCCCACCACCGCCGACTACGTCGCCCGCGGCCTGCGCGAGGAGGGGCACACGGTCGAGCATCTCCGCGACGGGCGCGAGGCGCTGGCGCGGGCGCTCGGCGGCGGCTACGAGGTGCTGATCGTGGACCGGATGCTGCCGGGCCTCGACGGCCTGTCCCTGGTCCGCGCGCTGCGCGCGGCACGGGTCACCACGCCGGTCCTGTTCCTGACCGCGATCGCCGGTGTCGGCGACCGGATCGAGGGGCTGAAGGCCGGCGCCGACGACTACCTCGTCAAGCCCTTCGCCTTCGGCGAACTCGCCGCCCGGGTCGAGGCGCTGGCACGGCGCCCGCCGACCGTCGCCGAGGAGACCGTGCTGACCGCGGGCGACCTCCGGATGGACCTGATCCGCCGCACCGTCACCCGTGCCGGGCGCGAGATCGACCTGCTGCCGCGCGAATTCGCGCTGCTCGAGCAGCTGCTGCGCCGCAAGGGGCGGGTGCAGACCCGGACCATGCTGCTCGAATCGGTCTGGGACCTGCACTTCGACCCGCAGACCAACGTCGTCGAGACCCACATCAGCCGGCTGCGCGCCAAGGTGGACAAGCCCTTCGGCCGCGAGCTCATCCGCACCGTCCGGGGAGCCGGCTACAAGATCGAGGACTAGCCGTGGACCGGGAACAGCCGCCCGCGGCCGCGACCCTGTGGCGTTCGACGCCGGCGCGGCTCGCGCTGGGGATCGTCGCGGTGGCCGCTGCGGCGAACCTCGCGACCCTCGGTCTTGCCTGGCTGAACCTGCGCGCCGGGATCGAGTCCCGCCTGCGGGCCGATCTGGCGCAGCAGGTGGCGGGCTTCGAGGTCGCGGCAACGCCGGCGACCCTGGCCGCGCTGGTCGCCGCCAATGCCCGCGCCGCCGATCCCGCGCAGCGGATCCTCGCCTTCCTCGGCCCCGACGGCCGGGTGACCGGCAACGCCCTGATCCGGTTCGAGGGCGGGCGCCTTCTGATCCTGCCGCGACCGGATGGCGGCGCGCTGTCGCCGGCGGGCTACCTGCCGCGGGTCGAGCGGATGGCCGGCGGCGTGCTGGTGGTCGCGGAAAGCCGTGCGCCGATCGTCGAGCTCGGGCGCACCTTCCTTGCGATCCTCGGCTTCAGCCTTGCGCCCACGATGCTCGTGTCGCTGGCGGCGGGCGTCTGGATCGCCCGGCGGGCGGCGCGGCGGGTGGCGGCGGTCGAGGACACGCTCGCCCGCCTCGGCGCCGGCGAGCTTTCGGCGCGTCTGCCCGACCCGGCGGCACGCGAACCCGACGACCTCGGCCGCGTCGCCGACGGGGTGAACCGCATGGCCGCGGCGCTCGAGACCTCGGTCGCCGCGCTGCGGCAGGTGACCACCGACATCGCCCACGACCTGCGCACGCCGGTCAGCCGCATCGCGCTGACCCTGTCCGACCTGCGCGCGCGGCTCCCCGAGGGATCGGACGAGGCGGCGCTGGTCGCCCGGGCCGAGGCCGAGGCGGCGCGCGCCGTGGCGGTGTTCCGCGGTCTGCTCGAGATCGCCACGATCGAGGCGGGCAGCGCCCGGGCCGGGTTCGGCCCGGTCGATCTGGCCGCCGTCGCCCGCGACATGGCCGACCTCTACGGACCCTCGGCCGAGGATTCCGGCCACCGGCTGGTGGCCGACCTGCCGCCGGCGGCGGTTCCGGCCTTCGGCGACCGGGCGCTGATCGGGCAGGCGCTGGCCAACCTGATCGAGAACGCCCTGCGCCACACGCCGCCGGGCAGCACGGTCCGGATCTCGGTTGCGCCCGGTCCTGCGGGCGCGGCGCTGACGGTGGCCGACGACGGGCCCGGCATCCCCGCGGCCGATCGCGCCCGCGTCACCGGCCGGTTCGTGCGCGGCGACGGCGCCCGCAGCGGCGAGGGCCACGGGCTCGGACTTGCGCTGGTCGCCGCCATCGCCCGGGCGCACGGCGCCGGGCTGGCGCTGGAGGATGCCCGGCCCGGGCTGCGGGTGCGGCTGGTGTTCCCCCCCGCCCCGCCGCCCGCCGCCCGCGCGGCCGCCGGACCCGCCGCCTAGCCGGTTCCCACCTGCCAGAGCGCGCCCAGCAGCGCGCGGTTCCACCACAGCGCCCCGGCTCCCAGCACGGCGGCCACCGCGAAGGTCACCAGATCGTGCAGCGGATCCCAGACCCGGTGCCTGCGCGCCAGCACCACCGCCGCCCCGTGGACGGCCAGCGCGCCCAGTCCCTGGCCGAGGAAGGCGGCGGCGAGGCCCCCCGCCTCGAGCCCGGCCACGAAACCGCCGAGCAGCACCAGCGCCCGCACCGCCGACAGCGCGAAGTAGCCCCGCGAATCGCCCGCCGCCAGCGCCGCGGCGTCGTAGGTCATCGCCGCAACCTGTGCGGTGTAGGCCAGCGCGAGCCCGCTGACCACGGCACCCGCCAGCGCATAGCGGTCGTCGTAGAGCAGGTCGATGATCGGTCCCCCGGCCCAGGCAAGGATCATCGCAAGGGCCATCACCGCCGCCGTGGTGCCGGCCCGGAGCCGCCGCAGCCGCCGCCGCGTCAGGGCGCTGCCGTCGGCCTGCACCTCGCGGTAGAGCGGCAGGTACACCCGGCCCACCACCGTGCCCGCCAGCATGCCGGGAAAGGCCGCCAGCATGCTGCCGATGGCGTAGATCCCCAACATCTCGAGGCTGAGGTAGCGCCCGAGGATCGCCCGGTCGCCCTGGGTCACGAGGAAGCCCAGCATCGTGGACAGGAAGATCCACTTGCCGAAGCGGATCAGTTCGGCCGCCGCCGCAGGCTCCCAGCGGAAGCGGTTGCGCGCGCCCGGCAGGAACAGGTGCAGCATCGCCAGCCGGATCGCCGACTGGATCACGCTGCCCGCGACCAGCGCCCAGACCGACCGGAACGCCAGCGCAAGCCCGATCATCACCGCGATCCCCGCCGCCTGCGACAGAAGCTCGAGCGCGGTGATGCGGCCGAGCCGCAGGTGCCGGTGCACCGTCTCCACCCGGGTCGGGCTGAACCCGGCGATCAGCAGCCCGAGACCCGACACCGGCAGCAGCCAGGCCAGTTCGGGGGCGCGGTAGAACTGCGCCGCCGGCCAGGCCAGCGCGCAGGTCGCACACCACAGCAGCCCGCCGCGGATCACCTGCACGGTCCAGGCCGTGTCGAGGAAGTCGGTCTCGTCGCCGCGCGGGTTCTGCTGGATCGAGGTGCCGATGCCGACGTCCGAGAACATCGCCAGCCCGACAAGGAACACCGTGACCAGCGCCAAGAGCCCGAAGGCCTCGGGATAGAGGATGCGGGTCAGGATCAGGTTCGACCCGAGCCGCAGCACCTGC
>CALDYW010000134.1 GCA_937944395.1 uncultured Paracoccaceae bacterium | reverse complement strand
GATGCCTTTTCTGCAGCGCTGGCACGCACCTACCTCGAGCCGCCCGACCTCGGGCTCGGTGTCATGGCTGACGATGCCCGCGCCCGGGCTGACGGCTATCGCGAAGCGGCAGGCATGCTGGCCGATGCCGCCGGTCGGCCGCTGGCCAGCTGGCAGGCGCTGAAGGATGCGGTGACCGGCACGGGGGCCGATGCCGAAACGGCGCTGGCGGACGCCGCGGCCGCAGCCGGGGCATTGGGCGAAGAGATGGACGTGACCGGCGGGGCGGCGGGTCGCGCCGGAGCGGCCGGACGACAGGCAGGGGCTGATACTGCCGCCGGAGCCGAGCAGGCGCTGACCGGTTGGCAAGCCGTCACGGCGGCCCTCGCCGACTATGCCGCCAAGGCGCGCGACATCGGCGGGGATATCGGCAGCGCGCTGGTGGGCGCGTTCCAGAGCGCGGAGAATGCCGTCAGTGATTTCGTCAAGACCGGCAAGCTCGACTTCCGCGATCTGGTCACGTCGATGATCGCCGACCTCGCGAAGCTCGCGGCCCGGCGCTTCATCCTCGGCCCGATTGCTAACGCCCTTTCTGGCGCGCTGGGCGGGGCGGGCGGGATTTTCGCGAACATCCTGCACACAGGCGGGGTGGTCGGGGCACCCGGTCCCGGTCGGATGGTCCCGGCGCTGGCGTTCGCCAATGCGCCGCGAATGCATTCCGGCGGCTGGGCCGGGCTGCGACCCGACGAGGTTCCCGCAATCCTGCAACGCGGGGAGCGGGTTCTCTCCCGGCGCGAGGCGGCGGGGTACGGCCAGGCAACCACCGCGACCGTCAATGTCACGATCAACGCACGGGATGCCGAGAGCTTCCGGCAGTCGCGCACTCAGGTCGCGAGCGACATCGCCCGCGCCGTGTCGCTCGGGCGGCGCGGGATGTGAGGACCAGCCATGGCGTTCCACGAGATCCGGTTTCCGGACAACATCGGCCGAGGCGCACGCGGCGGCCCGGAACGGCGTACGCAGATCGTCGAGCTGGCGAGCGGGGACGAGGAACGCAACGCCAGTTGGGCCAACAGCCGTCGCCGCTACGACGTCGCCTACGGCATCCGCCGCGCCGACGATCTCGCGGCGGTCGTCGCTTTCTTCGAGGCGCGCAACGGTCGGCTTCACGGTTTCCGCTTCAAGGACTGGGGCGACCACAAGTCCTGCCTGCCGTCGGGCACGCCGTCGCCGACAGATCAGCCGATCGGCACTGGCGACGGCACGACGACCGCTTTCCAGCTGGTCAAACGCTACGCTTCGGGGGCGCAATCCTGGACGCGCGCCATCGCCAAGCCGGTGGCGGGCGGCGTGCGCATCGCGCTCGCCGGGGTCGAGCAGCTCTCCGGCTGGTCCGTCGAAACCGCCACTGGCGTCGTCACCTTCAGCGGCGCGCCGGGCGCTGGCGTCGCGATCACCGCGGGGTTCGAGTTCGATGTGCCGGTCCGCTTCGACACCGACGCGCTCGACGTGACGCTCGACCTTGAGCGGCTGGGGTCGATCACATCCATCCCGCTGTTGGAGATCCGGCGATGAACGAAGAAACCGGCTTCATCGCCGCCGCATTGCGCGATCTGGCTACCTCCACCGCCGTCATCCTGGCGGCCTGGGGCGCGCTTGGCGGCGCGACCAATGCGCTGACTACCCGGATGCGGCTCCGCGACGCCCTGCGCCACATCCTGCTGGGCGGTCTCATCGCGGCCGGGATGGGCAGCCTCTCCATGGCCGTCATTACGGCCTGGATGGGTCTGCCGCCCGAAGCGATCCCTGCGGGCGGGGCGGCGGGCTCGGCCGCCTATCTCGTGGGCGTCTTCGGCCCCGCCTTCATCGAACTCGTCCTCGCCCGGCTGCGTGGCGCGAAGGGAGGGGCCGACGATGAATGACCTTCTCCGCCGCGCGCGCGCCCTTCGCTGCGAGCCGGGCGATCCCGGACAGACTTTCTCCCACCGCCTGCGCATCGGCCTCGCCATCGCGGTGTTGATCCTCGTCCTCTCGCTCCTCAGGTAATCCCATGCACATGACCGACCGGGGGCTTCTGGCCCTCGTCCGGCACGAAGGCATCGTGCCCGGACCCTATCTCGATGTGAAGAATATCTGGACTTTCGGCATCGGCCACACGGCCGCGGCCGGTCCGCCCGATCCGGCGACCATGCCGCGCGGGATGCCCGCCGATCTCGATTCGGGGATCCGCGAGGCCTTCCGGCTCTTCCGCACCGACCTCGCCGCCTACGAGGCCGAGGTGCGCCGCGCGGTGAAGGTGCCGCTTGAACCCCACGAGTTCGATTCCCTGGTTTCGTTCCACTACAACACCGGCGGCATCGCGAAGGCCACGCTGACCAAAGCCCTCAACGCCGGAAATCGCGTTGCCGCCGCCGACGCGTTTCTGACCTGGCGGCGGCCGGCCTCGATCATTCCGCGCCGGGAGGCCGAGCGCGACCTCTTCCGCCACGGCCGCTATCCCGGCGGAACGATCCCGGTCTGGGCCGTTGACCGCGGGGGCCGTGTCGACTTCTCGCGACCGGTCCGTCGCCTGACCGAGGCCAAGGCGCTGGACCTGCTGCGACCGACGCCTACGCTGCTGCCGTCTGTCCCGCAGCCTGCGCCCGACGCACCTGCCGGCTGGCTTGCGCGGCTGACCGACATCTTCACCATTCTGATCCGGAGGGCCTGATCCCATGCGCTACATCCGCCCCAACTCGCTCACCTGGTGGGCGGGGCTGCTCGCCTTCGCCACCGGGGTCGCCTCGCTTGCGCTGCCCGCCACCGGACCGCTGGCCGATCTCGCCCGCCTCGTCGCGACGCTGGCAGGCTCAGGCGATGCATCGCCTGCCGCGCTGATCGCGCTCGGCCTCGGCCTGAT
>CALDYW010000133.1 GCA_937944395.1 uncultured Paracoccaceae bacterium | reverse complement strand
CGCCGCGACCGGCCCGCCAGCACAGTGCGTCAGGGTCTTCCGCGGCCCGGGAGGGAGGGGCCGATGACCGCCGTCACCGCCGCCACCGCACCGTCCTCGGCGCGGCCGAAGTCCGCCCGCTGCGGGCTCCCGGCACCCTCGATCCCCGCGGCATCGGGCACAAGCCGCGCCGCCGCCGCCGGCGCAGCCGCGCCCGGCGGCGGATCCGGCAGGGGACCGCAGGCCGCGGGCGGCAGGGCCAGCACCGGCAGCCCGGCTGCGGCGCGGATCACTTGGGGCTGCGCTTGGCGAGGATGCGCTGCAGCGTGCGGCGATGCATGTTCAGCCGCCGCGCGGTCTCGCTGACGTTGCGGTCGCAGAGCTCGTAGACCCGCTGGATGTGCTCCCAGCGCACGCGGTCGGCGCTCATCGGGTTTTCCGGCGGCGGCGGCAGGGTGTCGCCCCGCGACAGGAGCGCATGGGTGATGTCGTTGGCGTCGGCGGGTTTCGACAGATAGTCGGTCGCGCCGATCTTGACCGCCGCGACCGCTGTGGCGATCGCCCCGTAGCCGGTCAACACCACGATCCGCGCATCGGGGCGGCTTTCGCGCAGCGTCTCGACCACATCGAGGCCGTTGCCGTCGCCCAGGCGCAGGTCGATCACCGCATAGGCCGGCGGCCGGGTGGCGGCGATCGTCTTGCCGGCGGCGACGGTCTCGGCCAGCACCGGCTCGAACCCCCGCCGCTCCATCGCCTTCGCCAGACGCTTCAGGAACGGCTCGTCGTCATCGACCAGAAGCAGCGACCGGTCGGCGCCCAGATCCTCGCCCGTCGTCTCGGCCATGCGTGCGTCCTCTGCCTCCGGCGTTTCCCCGATACGTTCTAGGGAGGACTGGCCCCCGGGTCAAATCCGCGGCCGCCGGCGGGTCTGGCGCGCGTCGGGCGGGGGTGTCGGGCGGGGCCGGGGTTGGGGAGCGTCGGCGCCCGGGGTCCGTCCGCAACCGCGGGTCGGCGCCAGCGCGGCGATGCGGCCCCCCGGGGGTGGGGCAGGCGCGGCGGCGGGCGGGCGCCGGCAGTGCCTGTGCACGGGCCGGCACCGGGGCCAGAGCCGCGTTCCGGAACCGCGGCCGGTGCTCCGCCGGGTTTGCGGACAGCCGCTCAGCCGCCGCCGGCGCGGCCGACGAAGCAGGCCACGGCATCGGCCATCTGCTCGGGCGTCGTCTCGCGCCGGAACACCTCGACCACGCCGTGCCCCGGCAGGGCAAGGTAGCTGAAGGTCGAGTGATCGACGAGGTAGGTCAGCGGATCGCCCTCGTTCGCGCGGAAATAGACCCGGTAGGCCTGCGCCGCGGCTCGCACCTCCTCGGGCGTGCCGGTCAGTCCGAGCATCCGCGGATGGATATACGCGGCGAACTCGCCCACCACCTCGGGCGTGTCGCGCGCGGGGTCTACGGTGATGAACACCGGCGTGACGAGGATGCCGCGCTCTTCCAGAAGATCGACCGCAGCGGCATTGCGCGCGGTGTCGAGCGGGCAGACGTCGGGGCAGAAGGTGTAGCCGAAGTAGAGGATCGTCGGGCCGGCGATGACATCGGCCTCGGTCATCCGCCGCCCGTCGGGCGCGGTCAGCGCGAAGGGACCGCCGAGCGCCCCCGCCCCGCCGGCGACCTGCGCGCTGCGGCAGGGGGCGAAGGGGTCGTCGTTCCGGCCGGTCAGCACCAGATAGCCCATCGTGCCCAGCAGGGCCGCCACCCCCGCCAGTGCCACGGCGGCATAGAGCCTCTTCATCGCCCGTCCTCCGAGGCGGCGCGACCGGCCGCCCGCCGCGATTGATCGGCCCGACCCGCGCCCATATCAAAGAGGCACGATGCCACAGGCGCCGGCAGGCGGCGCGCGGGGGGGGGGAAGGGCAGTCAGCCATGGCGATGTCGGTGCCGAGCCTCGGGCTCTTCCCCAGCCGGTCGCGGGGCGACTGGGTGCGGCTGCGCACGCTGATCGTGCTGCGCTGGATCGCCGTCACCGGACAGCTGGTGGCGATCACCGTCGCCGAACGCGCCTTCGGCGTGCAGCTCGACCTCGGGCTTCTCTATCTGGCCATCGGCGCGGCGATCCTCGTCAACCTCGTCTCGATCTTCGTCTATCCCGAGACCAAGCGTCTGAGCGAGATCGAGGCGACCCTGACGCAGCTTTTCGACATCGCCCAGATCGCCTTCCTGCTCTACCTCACCGGCGGGCTCAACAACCCCTTCGCGCTTCTGATCATCGCCCCGGTGGTGGTGTCGGCGACCTCTCTCGACCTCAAGGCCACGGTGTTCCTCGGGCTGGTGGCGACCGGCCTGCTCTCGCTGATCGCGCTGCACCACATGCCGCTGGTCCTGGCCGACGGCAGCACGCTCGAGCTGCCCCGGCTCTACCAGTTCGGGATGTGGACCGCGATCGCCATCGGCATCGCCTTCCTTGCCGCCTATACCCACCGCGTCACCGAGGAGACCCACGGCATGGCCGATGCGCTGGCCGCGACGCAGATGGCGCTGGCGCGCGAGCAGAAGCTGACCGACCTCGGCGGCGTGGTGGCCGCGGCGGCGCACGAGCTCGGCACGCCGCTGGCCACGATCAAGCTGGTCTCGACCGAACTGATGGAGGCGCTCGCCGACCGGCCGGACCTTCTCGAGGACGCGCGGCTGATCCGCGAGCAGGCCGACCGCTGCCGCGACATCCTGCGCTCGATGGGCCGGGCGGGCAAGGACGACCTGCACCTGCGCTCGGCACCGCTCGCCGTGGTGATCCGCGAGGCCGCCGAGCCGCATCTCGGGCGCGGCCGCGAGATCATCTTCGAGGTCGCGCCCGGGCCCGGCGGCGACGCCCGCCAGCCCTCGATCCAGCGCCGCCCCGAGGTGATCCACGGGCTGAGGAACCTGGTGCAGAACGCCGTCGATTTCGCCGCGTCCAGGGTCTGGATCAGCGCCGAATGGACCGACCGCAGCCTGACCGTCCGCATCGCCGACGACGGCCCGGGCTTTCCGCCGCAGCTGATCGGCCGGATCGGAGACCCCTTCGTGCGCCGGCGCCAGTCGGCGCAGGATCGCACGCAACGCCCCGAATACGAAGGCATGGGGCTGGGGCTGTTCATCGCCAAGACCCTGCTCGAGCGGACCGGGGCCGCGCTGACCTTCGCGAACGGGTCCGACCCCTTCCTGGCGCCGGACGAGCGGCCGGAACGCTCGGGGGCGATCGTCGGCGTGACCTGGCCGCGGCGTGCGATCGTGGACGACGGCGGCGGCGCGGCCGGCGGCGGCCTCGGCGAGAACCGGCCGATCGAGGCCTGACCGCCGGCTTGCGACCGATTCGGTCCGCGGACCGCGGTTGCGGGGCGCGGTTGCGGGGCACGGCGCCGGGCGGAGCCTGCGCGCCCGCGAGGCGCCGGCCGGTTCCGCCCGGACGCGCGAGGCGCCGGCGCGGCCGCAAGCGGCGGGCGCTTGCGCGCCACCCTCGGGCAGCGCCCGCCGGTGCCGACCTGCGTGCCGACCTGCATTTCCGGAGGGACGCGCAGCCGGCGGCTCCGCCTCGCCCCCTGCGCCTTGCGGCTTGCGGGTCAGCTGCCGGGCGGACCGTCGCGGGGCGGCGGCGCCGCGGAGCGGCCGGCGCGCTTCGCCGCTTAACCCGCCGTTAACCGATCGGGCCGAAGCTGCGCCGGTGGCGGTCGGGCATGGCCGCCGCAGCCATCCCCCCGCCGGGAGCCCGACAGGTGAGCACCGTCAGCACCGCCGATGTTCTCGTCCTTCTCGCCGCCGCCGCGGCCACGGCGGCTCTGGCCTTCGCCGCCGCCGCCTGGATCGCCACCCGCCGGGCGCAGGGCGCGGCGGCAGGCGCGCTGCTCGCCGAGGGCGGGGAACGCCTGGCCTTCCTGTTCGAGGACGAGGATCTGGCCGATGCCACCCCGGCGGCGCGCGCGATGCTGGCCGCCGCACCCGGGCGCGGCACGGCGTGGGACCGGCTGGCCACACTGCTGCGCGCGCGGTTCCCGGGCCTCGATGCCGCCGTCGCGCACCTGGCCGAGGCCGGGCGCGTCGAGCTCGCCGCCGAGGGCGGCGCCGCCGACCGGCTGGTGGCCGAATGGCGCGACGGGCGGGTGCGGGTGGCGCTGGTCGAGGCCGGGCCCGAGGCGCCGAGCACCGCCGACGGGCAGACGATCGCCGCACTCGAGGCCGAGCTCGCGCTGCTGCAGGAGGCAGTGCGCGGCGGGCCCGCGCTGATCTGGCGCCAGGGGGCGTCCGGCGGCGTGACCTGGGCGAACGAGGCCTATTTCGCGGCGGTGGCGGCGCATCTCGGCCCCGCGCGGGCGCAGCTCTGGCCGCCGCCGGCGCTGCTTGACGTTTCCGCGCTGGCCCCGCCCGAGTTCTCGCCGCCGCCGCCCTTCCGCAGCGCCCTGCGCGACGACAGCGGCGCGCCGCTGCGCTGGTTCGAGGTGCACGCCCGGCGGCTCGGCGGCGGCGAGGTTCTGTTCACCGCCCTGCCCGCGGACAACCTCGTGCAGGCCGAGGACGCCCTGCGCGAGTTCGTGCGGACGCTGTCCAAGACCTTCGCCGACCTGCCGATCGGCCTGGCCATCTTCGACCGCACGCGGCGGCTTGCGCTGTTCAACCCCGCGCTCACCGACCTCACCACCCTCGACGTGCCGTTCATGTCGGCGCGGCCGACGCTCTATGCCTTTCTCGACCGCCTGCGCGACCTGCGCCGGATGCCCGAGATGCGCGACTTCGCGGCCTGGCGGCGCAAGCTCGCCGAGCTCGAGACCGCGGCGGCCGACGGTGTCCTGCGCGAGACCTGGACGCTGCCTTCGGGCCAGACCTTCCGCGTCACCGGCCGGCCGCACCCCGACGGCGCGCTCGCCTTCCTGTTCGAGGACATCTCGGCCGATGTCTCGCTCACCCGGCGCTTCCGCTCCGAGATCGAGGTCGGGCAGGCGGTGCTCGACACCCTCGACGAGGCGGTGGCGGTGATCTCGGCGGCGGGCGTGCTGACCGTGTCGAACCGGGCCTATGCCGAGCTCTGGGGGCACGACCCCGGGGCGACGCTGGCCGAGGTCGGGATCCTCGATGCCACACGGACCTGGTCGGCCGCCACCCTGCCGACGCCGCTCTGGGGCGAGGTGCGCGACTACGTCGCCGAGCGCGGCGAGCGGGCGGACTGGGCGGGCACCGCGCGCCTGCGCGACGGGCGGCTGCTGCGCTGCCGGTTCGTGCCGCTCCCCGGCGACGCGACGCTGGCCGGCTTCACCGTGGTCGAGGCGCCCGCCGAGGGCCGGGCCGCGCCGGATATCCGGGCGGCGGCTCCGGCCGGCGCCGGGGCACCGGCGGGGCCCGGGCAGTGCACCGGCCGCGACCGTGGGGAGGCGGGCACACCGGGGCCGGGGGTCGTGGCGCCAGGGCCGCCCGGGGGGGTCGCTCCGGCGGAAGCCACGGACGGGC
>CALDYW010000132.1 GCA_937944395.1 uncultured Paracoccaceae bacterium | reverse complement strand
GCAGCCCGGTTCAGGCCGGCACGGCGGCGGCCGCGAACAGCGCCAGCACGGCGTCGAGGAAGCGCCGCCGGAGCGCGGGGCGCTCCATCAGCAGCTCGTGCTCGGCACCCTCGTAGATCTCGAGCCGCGCCCCGGGCCAGCGGGCGAACATCCGCCGAACCGGTGGGATCGTGACGATCGATTCGCGCGAACCGATGGCGCCGTAGGCGGGCAGCCGCGGCGGAGCGAGACGCGCGAGCCGCCGCATCTCGACCAGCGCGGCATTCACCCAGCCAAGGCTCGGAGGACCGAGCGAGAGTTCCGGATGCGCCCGGGTCTGGCGCTGCATGTAGGCATACTGGTCGGGGTCGCGCGTCAGCCGGTTCTCCTCGAAGGGCGTCACCTGCACGTAGTGCGGCGGGCCAGACCCCGGCGCCGCCCGCCCGGCGATGCCGAGCGTTCCCGCCGCGCCGGCCACGATGCGCGCGATCGGCCGCAGCGCGGGCGTGACGACGATGCCCCACATCGGCGCCGAGAAGGCGGCAGAGGCCACCGGCAGACCCTCGACGAGCGCCCTGAGCGCGATGCAGCCGCCCATCGAATGCGACAGCAGGTGCAGCGGCCCGGGCAGGCCGAGCGCCCTCACGCCGGCCAGCATCGCCCGGATGTCGCGCTGGTAATGTCCGAAATCGGCGACATGGCCGAGCATCGGGTCGGACAGGAGGCGATCGGCCAGACCCTGGCCCCGCAGGTCGATCACCGCGGTGGCATAGCCTGCGGCAGCGAGGTCGGCCGCGGTGCGCCCGTATTTCTCGACATACTCGCTGCGGCCGGGAACCAGGAGCACCGTGCCGCGCCCGGTGCCCGCGGCCGGCCAGTGGCCCAGCCGCAGCCGCACTCCGTCCTCGGCACGGATCCAGTGCGCCGCGCCGCCCGGCGGCCCCTCGGCAACCTCGGCGTGGAGCGGCGCGGGATCCATGCCGGTCAGCCGAGGACCGAGCCGAGGCGCATCGCCAGACCCATGTTGCCGTCAACCGACAGCCGCCCGGTCATGAAGGCGGCGGTGGCATTGAGGTTGCCCTCGAGGATGGCGCGGAACACGTCGGCCTCGGCGGTCAGGGTCACGTCGGCCTCGCCGTCGCCCGCGCGCACGCCCGAGGCATCGAGCAGGATGGTTCCCTCGCCCGGGATCACGAATTTCGCGACGCCGTCGAATCCGCCCGTGAGCTTCTGCCGCAGCGCCTCCACGGCGGCGTCGATCACATCGCTCATGCCATCTCCCTCTCGTGACGGCCCGGCTCTCGCCATCGGCCGGCGTTGCGCTACACTGGCCCAGTTATGGGCATCCCGCGCACCCTTGCCAACCGTGTCGTGGCGGCACTCCTGGCCCTCGGCCTCAGCGCGGGCGCGTCTTCCGCGGGGCCGGAGGACCTCGACGCGCTGTTTGCCCGGCTGAAGGCGCCGGTGCTGCCCGAATGGCAATCCGTCGAACAGGCGATCTGGGCCGAATGGTCGAAGTCCGGGTCGCCGGCGATGGACCTGCTGCTCAGGCGCGGACGCGAGGCGCTGTCGGCCGGCGACCTCGATGCCGCCATCGCGCATTTCACCGCCCTGACCGATCACGCGCCCGAGTTTCCCGAGGGCTGGAACGCGCGTGCCACCGCCTATTTCGCGCGCGGCGACTACGGGCCCTCGCTGGCCGACATCCGCATGGTCCTTGCCCTCGAACCGCGGCACTTCGGGGCGCTTTCTGGCCTCGGCACGATTCTCGAGGAGATCGGATATCCCGACAAGGCTCTGTCCGCCTGGCGCGCGGCGCAGTCTATACATCCCCACAGCCCCGGGATAAGCGAGGCAATCCGGAGGCTCGAACGCAAGGTGTCGGGCTCGAACCTCTGAAGTTGGGCGCAGGCGATGTCCGAGCGTGGGCGGGTCACGGCCGTTCTCGGCCCCACCAACACCGGCAAGACCCATTACGCCATCGAGCGGATGCTGGCGCATCGCACCGGCGTGATCGGCCTGCCGCTCAGGCTGCTCGCGCGCGAGGTCTATGACCGGATCGTGGCGGCGCGGGGCCCCTCGGTGGTGGCCCTGGTGACCGGCGAGGAGCGGATCGTGCCCGAGCGCACCGCCTGGTGGGTCTGCACCACCGAGGCGATGCCGCAGGAGATCGGCGCCGACTTCGTGGCGGTGGACGAGATCCAGCTCTGCGCCGATCCCGAGCGGGGGCATGTGTTCACCGACCGGCTGCTGCGCGCGCGTGGCCTCGTGGAGACGATGTTCCTCGGCTCCGAGACGATGCGCGGCGCCATCGCGGCGCTGGTGCCGGGGGCGACCTTCATCCGGCGCGCGCGCTTCTCGGAACTTTCCTACGCCGGCGAGAAGAAGCTCAGCCGGATGCCGCCGCGTTCGGCCATCGTCGGGTTCTCGGTCGAGAACGTCTATGCGATCGCCGAGGTGATCCGCCGCCAGAAGGGCGGCTGCGCGGTGGTCATGGGGGCGCTCAGCCCGCGCACCCGCAACGCCCAGGTCGCGCTCTACCAGAACGGCGATGTGGACTATCTGGTGGCCACCGACGCGATCGGCATGGGGCTCAATCTCGACATCCGGCACGTCGCCTTCGCAGCCACCGCCAAGTTCGACGGCCGGCGGATGCGCGCGCTCTGGCCGAACGAACTGGCGCAGATCGCCGGCCGCGCCGGGCGCCATGTGGTGCCAGGCAGCTTCGGGGTCACCGGCGAGGCGCGGCCGCTGGCCGAGGACGTGGTCGAGGCCATCGTCACCCACCGCTTCGCGCCCGTCCGGCGGCTGGAATGGCGCAACCACGCGCTCGATTTCGGCTCGCCCGACCGGCTGATCGCCAGCCTCGAGGCCAGCAGCGACAACGAGTGGCTCGCCCGCGCCCGCGAGGCCGACGACCTGATCGCGCTCAAGACGCTGTCGGCCGAGCCCGAGATCCGCGCCCGGCTGGCGGATGCGCGCGACGTTCGGCTGCTGTGGGACGTCTGTCGCGTGCCCGACTTCCGCGGCATCTCGGCGGCCGAGCACGCCGGCCTCCTGCGGCGCCTCTTCGGTTTCCTGCACGACGGCGGAAGGGTGCCGGCCGACTGGTTCGCCGCGCAGATCGCCCGCATCGACCGCTGCGAGGGCGACATCGACGCCCTGTCGAAGCGGCTGGCCTATATCCGCACCTGGACCTACGTCGCCCAGCGCCCCGGATGGCTGGCCGACGAAGGCCATTGGCGCGGCGAGACGCGCGCGGTAGAAGACCGCCTGTCGGACGCGCTGCACGGCGCACTGACGCGCGCGTTCGTGGACCGGCGGACCAGCGTCCTGCTCCGCCGCCTCAAGGCGAAGGAGGACCTCGTGGCCGAGGTGAACGACAGGGGCGAGGTGACGGTCGAGGGCCAGTTCATCGGCCGGCTCGAAGGGTTCCGCTTCCGCCAGGACAGCAGCTCCAGCGCCGACGAGGCCCGCACCCTGCGTTCGGCCAGCCTGGCCGCGCTGCGCCCCGAGTTCCACCTGCGCGCCGACCGCTTTACCAACGCGCCCGACACCGAGCTCGACTTCACCGAACAGGGCGGGCTGATGTGGGGGTCGAGCGCGGTCGGCAAGCTTGTGGCCGGGCCCGAGCCGCTGCGGCCGCAGGTCGAGCCCTTCGTGGACGACGAGGCCGGCCCCGAGGTGGCCGAGAAGGTGCGCCGGCGGCTCCAGCACTTCATCGACCGCAAGGTGGCGACGCTGTTCGAGCCGCTTCTGGCGATGGCCCGCGACGAGGGGCTGACGGGCCTCGCCCGCGGCTTTGCCTTCCGTCTGGTCGAGGCGATGGGCGTGCTGCCGCGCGAGGGCGTGGCCGAGGAGGCGCGCGCGCTCGACCAGGAGGCGCGGGCGGCGCTCAGGAAGCACGGGCTCCGGTTCGGGCAGTACACGATCTTCCTGCCGCCCCTGCTCAAGCCCGCGCCGACGCGGCTGAGGCTGGTGCTCTGGAGCCTTGCGAACGGGCTTCAGGAATTCCCCGAGAGCCCGCCGCCGGGGCTGGTGACGATCCCGAACATCCGGGCCGTTCCGGCGCATTTCTACACGCTTGCGGGCTACCGGCCGGCGGGGGACCGTGCGATCCGCATCGACATGCTCGAGCGGCTGGCCGACATGATCCGCACCAAGGACAGCCGCGGCGGCTTCGAGGCGACGCCGGACATGCTGTCGATCACCGGCATGACGCTCGAACAGTTCGCCGGGCTGATGCAGGCGCTGGGCTATGCGGCGGTGCGGGGCGAACGGCCGAAGCGGCGCGCCGCCGAGTCCGGGCCGGCCGATCCGGCGGCCGGCCGGCCTGCCCCGGGGGCCGGGGCTGCCGGCGGCGGCGATGCCGGGGAGGATCGGCAGGCTGCGGAGGCCTTCGCGGCACAGCCGGCACCGGTCGGCGAAGCGGTGGCCGAGGCCGGGGCCGCGACCGGGCGGGGCGATGCGCCGCAGACGGGGCCGCAGGCGCCGGCGGGGCCGGCCGGGGGAGCCTCCCCCGGGGGCGCGGCGGCCGAGGCGGCGGCGGTCCCGGCCGGGGGAGCCTCTCCCGAAGGCGCGGCGG
>CALDYW010000131.1 GCA_937944395.1 uncultured Paracoccaceae bacterium | reverse complement strand
AGCGCCGCGAGATCCTCGTGCATGGGCCCCGTGTCGTCCGGGTCCCTTTCGTAGTAGCCCGCCACGGCCATCGCGCGCACCCGTTCCCGCCCCCCGCCGAGCAGCCGGAACACCGGTTCGCCGCAGAGCTGGCCCTTGAGGTCCCACAGCGCGATGTCGAGGCAGCCGATCGCCCGCAGCACCGCCCCGTGCCGGCCGGCGAGCTGGGTGGCCGCCATCATCGACCGCCAGAGCGCCTCTGTCCGGCGGGGATCCTGCCCGAGCAGCAGCGGCGCGAGCGTCTCGGCCACGATCGCGTCCAGCCGCACCCCCCGGCTCTTGACGAAGCCGTGTCCCGCCCGCCCGCAGGCCGTCCGCACCCGGACGACGAAGAAGTCGCGGGCTCGGATCTCGAGGCCCGCAGCCCAGAGCGGACGGCCGAGGGGCAGCCGCACCGTCATGCAGTCCACCCCGGCGACGACGGGCGCCGCGCTCATCGGGCCGCGCGGGCGGGGACATAGGCGGGATCATGCTTCGCGAGGAAGCGGACGAGATCCTCGCGCAGCTTGAGGCTCTCGGTGATCACGTCGATGTCGTTGCAGCCGCGGTAGTTCACGCAGACATATTCGAGCGCGATGTTGCCCTTGTAGCCGCGCGCGACGAGCGCCCTGATGATCTCCTCGAAGTCGAGGATCCCCTCCTCGTAGCGCACCTGCAGCCGCTCGCGGTTGGCCTGGCGGGCGTGGACGTGGCCGGCGTAGGGGATCAGCACATGCACGTCCTCGAGGCTGTGGCCCTGCGGCATGAAGTGCGAATAGTCGAGGCTGATCCTGAGCCCCGGGACATCCTCGAGCATCCTCAGGCAGTTCTGGATCGTGCCCATCACCGACTCGCGGTGCGGTTCGGGCCGGATCTCCACCCCCCGCTCGCCGGCATAGTCCACCATGCGCCTGAGCTCGGTGCGGGCGATGCGGTAGATCTCCTCGTAGCTGAAGCCCTCCTCCTCGTATTTCACGCCCGAGCTCAGCGTGATGCCCGGGCAGCCGATCCGGTTGCAGAAGGCGACGAAGGACTTCAGCATCTCGAAGTTGTCCTCGCGCGCGGCCGGGTCGGGCTGGGTCAGGGTGCATTTCAGCTCCTGCTTCAGCTCGCTGATGTAGCGGTTGCGGAACCAGATGAAGCTGTCGTCGATCTCAAGCCCGAGCGGCTCGATCACGCGCAGCACATCGTCGCCCGCCGCCACCGGGTCGGCGCGGACCCGCGGCCAGTCGATGTGCGCCCAGCCGATGGCGGTGGTGTCGAAGCCGAGCGCGGCCACGATCTTCGCCGCGCCCTCGAAGGGCAGGTAGCCCTGCAGATGCTGGATGCCGAAACTCCAGCAGGGAATGCCGAGCCGCATGGGATGTCTCCGTCGCTTGGGGTGGAACGGGGCCGCGCGCGGCGCGCGCAGGCGGCCCCGCAGGGCGGATCAGCCCGCGCTGGCCGCGCGCAGCGCCTGCCAGAGCCGGTCGGGCCGGATCGGCAGGCTGTCGATCTCGACGGCGAAGGGGGCGAGCGCGTCGCAGATCGCGTTGACGAGCGCGCCGGGCACCGGCCCCGGCGTGCCCTCGCCCATCCCCCGCGTGCCGAGCGGCGTGTGCCGGCAGGGCGTGTTGGCGTGAACGACATGCATCGGGGGCACGTCGGCGGCGTTGGCGATCTTGTAGGCCTCGAGCGTGCTCGACAGCTGGATGCCGTTCGCATCGTACACGAACTCCTCGAACATCGCGTTCGACAGCCCCTGGACGATGCCCCCGTGCGTCTGCCCCTCGACGATCTGGGGATTGATGATGTTGCCCACATCGGCCGCGACGGTGACATCGAGGATGCGGAAGCGGCCCGTCTCGGGGTCGGCCTCCACCTTCACCGCGACCGCGTCGTAGGACATCATCGGAAAGTCGGCCTCGAAGAAGGCGGTGTGCTCGAGGCTCGCATCCATTCCCTCGGGCAGGTCCAGCGGCCGCATGATGACCCGCTCGGCGATGTCGGCGAAGGTCGTGAGGGGGTTTCCGTCACCGGCGATGAGCTTTCCCCCCGCGAAGGTGACCGAGTCCGGCTCCTCGTTGCGCCGGGCATCGTGCAGCGCGATGCGGGCGAGCTTGCTGCGCAGCGCCTTCGCGGCCAGGGCCACCGCGCTCGCCGTGTACGAGCCCCCGCGCGCTCCGAAGGTGCCCGAGGCGAAGGGTGTGGCGACCGAGTCCCCGACCCGGACGATCACCGCCTCGGGATCGACGCCGAGCATGTCGGCCACGACCTGCGACATCGCGGTCTCGTGCCCCTGGCCCTGCGGCGCGTCGCCCTCGAGCACCGTCACCGTCCCGCGCGAGTCGATCTTCACCGTCGCCGAGCCGTAGCCAGGCTGACCCTCCATCGGCACGAGCGCGACCGAGGCCACGCCCGAGGCGTGCACCGAGGTGCCGAAGCCGATGCCGATGTGGCGCCCCTCGGCACGCGCGGCGGCCTGCTCGCGGCGGAAGCCTGCGAGATCGACCGTCTCGATCAGCTTGTCCCAGACCTTGAGATAGTCGCTGTAGTCGTAGTGCACCCCCGTCGGGCTGACATGCGGCAGCTCGCGCAGGATGTTGAGGCGGCGCACCTCGGCCGGATCCTTCCCGAGCTTGCGCGCGAGGATGTCGATCATCCGGTCCACGGCGAAGCGGCCGGGCAGGGTGCCGAAGGCGCGCGCGGGCGACAGCGCCGACTTGTTGGTGGCCACCGCGCGCACATGGATGTCGCATTTGGGGATGGCGTAGCCGTTCGGCACCATCGCCGCGCCGTAGAAGGGCATCACGAAGCCCCAGAAGACCCCCTCGCAGCTGTCGCCGTTGTCGGCGAGGATCCGGTCGCGGAGCGCAAGGATCCGCCCCTCGTCGTCGGCGGCGATCTCGAGGTCGTGGATCTGGTCGCGCTCCTGGCTCACCGCCATCAGATGCTCCTCGCGACTCTCGATCCACCGCACGGGCCGGCCGAGCAGGCGGGTGAGGTGCACGATCATGATCGGCTCGCGATAGACCGGCGCCTTGACGCCGAAGGCGCCCCCCTGGTCCTGCGGCGCGCTGACATGCACCATGTTCTGCGGGATCGCGAAGAGATCGGAGAACACCAGCCGGTCGATGTGCGGCCGTTGGGTGGACATCCACACCCTGAGGCCGCTGCGCGTCCAGTCGGCGACCACCCCGCGGGTCTCGAGCGGCGTGACCCCGCAGCGGTGGACGCGGAAGCGCCGCGACAGGGTATGGGGCGCGGCGGCGAAGATCGCGTCCACCTCCCGCGCGTTGGCGGCCTGCTCCTCGGGGGTGAAGCCGCCCGTCAGCGTCATCTCGAAGATGATGTTGTTCTCCATCCCCTCGTGCAGGATCGGGGCGTCGGGCTTCAGCGCCGCCTCGGGGTCGGTGACGACGGGAAGATCCTCGTAGTCGATCTCGACGAGCTCGGCGGCATCGGCGGCGACATACTTGTCCTCGGCGACCACCACCGCCACCGGCTCGCCGTGGAAGCGCACCTTGCCCACCGCGAGCGGCCAGTGCCGCGGATAATGCGCGGGCAGCAGCGGCTGGGTGGACCTGTTGGGCAGCGACGGGATCACCTCCCGGATGTCCTCGCCGGTGAGGACGGCCGCGACGCCGGGCAGCGCGCGCGCCCTCGCGACATCGATCCGCCGGATCCGGGCATGGGCGCGGTCGCTGCGGACGAACTTCGCGTGCAGGGCGTTGGCCACCGGGATGTCGGCAATGAACTGGCCGAACCCCGTCGTCAGGCGGGCATCCTCCCGGCGCCGGTAGCTCGTGCCGATGAGCGGCTTGTGCATCGTGGTCATCGCGTTTCCCCCCTATTCCGCCGCCCGGGCGCGCATCGCTGCGGCCGCCGCCGCGACGGCGGCGACGATGTTCTGGTAGCCCGTGCAGCGGCAGATGTTGCCGATCAGCGCATGGCGGATCTCGGCCTCGGTCGGCGCGGGGGTGGTCCGCAGGAAGTCCACCGCGTTCATGATCATGCCCGAGGTGCAGTAGCCGCATTGCAGCGCATGATGCTCGTTGAAGGCCTTCTGGACCGGATGCAGCGCTCCGTCCCGGGCGAGCCCCTCGATGGTGGTGATCTCCTCGCCGTCGGCCTGGACCGCGAGCATCATGCAGGATTTCACCGCCTCGCCGTTCAGATGCACCGTGCAGGCGCCGCACACCCCTTCGTAGGTGCAGCCCTGGTGGGTTCCCGTAAGGCCGAGCTCGTCGCGAATGAAATCCACCAGCAGCATGCGCTCGGGCACGCTGCGCTCCACCGTCCGGCCGTTGACCACCACCCTGATCGTCTGTGCCATCTCAGCCTCCCGTCGCCCGTGCCGCGGCCAGGGCGAGCATCTCGCGGCCGAGCTGCGCAATGAGTTCCTTCTTGTAGTCGGCCGACACCCAGGCATCCCCGGGTGGTGACAGCTCCTCGGCCGCGGCCGCCGCGCAGGCCGAGATCGCGGCCGCGTCCGTCGCGGCAAAGCCCTGCGCCATCTGCGCCTCGGCGCGGGCGGAACGTGCCGGCCCGTCGGCAAGGCCCGTGACGGCGAAGCGGCCGCCGGTGATGCGCCCGTCCGCGGTCTGGACATGGACGCAGACGCCGATCACCGGCAGCGCGTCATGGACGATGCCCCATTTGCGATAGGCGCTGCCTGCCCCGGCCGGAGCGCGCGGGAAATGGATCGCGGTGACGATCTCGCCCTCTTCGAGCGCGGTGGTAAGCGCCCCCTTCTGGAAGGCATCGATCGGCGTCTCGACCCGTTCGCCCGAGGTCCCGACCGAGCGCACGACCGCCCCGCAGCCGAGCGCCACGGTCGGCAGGCAGGCGGCGACATAGTTCCACGACAGGCTGCCCCCGATCGTGCCGCGGTTGCGCACCTGCCGGTCACCGACGTGGGCCGCGGCGTCCGCGATCGCCTCGTAGGCGCCAAGGCGGCCGGCCTGCGCGGCGAGGTCACGGTGGCGTGTCATCGCCCCGATCGTGAGGCCGCCGTCCTCCTCGGCGATCCCCCGCAGCTCCGCGATGTGGTTGAGGTCGATGAGCCGCTCCGCCTCCGCCACGCGCGACTTGAGCGCCTGCATGAGGCTCATGCCGCCGGCGATGTAGATCGCTCCGCCCCTGCCCGAGCCCGCAAGCTGCAGCGCCTCATGAAGGCTCGCGGGCCGGTGGTATTCCCCGATTGGTCTTGGATACACGCTTCTCCCCCCTTCTCAGGTGCGCTTGCCACCGCCGGATGTCGGCAGCGGCGTGCCGGCCGCCGGTGGCGGCTTCGTGAGCTGCCGGACAACCTCGGCGTTGCGTCGCAGGCGCAGCGCCTCGGCCGCCTCCGGCGTCCAGTCGTAGAAACCCCGCCCCCAGTCGGCCCCGCGCCGACCCTCGGCAAGGAGCCGGTCGAGGAGTTCCGGCGCGGTCGAGCGGTCGAGGTCCGGAAAGAGGTAGCGCGCCACGTCCCGCACGAGCTCGAGTCCGGCGAGGTCCATCTTCTCCAGCGGGCCTTCCTCGGCAAGGCGCAGCGCCAGGCCGCGCTTGACCACCCGGTCGATCTCGGCCGGGGTCGCGACCCCGCGCGCGACGAGCGCCATGGCCTCGCGCAGCAGCGCGAACTGCAGCCGGTTGAAGAGATGCCCCGGCAGATCCTGCGTCAGCGCCACCGTCTCCTTGCCGAGGCTCGAGAGGAAGGCCTGTAGCCGCGCGAGCGTCTCGGGCCGGGTCGCGGGGCCCGGCACCACCTCGACGAGCGGCATCAGATGGGGCGGGTTGGCGAAATGGGCCACCGCCACGCGCCCGGGGTCGCGGCAGGCGGCGGCGATCGCCGCCACGGGCAGGCCCGAGGTCGAGCTGGCGATGATCGCATCGCCGGGGCAGAGCGCCTCGAGCGCGGCGAGGAGCGCGGCCTTCTCCGCGGCGTCCTCGCGGATCGCCTCGAGCACGACCCCGCAGTCGGCGAGCGCGGGGGCGGCGGCCGCATCCGCTGCCCAGGTTATGCGCTCCGGCCAGTCATCGGCGCGGGCCGGCGCAGGGCGCAGCCCGGCGAGCTCGCGGGCAAAGCCCGGCAGCAGCGCCTCCGCCCGCGCCCGCGCGGCCGCCGAGCGGGCAAGGACGGTCACGCGGTAGCCGCTCATCGCGCAGAGGAGTGCCGCCGAGGCCCCGATCTGGCCGCAGCCCGCCACCACCACGGGCCGCGTGCGGGAGTCCGCAGGGGCAGCGGCGAGGGTCATGCCCGCGCGTCCCGGATGCACGTGTCGGGGCCGGGCTCCGCCCCCGTCCCCGACCCTCGCCACCCCGCCCCCCGGCGCCCCGCGCCGCAGGCGGGCGCCCTGGTCGCCGCGCCGCATGGCGCGGGCCTTGCCACCGCCGATGCCGCCGGACGGACCGAAGCGCCAACTGGGGTCACGCCGCGCCCTCCCTCCACCGTGGACGCCCGAGTGGTCAGGCCAATATGAGTTACGTCCGGCCGCAGAACCCGGTCAAGCAGAATCTTCTGGCGTTATCGGCGCTATGGTGTCAGGCAGAAGCGGGATTAGGCCGTTGACAGGCCGAATTGGACAGGCCAATGCTTTCCGGCAGGCGGCCCGATGTCGGCCGCGGGGTGGTGGTGATCGGGGGCAGGCGATGGGGGCGAAAAGCACGGCCGCGTGCCGTCGCTGCAGGACGGGCCGCGCGGGCCGGACGCGGCGCAGGACCCCCGAGGTGCCGACCGCGCGGGCGAAAAGGGGCTGAGGATGCGGACGTTTCCCGTGGGCGTCGGCCTCTCCCCCCTCTCCGACGAGGGGGACGAGCGCCGGCCGGTCTCCGAGCTCATGGTCCGCCGGATCCTGGACCTCGTGCGCTCGGGCAGCCTCGCGCCCGGCGACCGGCTGCCGCCCGAGCGCGACCTCGCGCAGCAGTTCGAGGTGAGCCGCCCCACCGTGCGCGAGGCGCTGCGCGCGCTTGCGATCCTCGGCGTGATCGAGATCCGCCATGGCGGGGGCGTCTTCGTCACCTCGCTCGAACCTTCCGCGCTGCTCGAGCCGCTCGACTTCCTGGTCTCGCTCAACGCGCGGAACATGTCGGAGCTCTTCGACGCCCGGATCGTCTACGAGCCCGCCATCGCCGCGCTCGCCGCCGAGCGGATGGGCGAGGAGACGCTCGCCCAAATCGCCGGGCTTGTCGCCGCCCAGCTCGCGCGGCCGGAGGATGCCGAGCTCTTCCACGACACCGATGTGGAGCTGCACAAGCTCATCCTCGAGGCCTCGGACAACTTCTTTCTCACCCGGATCGGGCGCATCCTCCAGCTTCTCGGGGATCCCGCGCGCCGTGCATTCCAGAAGCGCAAGTCGATCCGCCTTCAGTCGATCCGCGACCACGAGGCGATCCTCGAGGCGCTGCGCTCGCGCGATCCCGAGATCGCGGGGCGTGCGATGCGCCAGCACATGGTCAATGTCCGCAATGCGCTGCGCGAGGTCTTGGGTGCCTGAGGCGGCCGCCTCCGCGCCGCAAGGCCCCGGCAAGGGCGGGCACGACGGCCGGCGTGCGGTTGGGGCAGGGGGGGAGGCCTAGGGATGCGACGCTGGCCGCGGACGAGGGCCGAGATCCTGCGCGGGGGCTTCTCGACCCCGCTCGATGCGCCGATGGTCCCGCCCTTTCCCTTCGGCTTCCGCAACGCCGAGATCCTGACCCTGTGCTACCGCACCGATCCCGGGGCGATCGCCGCACTCCTGCCCGAGCCGCTCGAGCCGACGGGAGACGCGGTGATGATCCACATCTACCGCATGAACGACACCGACTGGCTCGGGCCCTATCACGAGGTCAACGTGATGGTGGGCGCGCGGCTCGGCGCGGCCGAGGGGGCCTATTCCCCCTGGCTCTTCCTCTCCTCCGACGTCGGGGTGGCGCATGGGCGCGAGCTGCATGGCCAGCCCAAGAAGCTCGGCACACCGCGGATCGAGTTCCGCGGCGACCTGATCGTCGGCACGCTGCGGCGCAACGGGATCGAGGTGATCACCGGCACCATGGCCTACAAGCAGCGCCGTGGCCGGGTGGAGGAGCTGGCCGCTCTGTTTCCCTTCGCGACCAACCTCAACCTCAAGGCCGTGGACCATATCGACGGCACGCCCGCGATCCGCCAGCTCACCTCGCGCCGGCTCGCCGATCTCGTGGTGCATGAATGCTGGCGCGGCCCCTGCACGGTGGAGCTGCGGCCGAACGCCCAGGCGCCTGTTTACCGACTCCCCGTGCGCGCGGAGGAGGACGGTTTCTTCTGGCGCGCCGACTTCACGCTCGTGCCCGGCGTCGTGCTGCACGACTACCTCGCGGAGGACCGATCATGACTGCAGCTTTCCCCGGCGGAGGCGGCGATGGCCGCGCCTGAGGCTGCTCCGCGTCCGCTGGCGGGCATGGCCGCGCTCGTCACCGGCGGCAACCGTGGCATCGGGCTCGCGACCGTCCGGGGTCTCGCCGCGGCCGGGGCACGGGTGACCTTCACCGCGCGGAGGCCGGAGGCCTTGGCCGAGGCGTCCGCCGCGCTTGCCGGTACGGGCGCGACGGGCCGGCTCTGCGAGGCCACCGACCCTGCCGGAATGGCCGAGGTCATGGCCGGGGGCTTCGACATCCTGATCAACAACGTGGGCCAGATCGCCCCGATCGGCCGGATCCCCGATGTCGACATCGCCGAGTGGGCGCGCAGCCTCGAGGTCAACCTGCTGTCGGCCTTCATCGCGATCCGGCTCGCGCTGCCGGCGATGCTGGCTCGCGGAGGCGGGCGGATTGTCAATCTCTCCTCGGGGGCGGCGCATCGCCCGATGGAGGGCTGGAGCGCCTACTGCTCCGCCAAGGCGGGGCTCGCGATGCTCACCGCCTGCGTGCATGAGGAGTTCGGCGCGCAGGGCATCCGCGTTTTCGGCTTCGCGCCCGGTGTCGTGGACACCGGGATGCAGGCAGAGATCCGCGCGAGCGGGCTCAACCCGGTCGCGCGGCTCCGGCGGGAGGATCTCGCCCCACCCGAGGACGCCGCGCGCGCCATCGCCTGGCTCTGCACGCCGGCGGCCGACCGCTTCGCCGGGCGCGAGATCGACATCCGCAGCGAGGAGGTCCGGCGCGCCGCCGGCCTCGGGGCGAGACCATGAGCCCCCCGCGCGTCGTCGTCACCGACGCAGGCTTTCCCTCGCTTGCGGCCGAGGAGGCCGCCGCGCGCGCCGCGGGAGCCGAGTTCGTCCGCGCCGCCTGCGGCAGCGCCGAGGAGGTCGCGGCCGCGGTGGCCGGCGCCCAGGTGGCGGTGGTGCAATTCGCCCCCTTCGGCGCCGCGGCTGCGCGGGCGATGGCCCCCGGCGGCACGGTGATCCGCTACGGGGTGGGCTACAACAACCTCGACCTCGCGGCGATCCGCGCGGCGGGGCTGCGCGCGGCCTATGTGCCCGACTACTGCACCGAGGAGGTGGCCGACCACACCGCGGCGATGATCCTTGCGCTCCTGCGCAAGCTCGTGGCGCTCGACGCTTCGCTCCGTTCGGGGCGGTGGGAGCCGCAGGCCGTCGCCGCGCCGCTGCCGCCCTTCACGGACACGGTGGTCGGCTTCCTGGGCTACGGGCGCATCGCGCGGTCGGTGGCGCGGCGGCTTCTGCCCTTCGGCTTCCGGCTGATGGCGCATGACCCCTTCCACCGCCCGGGGCCCGGCGACCCGCCCGCCGAGATGGCCGCCCTCGAGACGCTCTTCGCCCGTGCCGACTGCCTGTCGCTGCACGCCCCGGCGACGCCCGAGACGCTCGGGATCCTGTCGCGCCGGACGATCGCGCTGATGAAGCCGACGGCGGTGGTGGTGAACACCGCTCGCGGCGACCTGATCGACGAGGGGGCGCTCGCCGAGGCGCTGGCAACGGGGCGGCTTGCCGGGGCGGCGCTCGACGTCTTCGCGACCGAGCCTTTGCCGCCGGAATCCCCCCTGCGGGCGGTGCCGAACCTCCTGATGACGCCCCATGCCGCGTGGTATTCCGACAGCGCCGTGGCGCGCCTCCAGGCGCTGGTCGCCGAGGAGATCGCCCGCGCCCTTCGCGGCGATCCGCCGCGCTGCCCCGTGCCGGGGACGGCCCCGTGACGCGGCATCTCGCCTGGGGGCTCGAGGGCCGGACGGCCATGGTCACCGGCGGGGCCGGGGCGATCGGCCGGGCGGTGACCGAGGCCTTTGCCGAAGCGGGCTGCCGCGTGGCCGTGGTCGATCTCGATGCGGCGGCGGCCGCCGCCGTTGCCGCCCAGCTCGGGTCGGACCATGCGGGCTTCGGCGCCGACCTCGGGCAGATCGCGGCGCTGCCCGCGCTCGTCGCCGCGGTCGAGGCGCGTCTGGGTCCGGTGGGCGTGCTCGTCAACGCCGCCGGCGTGATCCGGCGCAGCGCCGATCTCCTTGCCGTGGGCGAGGCGGACTGGGACGCCCAGTTCGACGTCAACCTCAAGGCCGCCTTCTTCCTGGCCCAGGCGGTGGCGCGCGGCATGATCGCGCGCGGGCAGGGCGGCGCCGTCGTCAACTACAGCTCGCAGAGCTGGATGACCGGCGGCATGGCGGGCTCGGTCGTCTACAGCGCCGCCAAGGGCGGGGTGACAACGCTCACCCGCGGCCTCGCCCGCAGCTGGGCGCGCCACGGCATCCGGGTCAACGCCGTGGCTCCCGGTATCGTGGACAGCGCCATGCTGCGCGGCCCCGCGATCAGCCCCGCCGAGATCGACGCGCTCGCCGCGCAGATCCCCCTCGGGCGCATCGGCCGGCCCGAAGATCTGGCGGGCGCGACCGTCTTCCTCGCCTCGGAGATGGCGCGCTACATCACCGGTGCGACGCTCAACGTGTCCGGCGGCTTCCTGATGTACTGAGGGCGCGGCGGCTGCGGGCTGTCCGGCGCCCCGCGTCGGCCCGGTTCCCTCAGGTCCGGCGCAGCAACCAGGCCCTGCCGAGGCGGAGCCGGGCGAAGCCCGCGATCGGCCCGTCGGCTCGGGCATGGCGAGGATCGCGGGCGCGACCGCGGAGGATGGTGGCGAGCAGGGTCGGCGGAAAGCGGCCCGGGATGCCGCGGAGCAGCGGCAGGCCGGGCGCCCGGCCGATCCCCCGCCCGCGCCGGACCCCGGCCGATCCCGCGCCCGCGCCGGACCCCGGCCGCGGCGATGGGGCGGAGCGGCAGGGTCGGCCCGAGACCGGGCGCCATGGCGCGCCGCGCGACCGCCCCTTCGTCCTCGGTCTCGGGCATGAGCGTGCCGACCCTCGGCGCGATCGCGCGACCGGCGGTGGCGTCATCGTCGGGGAAGGTCCCGACGATGTCGGCGCGGCGGCTGGTCTCGCGGTCGACGCGCACGCACGGATCCGTGCCGTCGATGCGGGTCCGCTGCGCGCTGCGGAAGCCCTTGCAGGCCAGCACGTCGATGCGGGCGGCGTCTGCGGGTGCACCCGGCCTGCCCGAGCCTGCGTTGCGGCGGATGCGCCGGCATTCCGCGCGGGGAAGGGCAGGGGGGCGGACGCGACGCAAGGTCGGGGCTGTCCGGTGTCTGCCGGAGGCCAACCCGTCGACGCGGCGCGCGGCGTGCCGAAGGCGCAGCCCGGCAGGGACGCATCGGAGGCTCGCGGATGGGATGGGCCCGACATTCCGCCCGCTTCTGGGGATGCCGCTCTCATTTGCAAGGTATTTCTGAACCTTAGACATGCGATCGAGTGCGGACTCTTGTCATGCCTGTTAGCGGGCCCGATGGATGCCGCTGGCCGGTGGGTGATGCGCGGAGCGGGGCCACATCTCGAAGAGCGCGCGCGAAGCTCTGAAAAGGTTTCTGGTCTGCCCAACCCGTATCCTGTCGATCATCTGCCCATTCCGATCCTGCCTTCCCCACAACTCGGCGGTCCGGTTTTCGCGCTTTGCCGCCGGATCAGGCAGCGCTGGCGATCACCGGATCGCGATGGTCCGCGCCGCGCGTGAGCATCGCCCAGATGCCGCGCGCCATCTTGTCGGCCGGCGCGAAGGCCGCGACCGTCGTCAACTTGCGTTCCAGCATGCGCTCAAGCCAGCGATTTTGCGGTGCGCCATGGCGCAGGGCCCAGCTCGCTGCTTCACGGCCGAGGACTTCCAGACCCGGAGCAGGGCCCGGGGCATGACGCCGAGCTTCGCCTTCGTCGGCCGGCCCCGGACCGACGGCGCCGTCGGGCGGTTCTTCCGCACCCGCACCGAGCAGGTCGTCCATGGCCGCGTCTTCGAAACCCTGCAAGTCCTCCGCGACGCCGTCCGAGCCTTCATCGCCCGCGACACCTCGGAGCGGCTGATCGCGCAGAACGGCCACCCCGGCCCGCACACCCTCGGCCGCCAACACCAGCTTGCGACCGTCCCGGTCACCGCCCAGCCCGACCGAGCGGCCAAGGCGACGGGGCCGGCTCAAGGGCCGGCGGCGGGTCGCCAGCCGCCCGGACAGATGCCCCGAGGTCGTCCTCCCCGCGGTCGCCCTCGCCGCAACCGTCAGGTTCTGGCTATGACTCTCAATGGGTCTTGAGCCTGGGGCGCGAGCGGATCGGCGACGGCCGCAGCGTCCGCCGGCGCGGCCCTCACCGCCGCGAGCAGGCCGGCGGGCGTTCCGGGCTGCGGCGGACGGGGGCCCGGGGATCCGCCCTGTTGCGGAAGTCGCGCCCCGTGCGCGCCGCGCGGCCGGAGCTGTCCACGACCTGCCCCGCGCGGAACGCCGCCACCGCCGGCCCGCCCGCAGCAGGGTCTGGCCACGCCGCCCAAGCAGGGCGTCAGGGGGCGGGCTGCGCGCCCTCGCCGCTCCATTCCAGGGTCATCGACAGGGTCATCTCCTCGCCCGGCGCGAGGAAACGCAGGCCCGGATGCCCCGGCAGGGCATGGGCATCGACCGGATGCGACACGGGCTCGAGGCAGAAGAAGTCGGCCTCGCGCCCCGGCGAGAAGAGGAGGAGCGTGGACATCTCGCGCGCGATCAGGCGCAGGGCAAGGCCCGTGCCCGCCTGCCGGATCCGGGCCTCGCCGGGCCAGCCCGCGAAGCCCGCGTTGATCCAGCCCCCGGGCAGGGGGCGGGGCGTCTCGAAGCGCAGGTCTTCGGGCAGCGGCTCGGGCGCGGTCGTGCGCGGCAGGTGGCGGGCGTCCTCGGGCCACCAGCCGGTGGCGGCGAAGGCGACCCGGGTTCCCGCATCGCGCGGGAACCACGGATGGAAGCCGCCGCCGAAGGGCAGCACGCAGGCGGCGCGGTTGCGCAGGACGAGCCGCGCCGTGAAGGCCCCGGGCGACAGCTGGTAGGTCAGCGCCGCGGCATAGCGGAGGGGGCCGAAGCAGCCGTCCGCCAGGTCGAGCCGCAGGGCATCGGGTGTCCGGCCCGTCACCGTCCAGGGCCGCTGGAAGGCATCGCCGTGGATCGGAAACGGCTCACCGGCGAGGTTCGGGGCAAGGGGCACGGACACGCCCCCGGCCGGGATCGGCACCGAGACGCGGTTCGAGAACGGGGCGAGAATGTTCATCGCCCAGGCGAAGGGCTCATCTTCCCGCCCCGGGGCCAGGGGGCGGAGGATCGGCAGCCCCCCGGTCTCGAGCATTGCGACCGCCGCGCCATGCCGGGGACCGATCTGCGCCCGGGCGGACCCTGCGCACAATTCGATCACCGCCGCGCCCCCTCACCACCCGCCGTCGATGGCGATGTTCTGCCCCGAGATCATCCGCGCCGCATCCGAGCACAGGAAGAGCGCGAGGTTCGCCACATCCTCCGGCTGGATCCGCGACTTGATGCACTGCCGCTCGAGCACCCAGGCGTTGTACTGCTCAAGCCGGTCGGCGAAGACGCGGTTCTCGGCCTCGGACACCACGGCGCCGGGCGAGATCGCGTTCACCGTGATGCCATGCGGCCCGAGTTCGCGCGCGAAGCCCTTGGTGAGCCCGAGCATCGCGCCCTTGGAGGCGACATAGGGCACATAGCCGTCCCACTGGCCGTTGAGCGTGATCGAGGTGAGGTTGATCACCCGGCCCCAGCCGGCGGCCTTCATGCCGGGCGCAAGCGCGGCCGTCAGCACGAAGGCGGCCGAGGAATTGACGCGGATCTGGTCCTCGTATTCGGCGATGCTGAAGGCATCATGCGGCTTGTTGATGATGAGCGCCGCGTTGTTGATCAGCACCTGCACGGGGTCGCGCGCGGCAAGCCCGGCCGCGGCCTCGCGCGTGGCGGCGAGATCGTTGAGGTCCACGCCGAGCCAGCCCATGCCGTCGGGCGCGGCGCCGCCGGGGCGGTCGAGCACCGTCACCCGGTGCCCCGCCGCGGCGAAGGCCGCGGCCATCGCCCGGCCGATGGTGCCGAGACCGCCGGTGACCAGGACATGGCGGGGGCTTGTCCCCGTGGTCATCGCGCCTCTCCTTCGGCGAGCGCGGCCAGTCCGCGGTCGATTCTGGCAAGCGCGGAGTCCACCGTCTCCTGCCCGCGGATGGCGGCCTCGACGGCATCGCCGACGACGGCACAGGCCTCGATCCCGTGGGGGCCGAAGGGCCGCTCCTCGCGCGCCACCGCGCGCGAGGCGCGCACCGCCGACAGCAGGTCGGGCCGGAAATGCCGGTCGAACTCCGCGCTGTAGAGGACGGGAAGCGAGGCGGTCTCGACCGCATTCGCCTCGAGCCCGTCGGCGAGGAGGCGGGCATCCGAAGCAAGGAATTTCACGAGCTCCCAGGCCTCGTCGGCCATGTCGGTGCGCGCGGGGATCGCCCAGGCCGGGCAGTAGAGGTTGGGCGCCCGGCCTGCGGGCCCGGCGGGCACCATCGCCGCCACCGAGGCTTCGGCGAGGCGCGGGGTGCTGGCGAGCACATGGGCGTATTCCATGCCCACATCCATGATCATGCCCACCCGCCCCGCGGCGTAGTCGCGCCGCATCTCGACGAAGCTGATCTGCGCCTGATCCGGCGGGCAGACCGTGCGGATGATGTCGAGATAGGTTTCCAGCGCGGCACGGTGGCCCTCGCCCTGCGGCAGCGGTGCCCCCGCGTCGTCGAGCCAGCGGACGCCGTGCGAGCCCGTGAAGCTGCCCACCGTCCAGACGGCATGGCCGCCCCCGCCGGCGCCGCGCGTCTCGAACCCCCAGAACTCCCGCCCCTCGTCGCGCCGCACTGCCTCCTGCAGCGCGAGGGCGACGCTGCGCAGCTCGGCCCAGTCGCGTGGCACGGGCAGGCCGTGGCGCCCGAGCAGGTCGCGCCGGCAGAGAAGCATCGATGAGACGTTGACGCAGGGCAGGCCGAGGACCGCGTCGCCAAGGGTCACCGCCTGGCGCGTCGCCTCGGTCACATGGACCAGCGACATGCCCTCGTGCCGCATCCGGGGCGCGAGATCGGTCACCCCGCCCAGGCGGTGCATCTTCCGCAGGATGATCTCGTCGCAGCAGACCACGTCGAAGGCGGGCCGTTCGGCCGTGAAGGAACCCACCATCGTGTCGAACATGTGCTCGATGGTGCCCACGCCGACCGTGTCCCAGGCGAGCTCGGCGCGGATGCCGGTTGCGCGCGTGAAGGCGCGCAACGCCTCGGGCAGGGCCCGGAACGGAAACCAGTCCTCCTGATAGACGCGCAGAACGCCGTTGCCCATGTCCCCCCCTCTCAGAGCACTTCGTGGACTTCCTCGATCGAGGTCTCCCCGATCGGCTTGTCGAGCACCACGCGCCCGTGCGCCATCGCCACCACCCGGTCGCAGCAGGCGAAGACATGGTGCATGTTGTGGCTGATGAAGATGCCGGTGACGCCCTGCGCCGCGAGCGACCGCACGAAACCGATGACCTTGTTGGTTTCCTTGACCGAGAGGTGGTTCGTCGGCTCGTCGAGGATCAGGACCTTCGACTTGAAGTGCATCGCCCGCGCGATCGCCACCCCCTGCCGCTGGCCGCCCGAAAGCTCGCCCACCAGCGCATCGGGCGAGCGCAGATGCAGGTCCACATCGGCGATGGCGGCCACGCTCTCGGCCCGCATCCGCGCCTCGTCAAGGACGCCGATGCCGAACAGCGAGGCCTTCAGGGGCTCGCGCCCGATGAAGAGGTTCCGGGCGATCGACATGCTGGGGACCATCGAGTTGTACTGGTAGATGGTCTCGATCCCCAGATCCATCGCGTCGCGGGGGCCGCGCATCCGCACCGGCCGGCCATCGACGAAGAGCTCGCCCTCGTCGGGCTGGTTCAGTCCCGAGAGGATCGAGATCAGGGTGGACTTGCCCGCCCCGTTGTCACCCACAAGCCCCACGGCCTCGTTGCGCGCGAAGTCGAGGCTGACGCCGCGAAGGGCGTGGACGCCCGAATACCACTTGTGCAGGTTGCGCACCGAGATGACGGGATCGGTGGCCGTGCGGAACTCCGTGGTCATCGCTCAGCCCTCCACCTTCATCGCACGGCCGCGCTTGCGCAGCCAGGCGTTGCCGACCACGGCAAGGATCGTCAGCGCGCCGATGGCAAACTTGAACCAGTTGGAATCGACCCGGCTGAGCACCAGCCCGTTGTCGATCACGCGGATCAGTGTCGCCCCGATCACGCCGCCGAGGATCGAGCCGATGCCGCCCGTAAGCGCCGTGCCCCCGATCACCGCGGCGGCGACGGCGGCAAGCTCGAGCCCCTCGCCCATCGAGGGCAACGGCGAGCCCACGCGCAGCACCTGGATCATGCCCGCAAAGCCCGCAAGGATCGAGCAGATCATGAAGCAGGCGATCTTGACCCGTGCGGTGGGGATGCCCATCGCCTGCGCCGCCGGCAGGAAGCCTCCTGTCGCCCGCACCCAGTTGCCGAAGTTGGTGCGCGACAGCAGCAGGCTGACAAGGATCGCGATGCCGAGGAACCACAGGAAGGAAGCGCGGAGGATCCCGCCCGGGCCGACGAAGCCGATGAAGATCTCCTCGGGGATGCGCGCCATGTCGAGCCGCGGCGGGAAGCCGCCCGAGATCACCACCGTGAGCGAGCGCGCCATGAACAGCATCCCCAGCGTGACGATGAACGAGGGGATGGCGAAGCGTATGGTGACCCAGCCGTTGAGAAGGCCGATCAGCGCGCAGACGAGGAGCCCCGCGGCCATCGCCGGCAGGAAGGGCCAGCCCTGGGTCATCAGCACCGCCATGCTCATCGGCATCAGCGCAAAGACCGAGCCGACCGAGAGGTCGAACTCGCCGCAGATCATCAACAGCGTCACGCCGACCGCGACCAGCGCCATCTCGGGCAGGAGCCCGAGCACACCGCGCAGATTGGCCTGCGACAGGAACACGCCGTTCGACTGCCACTGGAACAGCACCACGAGCAGCACGAGCAGGAGCGCCGCGGCGAGCTCGGGTTTCTGCAGGAAGGTCTTGAGGAGCCGCCGCACCTGCGCGTCCTTTGCGGTTGGGGCCGCCGGGCCCGCGGTCGGGCCCGGCGGCGTCGTCCTCAGCGCAGGCCCTGCGCCGCGAGATCGCGGATCGCGGGCGCGTCAGCCGGGGTGACGATACCCTGCCCGGTGTCGATGTCGGCGGGCGCCAGCCCCACCGTCTTGTTCAGATAGGCCATCATCACCGGCATGAACCCCTGCATGTAGGGTTGCTGGTCGACCTGCACCTGGACGTAGCCCTTTTCCATTTCCTCCACGACCTCGGGCACGAGGTCGAAGCCGCCGAGCAGCACCTGCCCCGGGGGCACGCCGCGATCGGCCAGCACCCGTGCCACCGCCGCATGCCAGAACCCCGTGTCGAAATAGGCCGTGGTGTCGGGGTTGGCGGCGAGATAGGCGCCCACGCGGTCGGCGGTGATCGCAAGGTCGGTGCCGCTGTCGATCCGCTCCCAGGTGATGTCGCGGCCGGTGGTCGCCCTGTACTCCTCGAGGAAGTTGATGATGCCCTGCCCGCGCTGCTCCGACCAGTTCTGGCCGGGGGCGGAGATGCCGACCAGCACCTTGATCGGCCCCTCGGCGGGGAAGTTGGCCGACTGCGCCTTGCCCAGCGCATAGCCCGCGCCGAGGAAGCCCTGGCCCACGAAGGCCTGACGGGGGTTGCCAGCGGCTCCTTCGGTGTCATCCACGTTGACGCCGATCACCACGATGCCGGCGTCGCGGGCGCGCTGCAGCACCTCGTCGAGCGCGTTGTTGTCCACGATCGAGGTCAGCAGCGCGTCGGGCTGGCGGGCGATCGCGGCCTCGATGTTGGCGATCTGCTCCTGGATCGAGCCCTCGGTCTGGGTGAACAGCATCTGGCAGCTCGCCCCCACCTTGCCGCAGGCGTCGTCGAAGCCCTTCTTCACCGCCTGCCAGAAGGTGTTGGAGGCCGACGAGTGATGCGTGAAGATGACCTCCAGCGTGTCCTGCGCCTTGGCAGGCAGGGCCACCGTCATCATCACGGCGGCCGTGGCCGCGAGCAGTCCTTGGGTCCGTCTCATTGGGATCCTCCCTCGGGGTTGGTCTCAGATCGTGGTCGCGTCCGACCTCTTGCGCGACACCGTGTAGGCCCGGCCGAGATCGGGATCGAGCTCCGTCCCGAGGCCCGGTCCGGGCGGCACCGTGATCATGCCGTCCTTCACCTCGGGAAGGGCGGTCACGAGGTCGCGGTACCAGGTCCGGTAGAAGGCCCGCACGCTCTCCTGCACGAGGGCGTTCGGGGCGTTGAGCGCCAGATGCGTCGAGGCACAGAGCACCACCGGCCCGGTGCAGTCGTGGGGCGCGACGGGCAGATGCCAGGCCTCGGCCATGGCGGCGATCTTTCGCGCCTCCGACAGCCCGCCGCACCAGCTGATGTCGAGCATCACGATGCCCGCCGCCCCGGTCTCGAGCAGGTCGCGGAAGGCCCAGCGCGAGCCCAGCGTCTCCGAGGCGCAGATCGGCGCGGGGCTCGCCTCGGCATAGCGCCTGAGGGTCGCGAGGCTGTCCATGCGGACCGGATCCTCGTGCCAGAAGGTGGCGAAGGGCGCGAGCGCCCTGGCGATCTGGATCGCGGGCAGGAGCTGCCACATCGAATGGAACTCGACCATGATGTCCATCCGGTCGCCGACCGCGGCGCGGATCTTCTCGAAGGGCTTCAGCGCCTCCCTGAGATCGGGCGCCGAGATGTAGTGGCCGCGCGTCCGTTCGGCCGCGATGTCGAAGGGCCAGATCTTCATCGCGGTGATCCCCTCCTCGAGGAGGGACTGCGCAAGCTCGTCGGCCCGGTGGAGGAAGGCGTCGAGATCGTTATAATCCTTCCCCCCGCCCGAGAGCGCGTAGTTGGCGGTCGTCTGGCCGGTGGCCTCCTTGATGTAGTCGGTGCCCGCGCAGGTGTTGTAGGTGCGGATCGACTGCCGCGAGAAGCCGCCCAGAAGCTGCGCCACCGGCTGGCCCGTGGCCTTGCCGAAGATGTCCCACAGCGCGATGTCGAAGGCCGAGTTGCCCCGCACCTCCGCCCCGGAGGAGCGGAAGCCCAGATAGCCCACAAGCTCGCCCGCGAGCCGGTCGATCTGCAGCGGATCGCGCCCGATCACCCGGGGCGCGATCCACTCGTGCACATGCGCCTCGACCGTCGCCGCGCCGAAGAAGGTCTCGCCGAGGCCCTTGATCCCCTCGTCGGTGCCGACCTCGACCCAGAGGAGGTTCGGCCGTTCGGCGATCCGGATGGTCTCGATCCAGGCGATCTTCATGGTCTCCTCAGGTCAGTCCGGCCGAGATCAGCGCCCGCACGCTGTCGTCGAAGTGCTGCGACATGGCGGCGGCGGCACGCTCGGGGTCGCCTTCGGCGACCGCGGCGGCGATGTTCTCGTGGTTGGCGATCATGGCCTCGCGCGCTGCGGCGCTCGTCCGGCTGCGCCAGCCCACCGGCCAGGTCTGCGCGGTGATGCCCTGGAAGGCCCCCATGATCAGCGCGAAGACCGGATTGCGCGAGGCGCGGGCAAGGCCCATGTGGAAGGCCAGATCATGGCGCATGAGCGCGGGGGGATCGTCGATTGCCGCGCGCATCGCTGCGGCCTCGGCGCGGATCGCCTGCGCCTCCCCCTCGTTGCGCCGCAGGGCGGCCAGCGTCACGATGCGGCTCTCGATGGTGCGGCGCACGTCGTAGATCTGCTGGATGCTGATCTGGTCGGTGTGCACGCCGTGTTCGATGATCAGCGACATCGCCCCGTGATCGATCGGGGCCACGGCGGCGCGCCTGCCGCTGGCAAGCTCGATGATCCGCATCGCCGCGAGCGAGCGGAAGGCCTCGCGCACGACCGTGCGCGAGACCTGCAGATCGCGCGCCAGCGTCGCCTCCGACGGCAGCCGGTCACCCGGCATCAGATCCTGCTCGCGGATCAGGCGGGTGATCGCCCCGATCGTGCTCGACACCAGCCCAACACCCTGATCCACCGGATCGCTCCACATCTTCGGCAAACCTGTCATACAGGTTCGGCTTCAGACGTTGATAGGGGCGTCGTGACGTTCCTGTCAAGCTGGCAGGAAGGCATGGCTTGACCGCGCGCCCGATCGCTCCCGCCGCCGATGTCGTGGGCGAAAGGCCCGTCCGGCTGGGCAGCATCGGCCGGCGAGCGCTGCGGCAGGGTTCCGCGACCGGCGCGCATGAGGTCTGGCCCGGGGCCGGCTGCGTCACCGCGGTCGGGCTTCGGGCGGACGGCGGTGCGAGCGTCGAGCTCGCGCGCCACATCGCCTTCCCGGACCGGGGCGCGCCTTCGGCCCCCCCTTGCGCGGTCGGGCCCGACCTGCCCGGCATCCGGCTGGACAAGGGCGTGGCGGGCCGGACGGCGCCGTCGGGGTCGGGGCGCGGGATGCAGAACACCATCAGCCCCGGCGGCGCGGCGAGGGCCACCCCGGCCAAGGCCCGCGTCCGGCCCCGCGGTGCCTGCACCGTCGTCGGGCCAACAGTCCGCCGGGCTTTCTGCTGGCCCTCCTCGGTCCGCTCACCGACCGCCGCGCAGCGCGCACATGGACGCGCCGTTGGCAAGATGCGCCACGATCACCCGGCCCCGCCCGGGCAAGGTCGGGCGCGGTCTCGGCCAGCGCGCCGGCAATGCAGTCGTAGGACAACCCGTGGAAGCCGTAGCGCCGCATGCCCTTGTCGTAGAGGGCGCGGGGCCGCGCGAAGGTGTCGTTCACGAACGGGTGCCCGCGGTGGAACGCGGCGTCGAAGCAGGCCACCTGCACCGCACCCGGAAAGGTCGCCCCGGCGGCGCGGATGCCGGCCAGATTGTGCGGCTGGTGCAGGGGGGCGAAGGGCGACAGCCGGTCGAGCGCCGCCAGCAGGCGCGCGTGCCGCCGCACCGGCCGGTCGTGGTCGGGCCCGCCGTGCACCACGCGGTGGCCGACCGCACCGATGTCGCGACCGGGGACCAGCTCGGCCAGCGCCGCAAGAACGGTGTCCATCGCCTGCCCGTGGTCGCCGAAGCGCGCCGTCAGTCCGTCAGGCAGGGGCAGGTCGGCGCCATTGGCCCCGCGCAGGCGCAGCGCGCCCCCTCGGCCGATCCGGTCCACCAGCCCCGTCGCCAGCACCGCGAGCGCGCCGGAGAACAGCCCGAATTCGAGCCGTCCGGTGGACGGATCGAGTCGCCAAAGGCGCCATCAGCTTGCCGGTCTCGGCGGTCGCACCCGTTCGGGGCCCCTTCCGAGACGGCGGAACAGCTGCAACCGGCGCTTGCGACCGGCGAGATCGCCGCCGCCGCGATGCCGGCCCGGATGAAGTGCCCGGACATCGAGGAGAGGGACGAACCCAAGTGCCGCCCGATCCCGGCGCGTGACCCGCGGCTGGCAGGGGAACCGACGCCCGGTGGCGACGCCTGCGCCGACTGCAGTGGCCGCCTGCAACGGAACGGAGAAAAGATGACCGAGGAACCCGACTGCGTCCCCGGCTCCTCGCCGTTGCCGCCGATCCGATGGCGGACAATGGCTCGAGATCGTGAACCGGATTGTCCGGCCCCGGCTGACCTGCGCCCGCTCTGAACGCTTCGTCCGGGCCCCGCAGCCCCCGCGCCCCCTCGAACGCCGCCGCCCCGGTCCCGGTCTGATGGCGCGCGGTCCGGTCAGCAAGCCTGCGGAGCATCTGCGCGCGCTTCCGGGCCTCCTGCCGCCGTCGGCCCGGGTTGCGGGCGCGCTCGACATGCCCGAGGGCCGCACCGAGCTGGCCGACCGGCATGCGCTGCGGGCGCGGCTGGGGCAGCGGATCGGCTCTGTCGCGAAGACTCCCTTCGACGCCTGCGCCGCGCACCGGACCGTGCGGGCGCATGTGGAATGGAGCCCGGCGCGCCCGCGGCCTTGCCCCCGACCCGGCGCGTCTGGCGGCGCTGGCCGGCGGGCTCGGCCCAGACCCGGCGGCGCTTGCGCTTCACCCGCACCGATGGTCGGGGGGATGCTCCAGCGCGCCAAGGTCGCGGCGGCCGCCGCCCTCGACCCGCCGCTGATCGTGGCGGACGAGCCGACCTCGGCGCTTGAAGCCGACGCCGCCGGGGCCACGGTCGCCTGCCTGCGCGACGGGCAGCGCGCGGTGCGGCCGGTCAGCCACGATCCGGGCCTTCCGGCGCGCCGGCCCGACCGCGTGGCCCTGATCGCGGGCGGGCGCATCGCCGCGCAGGTGCCGGCGGGGGTGGCCCTGTCGCCCGCAGCGACAACGCGCCGAAGGCTTTCTCTGGTCGGGCGAAACTTTCCTGGCAAAGGTCCGAGGGCAGGCCCGCCCCTTAGCGATTGCGGTTCCGGCAGCGGCGGCGGCGCCCCGAGATCCCGCGCCTCTGCCGGCACGGGCCGCGCACGCTTGCTTACTGCCCCTTTAACCGGTTCCGGCGCAGGGTCGCTCCGGTTCTGGCGGGGGAGGCGGGCATGGCCGGCGCAACGGGCATCGCGGACACGGCGGCGCGGCTGGTGCGGCTGGCGGGCGGTTCCGCCGCCGCGCGGACGGCGGCAGGCGCCCTTCCCGGCGCGGCGCAGGCCGGCGATGGGTCGGCCGCGCCCCGCGCCGGTGGCTGCGGCCGCTTCGACCGCACCATCGATGCCCTGAACCGCCTTCCGCGCCCGGCCTTCGCGCTCGGCGCGCTCGCGCTGTTCGGCTTCGGGGTCGTGGACCCGGCAGGCTTCGCCGAGCGGATGGCGGCCTTCGCCTCCGTGCCCGAGCCGCTCTGGTGGCTGCTGGGCGGTGTCGTCGGGTTCTATTTCGGCGCGCGCGAACTGCACCACTTCCGCGAAGGGCGCGTCACGGCCGAGGCGCCGGGGCCGTTGCCGGCGCCGCTGCCGCTGCCGCTGCCGCCGACGCCCGCGGCGGTGCTGCAGGATCCGGCCCCGGAAGAGGAAGCGAAGGATGCCGCCCGGACGGAGCGCGGCAGCCGGAGCGCGCAGGGAAAGGCGCGGACGTCCGCCCCGAGGGCCCGGGCGGGTGCCGGGGCGCGGATCAGGGAAGCGCGGCCGTGACGATGATCTCGACGAGGTAATCCGGCGTGGCCAGCTTCGCCTCGCCGGTCGCCCGGGCCGGCGTGTGGCCGGCCGGCACCCAGGCGTCCCAGACCGCATTCATCTCGGCGAAACTGCCCATGTCGGCCAGCCAGACCTGAGCGGTGAGGATGCGTGTCTTGTCGGTTCCGGCAAGGGCCAGCAGCCGGTCGATCTCGGCCAGAACGCCGGCCGTCTGCTCGGCCACCGGGCGGCCCGGCAGGGCCACCTGGCCGGCGAGATAGACGAGGCCGCCGTGCACCACGGCCTGGCTCATCCTCGGGCCGGATTCGAGGCGCGTGATCGCGGGCATCCGTAGTCCTTTCGGTCGGGCCTTTCCGCAACCCGGGGTCGGGCAGGGGATCGGCGGGGCAGGGGCTGGAGCGGGTAGCGGGAATCGAACCCGCGCGTTCAGCTTGGGAAGCTGACAGGCTACCATTACATCATACCCGCGCGGCTGGTCGGATAGCACCCCGCGCGCCGTGCCTTCAAGGGAAAAGCGCGCGACGCGGCACTGGTCGCCGGGGTGGGGGCCGGTCCGCACCCGGTCGTCCGGAAGGAGTTGGTCGCCGTCGGTGCCGCACAGGCGGCGGGGCCTGCCCGCGGGTCGCCTGCCACGGGGCGCCTGCCACGGGGCGCCTGCCAGGGGCGTTCTGCCCGCAACTGTGGCAACTGCCTTCCCGCGCGCCGCGGGCGGATTGCATTCAGGCGTCTGCTCGGCTTATCTCGCCGGTGCGGCAGTCTGGACGGTGCCGGAGGAGCGGCTGTTGGACGGATCGGGACAGGCGCGAGGATTCGTCGAGTTCGACCGCGTGCAGAAAAGCTATGACGGCGTCACGCTGGTCGTGAAGGATCTGAACCTCGCCATGCCGAAGGGCGAGTTCCTCACGCTCCTCGGCCCCTCGGGCTCGGGCAAGACCACCTGCCTGATGATGCTCGCAGGGTTCGAGACGGCGACCCACGGCGAGATCCGGCTGGACGGGCGCCCGATCACCCAGGTGCCGCCGCACCGGCGCGGCATCGGCATGGTGTTCCAGAACTACGCGCTGTTTCCGCACATGACGGTGGCCGAGAACCTCGCCTTCCCGCTCGAGGTGCGCGGGATCGGCAGGGCGGCGCGGGAGGAGAAGGTGCGCCGCGCGCTCGACATGGTGCAGATGGCCGGCTTCGGCGGCCGGAGGCCGGCGCAGCTTTCGGGCGGGCAGCAGCAGCGCATCGCGCTGGCGCGGGCGCTGGTGTTCGAGCCCGAGCTGGTGCTGATGGACGAACCCCTCGGCGCGCTCGACAAGCAGCTGCGCGAGCGCATGCAGTTCGAGATCAAGCACCTGCACGAACGCCTCGGGATCACGGTGGTCTATGTCACCCACGACCAGTCCGAGGCGCTGACGATGTCTGACCGCGTCGCGGTGTTCAACGACGGCATGATCCAGCAGCTCGCCCCCCCCGACGAGCTTTACGAGCGCCCGGCGAACAGCTTCGTCGCCCAGTTCATCGGCGAGAACAACAGGCTTCCCGGCCGGATCGAGAGCGTCGAGGGCGGGCGCGCGCTGGTGCGGCTGGACACCGGCGAGCTGATCGACGCGACGCCGGTCAACGTCACGGGCCCGGGCGCGCGCACGCTGGTGTCGATCCGCCCCGAGCGGGTCGAGTTCAAGCCCGACCAGATCCCCGCCGATGCTCACACGATCGAGGCCGAGGTGCTCGAGTTCATCTACATGGGCGACAGTTTCCGCACCCGGCTGAGGGTTGCGGGATCGGACGATTTCATCATGAAATACCGCAATGCCGCGGGGCAGCGGCGGCTTGAACCGGGCGAGCGCGTCACCATCGGCTGGTCGCCGGCCGATGCCCGCGCGCTCGATATGCCCTGAGACTGCACCCGAACGGAAACCCGAAGCCAACGACAGGGAGACTGACCGATGACCAGACTGCTGATCCTGACCACCGCCCTCGCCGGCGCCGCCGGCATGGCATCGGCGCAGAGCATCACCGTGCTCGGCTGGGGCGGCGCCTATACCCAGAGCCAGGTCGAGGCCTATCACAAGCCCTTCACGGCGGCGACCGGCATCACCGTGATCTCGGTGGACAGCGACAACCCGGCCACCCCGATCCCGGCCATGGTCGAGGCCAACAACGTCACCATCGATGTCGCGGTGGTCGAATACGCCGATGCCGTGCGGCTCTGCGACGAGGGGATGCTCGAGGTCATCGACCACGCGATCCTGCCCCCCGCCCCCGACGGCACCCCGGCGATGGAGGACTTCCTGCCCGGCATGGTGACCGACTGCATGGTGGGCACCGACGTGTTTGCCACGATCGTCGCCTACAACACCACCGCCTTCCCCGACAATCCGCCGACCACGATCGCCGACTTCTTCGACACCGAGACCTTTCCGGGCAAGCGCGGCGTGCGCCGCGGCGCCAAGGCGACGCTGGAGATGGCGCTTATGGCCGACGGCGTGCCCGCCGAGGAGGTCTATTCGGTGCTCGCCACCCCCGAGGGCGTCGATCGCGCCTTCGCCAAGCTCGACTCGATCAAGGGCGACATCGTCTGGTGGCAGACCGGATCGCAGCCGCCGCAGCTTCTGGCCGACGGCGAGGTGACGATGAGCATCGCCTGGAACGGGCGCATCTTCAACGCCGCGGTGGCCGAGGGCCAGCCGTTCCAGATCATCTGGGACGGCCAGGTCTACGAGCCCGAGGGGTTCGTGATCCCGAAGGGCGCCCCGAACCTCGACGCCGCGCTGCAGTTCGTGGCCTTCGCCACCTCGACCGAGCCCCTGGCCAACGCCGCGACCTGGATCAGCTACGGCCCGACCCGCGCCTCCTCGGCGCCGCTCGTCGGCGTCTTCAAGGGCGACGGGGTCACGCCCATGGCGCCGCACCTGCCGACCTCGCCCGAGAACCTCGCGAATGCGCTGCTGTCGGACTACGAGTTCTGGGTGGACCGCGACGCCGAACTGAACGAGCGCTTCAACGCCTGGCTCGCCGCCAACTGAGCGTCTGACGCCACCCGAGCGCGGGGAGCCCCGGGCCCCCCGCGCCCCAGTCGGAGGCAGCGCCCGTGGCGCAGAGCGAGGCTTCGAGCCCCGGCCCGGAGACGGCCGGTGCCCTGACCACCGCCGACGGCCGGCCGCTTGCGGCCGCGCTCGCCCGAGCCTCGGCGCGGGCGCGGCGGCGCGCCTTCCTGCTGGTGCTGCCGCTTCTGGCCTTCATCCTTGTCACCTTCGTGCTGCCGATCGGACAGATGCTGTTGCGGTCCGTCCACAACGACGCCTTTCCGCGCAACATGCCGGCGCTGACGGCCTGGTTCTCGGCCAATCCGCGCGGCACCGAACCCGGCGAGGACGCCTTCGCGGCGCTGGCCGCCGACCTCAAGGGCCTGCGCGCCAACCGCACGGCGGGCGAGGTCGGCACGCGCGTGAACTACGAGTTTTCGGGCACGCGGTCGCTGTTCACCGCGACAGCGCGCAACGCCGAAGCCCTGGCCCCGCCCTACCGCGAGGCGCTGCTGGCCGCCGACCCGGCCTGGGGCGACCCCAGGCTCTGGGCGGTGATGCGCGACGCGTCGCGGGCGATCACGCCCAACTTCTACCTCGCCGCCCTCGACCGCGCCCGCGACGAGACCGGCGCCGTCGTCCGCGCCCCGCCGGAGCGGCGGATCTACGTCCTGCTGTTCGAACGCACCTTCCTGGTCGCCGGCGTGATCACGGCGCTGACGCTCCTGCTCGGTTATCCGGTCGCGCATCTCCTGGCCACGCTGCCGCTGAGGTGGTCGAATCTTCTGATGATCTTCGTGCTGCTGCCGTTCTGGACCTCGCTGCTGGTGCGCACGACGGCCTGGATCGTGCTGCTGCAGGGACAGGGGGTGGTGAACAACGTGCTGGTCGCGCTCGGGATCGTGCCCGACAGCGGCCGGCTGTCGCTGATCTACAACCAGACCGGCACGATCATCGCCATGACACACATCCTGCTGCCGTTCATGATCCTGCCGCTCTACTCGGTGATGCGGCCGATCCCGCCGTCCTACACGCGCGCCGCCCGCTCGCTCGGCGCCTCGTCCTGGACGGCGTTCCGGCGGATCTATTTCCCGCTGACCCTGCCCGGCATCGCGGCGGGGGGGCTGCTCGTCTTCATCCTGGCGGTCGGCTACTACATCACGCCCGCACTGGTCGGCGGCGCCTCGGGTCAGCTGATCTCGAACCTGATCGCCTTCCACATGTCGAGTTCGCTCAACTGGTCGCTCGCCGCGGCGCTGGCGGCGATCCTGCTGGCTGCGGTGCTGCTGCTCTACTGGCTCTACGACCGGCTGATCGGCATCGACAACCTGAAGCTCGGCTGAGGACATGACCCTGTTTGCGCTTGATCTTCCTGGCCGGACCGTCCACCGGGCAGGCCCCGCGACGGCGGCAGGGGGCAGCGCCCCGCGCGCGCGCCGCCGCCTCTTCGGCGCCGAACCACCCCGGGGGGAGCGGGCGCAGCCCGAGAGAGGCGGCGCCCCCCGCCGGCGCCCGGCCGGAGGGGCGCGATGAGGATCCCCCCCCATGCGACGCCGCTCGAGCGGCTCTGGGCCTGGGCCTACCGCGCGCTCTGCGCGCTCGTCCTGCTCTTCCTGATCGCGCCCATCCTCGTCGTCATCCCGCTCAGCTTCAACGCCGAGCCCTATTTCACCTTCACGCCGAGGATGCTCGCGCTCGACCCCGAAGGCTATTCGCTGCGCTGGTACGACACGCTCCTGACCTTCGGGATGCAGGCCCCCGAGGCGCCGCGCGACGCCGCCTGGTGGCGCGACGCCTGGAAGAATGCCCACTGGATCCGGGCGGCGAAGAACTCGCTGATCATCGGGATCGCCAGCACCGCCGTCGCCACCGTCCTCGGCACGCTCGCCGCCCTCGGCCTGGCCCGTCCCGAGATGCCCTTCCGCCGCGCGGTGATGGCGATCCTGATCTCGCCGATGATCGTGCCGATCATCATCACCGCGACGGGGCTGTTCTTCTTCTATTCCTCGGCCGGGCTGACGGGATCCTACCTCGGCATCGTCCTCGCCCATGCCACGCTCGGCATCCCCTTCGTCATCATCACCGTCACCGCAACGCTGGTCGGATTCGACCAGTCGCTGAACCGCGCCGCGGCGAGCCTTGGCGCCTCGCCCGCGCGCACCTTCTTCAAGGTCACGCTGCCGCTGATCCTGCCCGGTGTGATCTCGGGGGCGCTCTTCGCCTTCGTCACCTCGTTCGACGAGGTGGTGGTGGTGCTGTTCATCGCTGCCTTCGACCAGCAGACCATCCCGCGGCAGATGTGGAACGGCATCCGCGAGCAGCTGAGCCCGGCGATCCTGGCGGTGGCGACGATCCTTGTGATGGTCTCGGTCGGGCTGCTGACGGCGATCGAACTCCTGCGCCGGCGATCCGAGCGGCTGCGCGGCCTGAGCCCGTCGTGATGCCGGGGCGGACCCGCCGGTCTCCGGGCGACGTCGCCGGCGCCCCGGGAGTGGAACGGGGGGAATGGAACGGGGGGAATGGAACGGGGCGGGGCGGTTCCCGAGCCCGGCCCGTGGGCTGCTTCCGGCCATTGCGGCCGGGAACCGACCCGGTGAGGGTCAGGGCAGAAGCGCAAGCCAGCCCCAGACGGTCAGGATCGCGCCCAGCGTGCCGATCAGCACCGCCGAGGCGGCGACGCGCCGGGCGACGCCGTAGAGGTTGGCGAAGACATAGGCATTGACGCCCGGCGCCATCGCCGCGGTCAGCACCGCCGAGCGGAACTGCTCGAGCGTCAGGCCGGCGGCGCGGCCGATCAGCCAGACCAGCGCCGGGTGCAGGAGCAGCGAGACCGCGACCACGAAGAGGATCAGGCGCAGGTCGCCCTCGGGGCGGTAGCGGTAGAGCACGCCGCCCAGCCCGAACAGGGCGGCCGGCAGGGCGGCGTGCACGACCAGATCGACCGCCTCGGCAAACGCCCCCGGCAGCGGCAACCCGGTCAGGTTCGCGGCCAGCCCGAGCAGGATGCCGATCACCAGGGCGTTGCGCCCGAGAGCGGCGCCGATCGCCCGCGCCGCCGCGGCGACCCCGCGCCCGCGGGCGCGCACCACTTCCATCGCGCCGATGCCGAGGACGTAGCAGAAGGGCGCGTGCAGCGCGATTATGGCGAAGTTCGCATCGAGCGCCCCGGGCCCGTAGGCGCGTTCGGTGATCGGCAGGCCGAGCAGCAGCGAGTTCGAGAACAGACCGCAGAAGCCCACCGCCACGCTGTCCTCCCACGGCCGGCCGAACAGGACGCGCGCGCCGAACAGCCCGGCCAGGAACCCCGCGGTCGCCCCGCCGTAGAAGCTGAGGAACAGCGCGGGGTGGAAGGTGGCCGCGAGGTCGAGATCGACCATCGCGCGAAACAGCAGGCAGGGGATGGCGAAGCCCTGGGTGAAGGCCATCAGGCCGTCGATCCCGGACTCTCCGATCCAGCCCCTCCAGCGGCAGAGCGCCCCCGCGCCGATCACCAGGAAGACGGGAAGGATGACCTCGAGAAGCGCGGTCACCTCACAGCTCGTAGACCAGCCTCAGACCGTCGTGCGCGGGGTTGACGTGCGGCGGCGTCTCGGCATCGACGGTGGCATAGTCGAGATCGACGTGCATGTTGGTCAGGATCGCCCGCGCGGGGCGTGCCCGCTCGATCCACTCCAGCGACCGGGCGAGGTGCGCATGGGTGGGGTGGGGGGTGCGGCGCAGGGCGTCGAGCACCCAGCAGTCGAGCCCCTCGAGCAGGGGCCAGACCTCGTCGGGGATCTCGGCCACGTCGGGCAGGTAGGCCACCGGGCCGATGCGGAAGCCGAGCGAATCGATCGAGCCATGGCGCACGGCAAAGGGCGTCAGCGCGATCTCGCCGCCGGGCCCGGGCACGGCGAAGGGGCCGCGGATCGTGTGCATCTCGAGGATCGGCGGGTAGGGGCTGTCCGCGGGCTGGACGAAGGCATAGCCGAAGCGGGCCAACAGCGCCTCCTGCGTCGGTCCGTCGGCCCAGACCGGCAGCCGGCGCCGGCGGTTGAACACGATCTGCCGCAGGTCGTCGAGGCCGTGCACATGGTCGGCATGGGCGTGGGTCCAGGCCACGGCATCGAGCACCCCCACCCCGGCGTCGAGAAGCTGCGCGCGCATGTCGGGCGAGGTGTCGATCAGCACCCGCGTCGCGCCATCGCCGTCGTGCCTTTCGACCAGAAGCGAGCAGCGCCGCCGCAGGTTGCGCGGATCGGTCGGGTCGCAGGCGCCCCAGTCGTTGCCGAGCCTCGGCACCCCGCCCGAGGATCCGCAGCCGAGGATGGTGAAGACAAGCCGCGCCATCAGGCGGCGGCCTCGCGCCCGGCGGCAGCGGCGGCACGGGAGAACAGCCGGTCGAAGTTGGCCGAGGTGAGCCGCGCGAAATCGGCGTAGTCCATGCCGAACAGCGCGGCCCCGGCGCGCGCCGTATGCACGGTGAAGGCCGGTTCGTTGCGTTGCCCGCGGTGCGGCGGCGGGGCGAGATAGGGCGCATCGGTCTCGACCAGGATGCGCTCGGGCGGGGCGGCGGCGAAGATCGCGCGCAGGTCGGCCGATTTCGGAAAGGCAGCGATTCCCGACATCGACAGATAGAAGCCGAGATCCAGCGCCGCCTCGGCCAGGGCCGGGCCCGAGGTGAAGCAATGCATCACGGCCGAAAAGGCGCCGGCACGGTGTTCCTCGGCGAGGATGCCGGCCATGGCCGCGTCGGCGTCGCGGGCGTGCACGATCAGCGGCAGGCCGGTCTGCCGCGCCGCCTCGATGTGGACGCGCAGGCTCGCCTCCTGCGCGGCGGCGGTGCCGGCGGTGTAGTGGAAGTCGAGCCCGGTCTCGCCGATGCCGACGAAACGGGGGTGGCGGGCGAGCGCGACCAGCGCCGCGACCGTGGCCGGAGGATCCTCGTGGGCGTGCATCGGATGGACGCCGGCGGCGTAGAACACGCCCTCGTGGCCCTCGGCGAGGGCGCGGACCGCGGGTTCGTCGGCCAGCCGCGTGCAGATCGTCACCATCCGGGTGACGCCTGCGGCCCGGGCGCGGGCGATCACCGCGGGCAGGTCTGCGGCGAGTTCGGGAAAGTCGAGGTGGCAGTGGCTGTCCACGATCTCGGGCACGTTTCCCGGAGGCGCCTCGGCGCCCGCGGCGGTCGGGTTGGGCTCGGTCATTCCGGGGACTCCGCGTGCCTCACCGGGCGGAGATCTCCGCCGCCGTCCGGTCGATGGCCACGAGCATATCGAGGATCAGCGCCGGCGGGTCAAGGTTCACCGCCCGCGCCCGTCGCGACCGCGCGGCCAGCCCTGCGGCAAGCTCGGCCCAGACCTGCCCCGCCCGGAGGTCGGGGGCCAGGCGCGCCGCAACGGCAGCCTCGCCCGGAACCGCCTCGGCCGGCGCGGCGCCGGCGCCGGTCAGGGCAAGCCGTGCGAGGAAGACCTCGATCAGCCGCACCAGCGTATCGAGCCGGCCCTCGCGCCCCCTGCCGGCGCTGCCTTCGGCCAGCCGGATCGCCGCCGGCCGGTCGAGCCGCTCTCGCCAGAGCCCGACCAGGGCGGCGTAGAGCGCGGGTCCGTCCTCGGCCTGAAGCCGCACCGCCTCGCCGACCGATCCCGCCGCGAGCTCGGCAAGCGTCGCCGTGGCCGCGGCGTCGGTTCCGGTGGCGGCGAGCGCGGCGGCCAGGTCTTTCGCGCCAAGGGGCCGGAGCCGCAGCATGCGGCAGCGCGAGCGGATCGTCGGCAGCAGCGCCGCCGGCCGGTGGCAGACGATGAGCAGCACCGCCTGCGGCGGCGGCTCCTCGAGTAGCTTCAGCAGCCCGTTCGCGGCGGCGGCCGTCATCTCGTCGGCGGCATCGAGGATCGCCACGCGGGTGCCGCCGTCGGCGGCGCTGAGCTGGAAGAAGCTGCGCAGGGCGCGCACCTCGTCGATTCCGATCTGGGTGCGGAAGGCCTTGCGCTCGTCGTCCCAGCCGCGGCGGACGAGGTGCAGGCGCGGCTCGGACATCGCCGCGATCCGCCGCCCGACCGGATGGGCGGGATCGGTGTCGAGCGTCCGGGGCTGGGGCGCAGTTCCGAACAGCCCCGCGTCCCCACCGGCTTCGGGGGCGGTCAGCAGAAACCGCGCGATCCGCCAGGCGAGGGTTGCCTTGCCGATCCCGCGCGGGCCGGCGATCAGCCAGGCGTGGGGCATCCGCCCGCCGGCACGGGCCGCCAGTACCGCCGCTTCGGCCGCGTCGTGACCGAACAGGGCAGAGGTCTCGCGCGGGTGGGGCGCACCTTCCACCCGGTCGGCTTCGGGGATTTCCGCGGCCTCGGTCACGCCAGCCGCGGGCGCACCAGCGCCAGCACCTCGGCGGCGACCTCGGGCTCGGGCCTCGCACCGTCGATCAGGCGGCAGCGGTTGGGGAACTCGCCGGCAAGGGCGCGGAAACCGTCGCGCAGGCGCGACTGGAAGCCGGCCCCCATGTGCTCGAACCGGTCCTCGCCCGAAGCCCGCGCGAGCCCGCGGCCGAGCGCGAGCCGAGGGTCCATGTCGATGATGAGCGTCAGATCGGGTTCGACCCCGATCACCTCGGCGTGCAGCCGGTCCACCAGCCCGCGCAGGTCGCCCCGCGCGGCACCCTGATAGACGCGGGTGGAATCGGCGAAACGGTCGCAGATCACGATCCGGCCGGCCGCGAGCGCGGGGCCGATCGTGCGCTCGAGGTGGTCGCGCCGGGCAGCGGTGAACAGCAGCGTCTCGGTCTCGCCCGACCAGCGCCCCGGCTCGCCCTCGACCAAGAGCCGCCGGATCGCCTCGGCCCCCGGCGAGCCGCCGGGCTCGCGCGTCAGCAGCACGTTGCGTCCTTCGGCCTCGAGCGTCGCGGCAAGGCGCCGCGCCTGGGTGGACTTGCCGGCGCCGTCGATGCCCTCGAAGCTCAGGAACAGGCCGCCGGCCACCGCTCAGAACCCGTCTGCAATCGCGGTTGTGCCGGGGTGCCGGCCACGCCGGGCGGGCAGGGACGCGCCGGCCCGGGGAAAGGGCGGTTGCGGCCCGCGCCTGCGCCGATCCGCGCGGGCCGCCGGACGCCGCGCCTTGGAACCGCGATCGGTGTTCCGCCCTGCGTGCAAGCAGACCCTCACCCCGTGCCGGCCGCCATCCCCAGCGCCCGGCCCCACAGCGCCGCGGCCGCGGTGATCATCCGGCGCAGGACGCCGCCGCGCGCCACCGCGGATTCCGCCACCAGCGGCACGCGGCGGGTTTCCATACCGGGGATGCGGATCTCGAGCGCGCCGATCGGCTGGCCTGCCGCGACGGGCGCCGGCACCGGCCCGGCATAGACGATTTCGGCCGCAACCTCCTCGGCGCCGACCGCCGGAACCAGAAGCGTCAGATCCTGCATCGGCACCAGCCCGACCCGCCGCTCGGCCCCGAGGAACACCTCGGCCTCGCCCATCCGCGTTCCGGCCGCCGCCACCTTGCGCGCCACGAACTGCCGGAAGGCCCAGTTGACGATGCGCTCGCTCTCCTCGGCGCGTTCGGCCTCGTTGGCAAGGCCCGTGATCACGAAGATGATCCGGCGGTCGCCCTGCACCGCCGAGCCGACCAGGCCGTAGCCCGCCTCCGAGGTGTGCCCGGTCTTCAGCCCGTCCGCCCCCTCGACCCGCCCGAGCAGGGGGTTGCGGTTGCGGTGGTTCGAGGGCGCGCGGCCGTCGAAGGGGAACTCGGTCATCGCGAAATAGGGGTAGAACTCGGGGAAATCGACGATGATCCGTTCGGCGACGATGCCGAGGTCGTGCAGGCTCATCCGGTGTTCGGGATGCGGCCAGCCGGTCGAGTTGGCGAAGGTCGAGTGCCTCAGGCCCAGGGCCCGGCCGCGCTCGGTCATCAGCCGCGAGAAGGCCTCCTCGGTCCCGGCCAGGTTCTCCGCCACCACCACGCAGGCATCGTTGCCGGACTGGACGATGATGCCCTTGATGAGCTCCTCGACCGTCGGCCGGTCGCGCGGGTCGAGATACATCGTCGAGCCCTGCATCGCGCTCGCGTTGGACGAGACGGTGAAGCGCGTCTCGAGCGTGACGCGGCCGTCGCGGATCGCCTCGAACAGCATGTAGAGCGTCATGATCTTCGACATCGAGGCCGGCGGCAGGGGCACGTCGGCGTTCTTGGCCAGAAGCACGGTGCCGGTGGTCAGGTCGTAGATCCAGGCGGCGGTCGCGCGGGTCTCGAAGGCCGCACGGGCCGGATGCGCGGCCCAGAGCGCGGCTGCGAGAACCGCGACCGCGATCATTGCAGACTTCCGGATCATGCTGCCCATGGCATCCTCCCGTCCCGGTGGCCGGGTCAGTTACGCACGGCGTAGGCGTCGCGATAGCCGAGCCCCTTCACCTTCGCGAGAGCGGCATCGCGTTCCGCCAGGGTTGCCGCCGGGCCGACCAGAACCCGCCAGAACACCTTGCCCTGGCTCTCCTGCCGGCGGATCGTCACGCGGAGCCCGGCCGCGCGCATCTGCGCCGCGGCGCGCTCGGCATTGGCCTCGACGCTGAAGATCCCGATCTGGATCCAGGGCTGGCTGATGCTGGCCGCCGGGGCTGCGGGCGCGGGGGCAGGCGCAGCCGCCGGGGCAGCGGCCGGCGCGGCCGCGGCCGCGGCCGGCTCGGCTGCGCGGGCGTCTTCCGCCTCGGCGGCGGCGGCACGCGCGGCTTCGCGGGCGGCGCGGCGCTCCGCCATTCCGGCGAACAGACCCCGGCGCTTGCCCTCGGGCGCGGCCGCTGCCGTATCCGCCGCCGCGTCCGGCGCGGCGCCGGCGTCGATCGGTGCCGCAGCGATCGCCTCGGCCGCAGGAACGGCCGCCGCCGCGGCGGCAGGCCCTGCGGCGGGCGGCGGCTCCTCTTCGGCGGGAACCGCCTCGGTCGATTCCTCGCGGCGGAGCGCGGTGACCCTGAGGGGGGTCGGCTGGCCGGCAAGCAGCCCGAGCGCCTCGGCCGCGTCCGAGGAAACCTGCAGCCGCGGCCCGGGAATCTCGCGTTCGCGGCGGAACAGCGCACCGATCACCGACCGTCCGTTCGATTCATTGACGATGATCACCCGTTCGGGGTTCCGCACGCCGGGATAGGCCACCCAGACCCCGCCGAGCGAGGGGCGGCCGTCCCAGAGGCCCGGCTCGTTGGTCTGGAACACCTGCGGCGCCTCGACGTCGCGTTCGACGATCCGGCTCGAGGGGCGCAAGGCCGCATCGCCGCTTGCGCCCGCGCCGTTCAGGCCGCCCTCCTCGCAGGCGGCGAGTGCCAGCACCATCCCGAGTGCCAGGGAGGCGCGCCCGAGCCCACGATACGCCATCGCATCTGCCCCCGATCCTGCCCTGCGGTCCGTTGCCGCGTCCGGCGCCTTTGCCCTGCGCCTTGCTCGCCCGTGCGGGTCGATGGCCCGCACTTCGCCATCCTACCCGCAACCTTGCGGCAAGGAAAGTCCGGAGGTCCTGGTCCGCGCGGGGCACGACGCGCTGGCCGAATCGCGCCGCGGCCACTATCCCCGGCCGTGAGCTTCGCCCTTCCGCCCAGCGCGGGGGCCGGGCCGGGCACCGGCCGGATGGGTGGCAGAGCGGTCGATTGCAGCGGTCTTGAAAACCGCCGATGCGCAGGCATCCGTGGGTTCGAATCCCACCCCATCCGCCACTTGCCGTTGAGAAAGCGGTCTCCCGATCCGGCTGCGGCCGGATTTTCCCTTGTTTTCGGGGGTTATGCTGGTGGGGCTGAGCACTGGCCCTGCTGCCGGGAGGCCCGGAAGCGGTCTCTCAGGACCGATATTCTCCGCACCTCTCGACTGCGCAGTTTCGGTCAATTCTTTTCAAGATATTGATTTCGTCCGTTAAAACGTCACCGTGAGCTGAACACTGCGATACCGGTGGCCAAGTCGGTGATGCGACCCGGATGGCTCTGTTGCACAAATCTGGTGACAGACGGATCTCCCCTTTCCGTGGACAGAC
>CALDYW010000130.1 GCA_937944395.1 uncultured Paracoccaceae bacterium | reverse complement strand
TGGAACAGGCTGCTCGAGCAGCCCTGGCGCATCATGTCCATCGGCATCCGCGAATGGGCCCATCGGTTCCGATCAGCAGGACTTGGCATAAGTCGCGTCCCGGTGGTGGTGTACGGGCGGCATAGGACGGGGCGCGTGGCGAAGCCCTCGGTTGAGCGGAGCGCCCTGGGCTCTGGTCCTCCTACACCACGCGATGGGACACGACCCGCGCAACGGCGAGGAGGCGCTGGAGTTCAGCCGCGCGATGTCGTTCCGCCGGTCGATCTGCGCTGGCCGGAATATGTGCGCACCGAGCGCGGCGAGGGATGGTGCATCCCGACGCCGTTCGAGGGCACCGGCGCCGGCGAGCCGCTCTGACGGCGCCGGGCGGTGCGGGCGGTGGGAGTCGAACCCACAATTCCCGAGGGACGCGGATTTTAAGTCCGCTGCGTCTGCCTGTTCCGCCACGCCCGCAGCGTGCGCAGACCAGTATCCCCGCCACGGTCTTGCCGCGCCAGCACGCTCTCCATCACCCGCATCGGTCATCGGGGGGGACGGCGTCCATGGCGCAGCACAAGCGCGGGCGCGCGCAACCGCCGGGCCTGCTGCAAGCTCTGCAAGCCCTGGAAGGCGAACGGCTGGGGCCGGGAACGCCTGAGCGCCGAGAGGATCGGCTCGGCGCGCCGGGGCCTCGGCGCATGGCTCGGTCTGGTCGCGTCGCTGGCCGAGCGGAGCGGGCGGGCCTGAGGGTCAGCCCGCGCAGTCGCCCGGGCCGACACCGTCGGGACCCGACCACCCCGGTACCAGCACCATGACGAGATCGATCACCTCCAGCGGATCGCGCCCGGGATCGCGGCTCGCGTGCGCGAGCGCGTCCGCATCCCCGAGCACGTACAGCGTGCAGGGTTCGTAATTACCCGAGACGAGGCGCTCCGCCATGGCGGAACTCGGCGCGGCGATGCGCCCCGGATCGAGGCGGGCGAGACCGGCCGCATCGGTCTCGAGCCCCTTGGTCGCGGCATGGACCGCGACCTCCTCCCACCAGGCCGCCCGGTTGCGGTTCGGCACCGCGCGGATCCGGCTGTGGCGGCGCGCCGCCTCGGCCCAGAAGGGATCGCCGAGCTGCAACGGCACGGCCGCCGGCTCGGGCGTGAAGAAGGAGGCTAGGCGCGCGAAGCCGGGCTGGAGATCGGCGATCTGCGCTGCGAGCAGCGGGATCGCGTCCGCACGGAGGATCGAGGAGCTGAGTTCCATGCCCCAACCCGGGTTCGGGCCGGGCAGCCAGCTCCATGCGGCACGCTTGAAGAGGGTGTGGCCGGGCCGGTCCTGGGTGGGACCCGGCCCGATCCGGCCGGAGAGCATGCAGCCGGTATGCCCGCGTGGCGGATGTGCGCGCCTTAGACGGACCAGATCGCCGCGCAGCCGATCAGCGCGGCGAGCAGGCCACCGACGACCGACCGGCCGCGAAGCCGGGAGGCGGGGCCGGAGGCGGTGACGGCGGCGGGCGGGTCTCGTGGCAGGCGCGGCAAGTCCGTCCCGCCGGTGCATGGCGAAAACCAGTCGGGCCGAGCGTCGCTCGCGCGGCCGTGTGCCGAACCGACGCCTCCGCCACGATGCGCCGCGCGGATCGACCGGATTGACCTCGCGCCGCCCCGCTCGCACGGTGCCGCCGGCGAGAGGGTACGGGAGGCATGGATGCGGATCGGCATTGCCGGCGTGGGCGGACGCATGGGGCGGCTGCTGATCCAGGTCGTCGCCGCGCGCGAGGACGCCGTGCTCGCCGGCGGCACGGTGCGGCCGGGCGGCCGGGTCGGCGCGGATCTCGGCATGCTCGCCGGGCTCGGCGAACGGGGCATCACCGCCACCGACCAGCCCGAGGCGATGTTCCAGGCGGCCGAGGTGGTGATCGACTTCACGAATGCTGCCGCGCTCGCAACCCATCTCGACCTCGCCGCCCGTCATGGCACCGCACTGGTGATCGGCACCTCGGGGCTGAGCCTCGAGCAGGAGCGCGCGATCGCCGAGACCGCCCGCACGGTGCCGATCGTCTATGCCGCCAACTTCTCGTCGGGTGTCGCGCTGCTGCTCGCCCTGGTGCGCCGGGCGGCCGAGACGCTCGGGCCGGCGTACGACATCGAGATCGTCGAGATGCACCACCGCCAGAAGATCGATGCGCCCTCGGGCACCGCGATCGCGATGGGCCGGGCGGCGGCTGCGGGGCGCGGCATCACGCTTGAGGACCACATGGAATCGGGTCGGCATGGCCACACCGGCAAGCGGCGCGACGGCGCGATCGGCTTCGCCGCCCTGCGCGGCGGCCAGGTGGTCGGCGAGCACACTGCGATCTTCGCCGCCGCGACCGAACACCTGACGATCGGCCATCGCAGCTTCGACCGGCGCGTCTATGCCGAAGGCGCGGTGCGCGCGGCCCTCTGGCTCGCGGGCAAGCCGCCCGGCCTCTATGGCATGGAGGACGTGCTCGGCCTGCGCTGATCGCCTGCCGCGCACCCCTGCGCCTTGACCCTGCCGCCTTTCCCTGCGACACCGCGCGCCGCCGAAAGCCCCCCGACAACAGACTCCACGCGACAAGAGGACGACTAACGCCATGCGCGCGAAGGGCGAATATCTCTTCACCTCCGAATCCGTCTCCGAAGGCCACCCGGACAAGGTCGCCGACCGGATCAGCGACACCATCGTCGATGCCTTCCTCGCCGCCGACCCCGACGCGCGGGTGGCCTGCGAGACGCTGGTCACCACCAACCGGATCGTGCTCGCCGGCGAGGTGCGCGGGCCGGAACAGCTCACCCACGAGCACCTCATCCATCTGGCCCGTCTCGCCGTGCGCGACATCGGCTACGACCAGGCCGGGTTCTCGTGGAAGGACGCGGACGTGTCCTGCCACCTGCACGCCCAGTCGGCCGACATCGCCCAGGGCGTGGACGCGATCGGCAACAAGGACGAGGGCGCGGGCGACCAGGGCATCATGTTCGGCTATGCCTGCACCGAGACCGAGCATCTGATGCCGGCGCCGATCCACTACGCGCATCTGATCCTGCGCCGCATGGCCGAGATGCGGCACAACAAGGACCCGCTGGTCGAGGGGCTGCTGCCCGACTCCAAAAGCCAGGTGACGCTGAAGTATGTCGACGGCAAGCCGGTGAAGGCGACCTCGATCGTCGTCTCCACCCAGCATGTCGAGGGCATGGAGCAGTCGCAGATCAAGCGCATGCTCTGGCCGATCGTGGAGTCCTCGTTGCCGAAGGGCTGGATGTGCCCGGAGGAGGAGTTCTACGTGAACCCGACGGGCAAGTTCGTGATCGGGGGCCCCGACGGCGATTGCGGGCTGACGGGGCGCAAGATCATCGTCGATACCTATGGCGGCGCCTGCCCCCATGGCGGCGGCGCCTTCTCGGGCAAGGACCCGACCAAGGTCGATCGCTCGGCCGCCTATTACGCCCGCTACATCGCCAAGAACATCGTGGCCGCGAAGCTGGCGCGCACCGCCGAGGTGCAGCTGG
>CALDYW010000129.1 GCA_937944395.1 uncultured Paracoccaceae bacterium | reverse complement strand
GCGGATCGACCAGGACCTCTGCATCAAGTGCGGCCGCTGCTATGCCGCCTGCGAGGACACCAGCCACCAGGCGATCTGGATGAAGCCCGGCCGGGTGTTCGAGGTCAACGACGCCGAATGCGTGGCCTGCAACCTCTGCGTCGATGTCTGCCCGGTGGAGGACTGCATCAGCATGGAGCGGCTGCCGCCCGGCACGGTGGATCCGCGCACCGGTCGCGTCGTGCCGGCCGGGCACGGCGACTGGACGACGCATCCGAACAACCCGATGGCGGCGAAGGCGGCCGAGTGAAGCGGTTCGTCGTCGCCGGAGCCTCGCACGGGATCGGTGCGGCGGTTGCGGCCCATTACGCCGCCCGCGGCGTCGAGGTGATCGCGCTGTCGCGCACGCCCGCGCCGGTCGGCCGCTGGATCGAGGTGGACCTCGAGGACCGGCTGTCGCTTGCCTCGGCCGTTCACGCGATCGGGCCCGGGCCGGTCGATGCCCTGCTGGTCACCGGGGGTATCTGGGAGGAAGGGGCCTTCACCCCGGCCTATTCCTTCGAGGCAAGCCCCGCGGCCGAGACCACGAGCGTGATCGCGGTGAACCTGACGGCGCCGATCCTGCTGACGCAGGCGCTGATCCCGCACCTGCGTTCGGCGGCGACGGGGCGCGTGGTGTTCGTGGGCGCCCTGTCGGGCCTCGAACAGTCGGCGTCGTCGGAAGTGGCGAATTCGGCCTCGAAGTACGGGCTGAGGGGGGCGGCGCAGGCGCTGGACCTGTCGCTGCGGGCGATGGGAATAGGGGTGACGGTGATCAACCCCGGCACGGTGGCCACCGACGAGGTTCTGGACGACGTCCTGGCGGGCCGTCTGCCCGACCAGGCGCCGATCCCCATGCAGGACCTGCTGGCCGCCTTCGACTTCGCCCTGTCGCTGTCGCCCTCGACCGTCGCGCGGGAAGTCAACCTCGGCCAGATGCGCGCCGGCGACGGGCCGCGCCGTCCGGCGCCGCGGGCGGACCGGGGCTAGCGGATCAGGTCGATGCGTGCCGGACCGCCGCCGAAGCGCGCTTCGCGGTAGGCGGGCAGCACCGCAGGGTCGGCCGGGTCGCCCCGAACGGTCGCGGTGTCGGCCTCGGGTCGGTCGGGCGCGCCGGTTCGGGCCGCTTCGCGCGGGCGCTCGGACGCCGGAGCGCGGGGGTCGGACAGGCGCGCGCGTTCGGCCTCGAGCACGTTCGCCCGGAACGCCGGCGGCGGCCCTACCGGCGCCTCGGGATCCGGTCGCTCTTGGTACGCGGCCTCGACCCTGGCCCAGCCGCCGGGTTCGGCGAGGGCCTCGCCGCGGATGCGGAGGGATGCCTCGACCGGGCGGACCGCCTCGGCGGTCTCGACCGGCGCCTGCGCCCGCGCGGGCATCGCCCAGGGCGCGGCCGGCAATGCAGGATGCAGGTTCACCATCTTCGGCCCCGACTCGGAGCCCCCACCGCCCTGCAGCCTGTCATGTCCGGATTAGCGGGAGGTTAACGCATCCCTTGCCCCTGGCGCCAGCAGCCGGCCGTAAAGCGATTCGAGGAAGGCCTCGGCCTCGGGCCAGGGATCGGCGCCCTCGGGGCCGAGCACCGCGCGCACCTGCACCTCGAAGTCGGCATAGTGCTGGGTCAGCGCCCAGATCGAGAAGATCAGATGCACCGGATGGACGCGGGCGATCCGGCCCTCGTCCATCCAGCGCGCCAGCACCGCCGCCTTCTCGGCCACGAGCGTGCGCAGCGTGCCGGACAGAAGCGGCCCGAGCCGCGGAGCGCCCTGCAGGATCTCGTAGGCGAACAGGCGGCTCTCGCGCGGCATCTCGCGGCTCATCTCGAGCTTGCGGCGGACGTAGCGCAAAACCTCGGTGCGCGGGTCTCCGGCCGGGTCGAGCGCGCGCAACGGCGCGAGCCAGATGTCGAGCAGCCCCTCCAGAAGGTCGGCATGGATCGCCTCCTTCGACGGGAAGTAGTAGAGCAGGTTCGGCTTCGACAGCCCCGCCGCCTCGGCGATCTGGTCGAGCGTGGCGCCGCGGAAGCCCTGCGCCGCGAACACCTCGAGCGCGGCGGCGAGAATCGCCTGGCGGTTCTCCTGCTGGATGCGCGTCCGCGCGCGCCGCATCGTGGCCATGCCCTTCCGCCCCCCTTCAGACCGCCGCTTGACGGGCGCGCGGCCGTCTCCTAGCGTCGATGTTGACCAATCGGTCAACGTTTTGCAACGCCTGCGCCCCGAAACCGTGTCTCGGGGACATCCGCCAGGGGGAAGGAATGGCGCTCGACCGCAACGTGGCCCCGAACGATCTGAACGCCTTCTGGATGCCCTTCACCGCGAACCGCCAGTTCAAGAAGGCGCCGCGGATGCTGGTGGCGGCGAGGGACATGCATTACACCACGGCGGACGGCCGCCGGGTTCTGGACGGCACGGCCGGCCTGTGGTGCTGCAACGCCGGCCATTGCCGGCCGCGGATCACCGCGGCGATCCAGGCGCAGGCGGCCGAGCTCGATTACGCCCCGGCCTTCCAGATGGGCCATCCCAAGGTCTTCGAGCTCGCCAACCGGCTGCTCGACATCGCCCCCGAGGGGATGGCGCATGTCTTCTTCTGCAATTCGGGGTCCGAGGCGGTGGACACCGCCCTGAAGATCGCGCTGGCCTACCACCGGGCGCGCGGCGAGGGCAGCCGCACCCGGCTGATCGGGCGCGAGCGCGGCTATCACGGCGTCGGCTTCGGGGGCATCTCGGTCGGCGGGATCGTCAACAACCGTCGCATGTTCGGCACTCTGCTCGCCGGCGTCGACCATCTGCCGCACACGCATCTGCCGGCGCGGAACGCCTACACCCGCGGCCAGCCCGAGCACGGCGCCGAGCTTGCCGACGAGCTCGAGCGGATCGTCGCGCTGCACGGGGCCGAGACCATCGCCGCGGTCATCGTCGAGCCCGTCGCGGGCTCGACCGGCGTGATCCTGCCGCCGAAGGGCTATCTCGAGCGCCTCCGGGCGATCACCGCCAAACACGGCATCCTTCTCATCTTCGACGAGGTGATCACCGGCTTCGGCCGCCTGGGCGCCCCCTTCGCCAGCCAGTATTTCGGGGTGTTGCCCGACATGATCACCTGTGCCAAGGGCCTGACCAACGGCGTCATCCCGATGGGCGGGGTGCTGACCACGGCGGCGATCCACGACGCCTTCATGCAGGGCCCCGAGCATCTGATCGAGCTGTTCCACGGCTACACCTATTCGGGGTCGCCGATCGCCTCGGCGGCCGGGATCGCAACGCTCGAGACCTACCGCGAGGAGGGGCTCTTCAAGCGCGCGGCCGAGATCGCCCCCTACTGGGAGGCGGCGCTGCATTCGCTGAAGGGCCTGCCGCATGTCATCGACATCCGCAACCTCGGGCTGATCGGGGCGGTGGAGCTCGATCCGGTGGCGGGCGAGCCGACGAAGCGCGCCTTCGCCGCCTTCCTGTCGGCCTACGACCGGGGCATCCTGATCCGCACGACCGGCGACATCATCGCGATGAGCCCGCCCCTGATCATCGAGAAGGCGCAGATCGACCAGCTGGTGGGCACGCTGGCCGACGTGCTGAGGGGCCTGGCGTGAGCCGCCCGGCGGCCGTGGCAACGCTGCTGGTGGAGGACGCACGGGTGCGCGCGTCGCGGTTCGACTTCGCGCCCGGCGCCGGGACCGGCTGGCACGTCCACGGCTGCGACGACGTCGTCATGGCGCGGGCCGAGTGCCGCATGCGGATCGCGGAACCGGGCGGCGGGGTCCGCGGGGTGACGGTGCCCGCGGGCAGCGCATACAGCCGCAAGGCCGGCGTCGCGCAGGACGTGATCAATGCCGGCGCGGCGCCGGTGGCCTGCGTCGAGGTCGAACTGAAGGAGCTGTGAAGATGACTGCACCGGCCGCGAATCTCAGGGTCGACGGCACCCGGCTCTGGGACAGCCTGATGGAGATGGCGCGGATCGGGCCCGGCGTCGCCGGCGGCAACAACCGCCAGACGCTGACCGATGCCGACAGCGAGGGGCGCCACCTGTTCCGCCGCTGGTGCGAGGAGGCGGGCGGCACGGTAAAGCTTGACCGCCTCGGCACGATGTTCGCCGAGTTTCCCGGCACCGAGCCCGACCTGCTGCCGGTCTATGTGGGCAGCCACCTCGACACCCAGCCGACGGGGGGCAAGTACGACGGGGTTCTGGGCGTGCTCGGCGGGCTCGAGGTGGTGCGCACGATCCGCGACCGCGGCATCCGCACCCGCCGCCCAATCGTGGTGACCAACTGGACGAACGAGGAGGGCACGCGCTTCGCCCCGCCGATGCTCGCCTCGGGGGTCTTCGCCGGGATCCATACCGAGGACTTCGCCCTCAGCCGCGCCGACGCCGAGGGCCGGCGCTTCGGCGACGAGCTGGCCCGCATCGGCTGGCAGGGCGACGAGCCGGTGGGCGCGCGGCGGATGCACGCGATGTTCGAGCTGCACATCGAACAGGGGCCGATCCTCGAGGCCGAGGGCAAGGACATCGGCGTGGTGACGCACGGACAGGGGCTGTGGTGGCTCGAGATCCGGCTGACCGGGCGCGAGGCGCATACGGGCTCGACGCCGATGCACATGCGCGTCAATGCCGGGCTGGGGATGGCGCGGATCGTCGAGCGCGTGCATCAGATCGCGATGAGCCACCAGCCCCATGCCGTGGGTGCGGTCGGGCAGATGAACGTCTGGCCGAACTCGCGCAACGTGATTCCCGGCCGGGCGGTGTTCACCGTGGACATCCGCAGCCCCGAACAGGCGAAGCTCGATGCCATGCGCGGCGAGGTCGAGCGCGCGGCGCGGGCGGTGGCGGCCGAGCTCGGGCTGTCCTGCGAGATCGAGCCTGTGGGGCATTTCGACCCGGTGACCTTCGATCCAAGCCTTGCCGAGATGCTGCGGCGGGCGGCCGATCGCCTGGGATATGCCCACCGCGACCTCGTGAGCGGGGCGGGGCACGATGCCTGCTGGATCGCCCGGGTGGCGCCCACGGTGATGATCATGGTCCCCTGCAAGGACGGGCTCAGCCATAACGAGGCCGAGGAGATCACGCCCGAACAGGCGGCGAAGGGGGTCGATGTGCTGCTCCATGCCGTGCTCGAGGCGGCGGAGGTCGTGACGTGAGGATGCCGGAACCTGCCGCGGTTGCGAAAGGCGGGGGGGCTGTCTGCCCCCCCTCCCGGCCCTGCGGGCCCATTCGCCCCCCGAGGATATTTCCAGACCGGAAACCGGAAGGCGGGGAAGGCCGGCGCCGCAATCCGGGCCGATCCCCCCGCAGTGGATCGCACCGTAACCCGTGCGCGGCGGCATCGGGGGGGCCGCGACCGGCCGCGACAGGAGACTGAGCCATGAGCACCGTCATCAGGAACGGCACCGTCGTCACCGCCGACCTGACCTTCAAGGCCGATGTCCGCATCGAGGGCGAGGTCATCACCGAGATCGGCCCCGGCCTGACCGGGGGCAAGGAACTCGACGCCACCGGCTGCTACGTGATGCCCGGCGGGATCGATCCGCACACGCATCTCGAGATGCCCTTCATGGGCACCTACTCGGCCGACGATTTCGATTCGGGCACGCGCGCGGCGCTGGCCGGCGGCACGACGATGGTGGTGGACTTCGTCCTGCCCGGCCAGGGGCAGGACCTGATGGATGCCGCCAAGATGTGGCACAACAAGTCCGGCCGCGCCCACTGCGACTATTCCTTCCACATGGCCGTCACCTGGTGGGGGCCGCGGGTCTGGGAAGGCATGGCCGAGAGCGTCAAGGCCGGGATCACGTCGTTCAAGCATTTCATGGCCTACAAGGGCGCGCTGATGGTCAACGACGACGAGATGTTCGCGTCGTTCCGCCGGGTGGGCGACCTGGGGGGCCTCGCCATGGTCCATGCCGAGAACGGCGATGTGGTCGCCGAACTGACTGCCAAGCTGCTCGCCGAGGGCAACACCGGCCCCGAGGGCCATGCCTACAGCCGCCCCCCGCAGGTGGAGGGCGAGGCGACGAACCGCGCGATCATGATCGCCGACATGGCGGGCGTGCCGCTCTATGTGGTGCACGTCTCCTGCGAGGATGCGCACGAGGCGATCCGCAGGGCGCGCGCGGCCGGCAAGCGGGTCTGGGGCGAACCGCTGATCCAGCACCTGACGCTGGACGAGAGCGAATACTTCCACCCCGACTGGGACCATGCCGCCCGCCGCGTCATGTCGCCCCCGTTCCGCAACAGGCAGCACCAGGACAGCCTCTGGGCGGGGCTGCAGTCGGGCTCGCTCTCGGTCGTGGCCACCGACCATTGCAGCTTCACCACCGAGCAGAAGCGCCTCGGGCGTGGCGACTTCTCGAAGATTCCCAACGGCACCGGCGGATTGGAGGACCGGATGCCGATGCTCTGGACGCACGGGGTGAACACCGGCCGGCTGACCCCCGAGGAATTCGTGGCCGTCACCTCGACCAACATCGCCAGGATCCTCAACTGCTATCCGAAGAAGGGCGCGGTGCGGGTGGGCTCGGACGCCGACCTCGTGGTCTGGGATCCGGCCAGGTCCAAGGTCATCAGCGCCAAGACCCAGACCTCGAAGATCGACTACAACGTCTTCGAGGGGCAGAAGGTGACGGGCCTGCCGCGCTTCACCCTGACCCGCGGCCGCGTTGCCATCCACGACGGCGAGGCGAGGGCGCAGGAGGGCTGGGGCAAGTTCGTCCCCCGCGAGGCGCGGCCTGCCGTCAACCGCGCGCTGACCCGGTGGAAGGACCTGACCGCCCCGCGCCCCGTCGTGCGCACGGGCGTGCCGGCGACGGGGGTCTGAGCTTGGCATCCGTCATCGAGGCCGAGGGCCTCAACCTGACCTTCCAGACCGGCGACGGCGCCGTGCAGGCGCTGAAGGACGTGAACCTCGCTGTCGGGCAGGGCGAGTTCGTCAGCTTCATCGGCCCCTCGGGCTGCGGCAAGACGACCTTCCTGCGCGTGGTCGCCGATCTGGAGCAGCCCACCTCGGGCAGGATCACCGTGAACGGCATGAGCCCCGACGCCGCCCGCCGGGCGCGGGCCTATGGCTATGTGTTCCAGCAGGCGGGCCTCTTTCCCTGGCGCACGATCGAGGGCAACGTGATGCTGCCGCTCGAGATCATGGGCTATCCGCGCGGCGAGCGGCGCGACCGCGCGGCGCGGGTGCTCGAACTCGTCGAACTGAAGGGGTTCGAGCGGAAATACCCCTGGCAGCTCTCGGGGGGGATGCAGCAACGGGCGTCCATCGCCCGGGCGCTGGCCTTCGATGCCGACATCCTCCTGATGGACGAACCCTTCGGGGCGCTCGACGAGATCGTCCGCGACCGGCTGAACGAGGAGCTTCTGCGCCTGTGGGACCGCACGGGCAAGACGATCCTCTTCGTCACCCATTCGATTCCCGAGGCGGTGTATCTGTCCACCCGGATCGTGGTCATGTCGCCGCGCCCCGGGCGCATCACCGATGTGATCGACAGCCCCCTGCCGCGCGCGCGCCCCCTCGACATCCGCGACACCCCCGCCTTCATCGACATCGCCCACCGCGTGCGCGAGGGGCTGAGGGCCGGCCATGTCGATGTGGTCTGAGCCGTGAGCGGCGGGTCGCTTTTCTGGCTGGCGCTCACGGTCGGGGTCTTCATCCTGGCCAACGCGGTGTTGCGCACCTTCGCCACCTCGGCACACCTGCCGACGCTCGCGGGGGCGCTTGCGCTGTTCTGCGTGGGCAATGCGATGATGGTCCGGCTGATGCGCGAAAGCGGACTGGCGGTGACCATCTCGGTCGCTGCCGTGTTGCAGCTGGTGCTGGTCTCGGTCGTTGCGGTGCTCTGGTTCGGCGAGCGTCCGACGGCGCTGCAGGTCGCCGGCATGGCGCTGGGCGTCGTGGCGGTCGCGATGATCGCCTGGCCGGGGGACGCTCGGTGATGGCGCGGGTGCTGCCGGTCGTGACGGTCGTGGCGGCGATCGTGGTGTTCTGGTATGCTGCGACGGTCTGGCTCAACGCCGCCTGGACCCGCGACCAGGCTGCGCGCGCGGGGCTCTCCGTCACCTTCGCCGAGGTCGTTGCCGACACGATGGCGCAGGAACGGCCGGTGCTGCCCGCGCCGCACCAGGTGGCCGCGGAACTGTGGAAATCGACGGTCGCGGAAGAGGTCTTCTCGCGCCGCGGCATCGTGCAGTCGGGCACGCTGTCGAACCGCAGCCTGATCTATCATGCCTGGGTCACGCTGTCGGCCACACTGGTCGGCTTCGCGATCGGCACGGTTGCGGGAATCCTTCTTGCCGTCGGCATCGTCCACAACCGGGCGATGGACCTGTCGGTGATGCCCTGGGCGATCGCGAGCCAGACCATCCCGATCCTGGCCATCGCGCCGATGATCATCGTGGTCCTGAACTCGCTCGGGGTCTCGGGGCTGATCCCGAAGGCGATCATCTCGGCCTACCTGTCGTTCTTCCCCGTGGTCGTGGGCATGGTGAAGGGGCTGCGCAGCCCCGAGCCGGCGCAGCTGGACCTGCTGCGGACCTACAATGCAAGCGCGTTCCAGACGCTGCGGAAGCTCCGTCTGCCGGCCTCGCTGCCCTTCCTGTTCGCCTCGCTGAAGGTCGGCATCGCGGCCAGCCTGGTCGGCGCGATCGTCGGGGAACTTCCGACCGGCGCCGTCGCGGGCATCGGGGCGCGGCTGCTGACGGGAAGCTACTACGGCCAGACGGTGCAGATCTGGGCGGCGCTCTTCGCCGCGGCAATCGTCGCGGCGGCGCTAGTCGGGACCGTGGGGGCGATCGAGCGCCGGACGCTGCGGGCGATGGGGCTGCTGCGATGACCTGGGTCGCGGGAGCGATGGCGTTCTGGCTGGCGGCGTGGGTGCTGAACGCGCGTCTTGCGGCCGGCCGGCTGTCGCGCCATCCGGTCGGGCGCCTCGCCATACCGGCGCTGTTCGGCATCACCCTGCTCGTGGTCTGGGAGGGGTTGGTGCGGGGGTTTTCGGTGCCTGCCGCGATCCTTCCGCCGCCCTCGGCCATCGCCGCGCGGATCGCGGTCTCCGGGCCGGTCCTCTGGGGCGACTTCGTCCAGACCTTCGTCAAGGGGGCGCTGACCGGCTATGCCATCGGCTGTTCGGCCGCGATCCTGACCGCGCTGGCCGTCGATCGCTCGCCGTTCCTGACCCGCGGCCTGCTGCCGGTGGGCAGCTTCCTCGCGGCGCTGCCGATCGTGGGCATTGCGCCGATCATGGTGATGTGGTTCGGCTTCGACTGGCAGTCGAAGGCGGCGGTGGTGGTGGCGATGGTGTTCTTCCCCGTGCTCGTCAACACGGTTGCCGGGCTGCAGGCGGCCGAGCCGATGCAGCGCGACCTCATGCGGACCTACGGCGCCTCCTACCGCCAGACGTTGGCGAAGCTGCGTCTGCCGGCGGCGATGCCCTTCATCTTCAACGGGCTCAAGATCGCGACGACGCTGGCGCTGATCGGGGCGATCGTTGCCGAATTCTTCGGCTCGCCGATCCGCGGAATGGGCTTCCGCATCTCGACCGAGGTCGGCCGGCTTGCGCTCGACATGGTCTGGGCCGAGATTGCCGTGGCGGCGCTGGCGGGGTCGGCGTTCTACGGGGCGGTGGCGCTTGCGGAGCGGGCGGTGACCTTCTGGCATCCCTCGCAGCGCGGCCGCTGACCGGGTTTCACGAGCTCCGGGCGGAAACGGGGCGCAACAAGGAGGTGAAGACGATGCTCAGACTGACAACCGGGGCGCTGGCGCTCGGCCTGATCGCGGGGGGCGCGCAGGCCGCAGATGACGTGACGCTGCAGCTCAAGTGGGTGACGCAGGCGCAGTTCGCGGGCTATTATGTGGCGCTCGAGAAGGGGTTCTACGAGGAAGAGGGGCTCAACGTCACGATCAAGCCGGGCGGACCCGACATCGCGCCGCCGCAGGTGATCGCCGGCGGGGGCGCCGACGTGATCGTGGAATGGATGCCCGCGGCCCTGGCCGCGCGCGAGCGCGGGGTGCCGCTTGTCAACATCGCCCAGCCCTTCAAGTCGTCGGGGATGATGCTGACCTGCCTGAAGGAGACCGGGATCGAGTCTCCGGCGGACTTCCCGGGTCGGACGCTGGGGGTATGGTTTTTCGGCAACGAATACCCGTTCCTGAGCTGGATGAGCCAGCTCGGCATTCCCACCGACGGATCCGAGGGCGGGGTGACGGTGCTCAAGCAGGGCTTCAACGTCGATCCGCTGCTGCAGAAGCAGGCCGACTGCATTTCGACCATGACCTACAACGAGTACTGGCAGGTGATCGACGCCGGCATCAGCCCCGACGACCTGATCACCTTCAAGTACGAGGATCAGGGCGTGGCGACGCTCGAGGACGGGCTCTATGTGCTTGAGCAGAACCTGGCCGATCCGGCCTTCGCCGACCGCATGGTGCGCTTCGTCCGTGCTTCGATGAAGGGCTGGAAATATGCCGAGGAGAACCCCGACGAGGCGGCGATGATCGTGCTGGAGTACGACGACACCGGCGCCCAGACCGAGGCGCACCAGAAGCGGATGATGGCCGAGATCGCCAAGCTCACCGCCGGGTCGGACGGAAGGCTCGATCCCGACGACTACGCGCGCACGGTGGCCACCCTGCTGGCCGGCGGGTCCGACCCGGTGATCTCGGCCGAACCGGTCGGGGCCTGGACGCACGCGATTACCGACGCCGCGCTGAACTGACGAACTGACGGCGGGCGGAAGCGGGGGGCCGGACAGGCCCTGCGGCGGGCGCGCCGTCCGGTGCCGGCGCGCCCGTTCGCCGTTCTGCGGCAGGCGCCACGCGGCCGGCGCTTAGGCGCGGCGGTGTGCCGGGCGGAACCCTCGCGCCCTTCGGGAAAGGCGCAGCGACCGACGGCGGGGTGGCGCGACGGCCCCGCGTGGTGCCCGCGCCACGCCTCCGGCGTGACGGGGCGTTCGGGTGCTGCCCCTTGCGGGCGGCTCGGGCTGGGCCCGGGGCGGACCCCCGGATGCCGGGGCGGGGTCCGCCCCCGGGGGCGCGCCCTAGCGGCCGGCGATCGCCTTGCCGATGCGGGCGAGCGCCGAGGGCCGGGCCGAGGCCGAGGCGGCCTCGCGCCGGTCGGCGGCGGTCAGCAGCCAGTAGAGCCCGTGCACGCCGAGCCAGCGCAAGGGCTCGCGCTCCCACCTGCGGACCGGGCGGTTGACCCAGGGCAGGCGGACGATGTCGGTCTGGCGGCCGAGCGCGAGGTCGGCCAGCGTCCGCCCGGCGAGGTTCGAGGTCGAGACGCCGACGCCGACGTAGCCGCCCGCGAAGCCCATGCGGGTCGCGGGGTCGTAGCCCACGGTCGCGCACCAGTCCCGCGGCACGCCGAGAACGCCGCACCAGGCATGGGCGACCGGAACCGACCGCGCCGCCGGGAACACCGCGTGCAGCCGCGCGACCAGGCGGCGGACGGTCTCGGGGTCGGGGGTGCCGGCGCAGTCGACGCGCGAGCCCATCCGGTAGGGCACGCCGCGGCCGCCCAGCGCGATCCGCCCCTCGCGCGTGCGCTGGGCGTAGAAATAGCTGTGGGCGCCGTCCTCGAGCAGCTCGCAGCCCTCCCAGCCGATCCGCGCCCAGATCTCGGGCGGCAGCGGCTCGGTCACCACCTGCGCCGAGTTGAGCGGCAGCCAGGTGCGCGCCTCGCCGGGAAGGGTGGCGGTGAAGCCCTCGGTGCAGCGCAGCACCGCGCCGGCCTGCACCGTACCGCGGTCGGTGACGACGCGCCCCGGGGCGAGGCCGGTGACGGCGGTGCCCTCGACGATCCGCACGCCGCGGCGTTCGACCGCCGCGGCCAGCCCGCGCACGAGCTTCGCAGGCTGGATGCGCGCCACGTTCTGCATCACCAGCGCGCCCCGAAGGCCCGGCACGTCCACCCGCGCCCGGGCTTCGGCCGCGCCGATCAGGCGCACCCGGTCCTCGGCCACGTCCCAGCTCTGCCGGTGCGCGAGCTCCGCCCGGATCCGTGCCTCCTGCGCCGGATTCTGCGCCACGATCAGCTCGTCGGTGCGGCGGATGTCGGCATCGATCCCCTCGGCCTCGGCCACCGCGATGACCTCGTCCACGGTGCCGAGCAGCGCGCGGATCATCGCGCGCACGCCCTCGCGGCCGCCCTGCGCCAGATAGCGGTCGTGCCGCCAGGCGAAGCCGCCGGTCAGCCAGCCGCCGTTGCGGCCCGAGGCGCCGAAGCCGGCGAAGTCCTTCTCGACCACGAGCACGTCGAGCGTCGGGGCATGCTGCTTGAGATACCACGCCGCCCAGAGCCCGGTGTAGCCGGCGCCGACGATGCAGACATCGGCGGTGGTGTTGCCGTCGAGCGCCGGGCGTCGGGCCGGCAGCCCGCCGAGATCGGCAAACCAGAAGGAGACCTCGCCGAGCCGCATCGCCATCCTCGCCCGTGCACCAACGCATTCCGGTGCGCCTGCCAGTCCCGATGTCTTAGCGCGCCCGGCCCCGCCCGGCCAGAGCGAGGCTGCGCCGGAGATTTCCCTTGATGCATTAAATGTTTCCCCTTAGTGAATTAGTCTCCGGTGGATACGGGGGGTAAGGCAGATGGCCAGACGCAAGGGCGCGCGCGGCGCCGCGCCCGCCTTCACCCAGGATCCGCACCGCCTGCGCCCGGCGGGCGATCGCAGCCTCGAGGCAGCGATCGGGCGCGAACTCCGGGCGCTGCGGCGGCAGCAGGGGCTGACGGTGGCGGCGCTGGCTGCGGCCACCGGCCTGTCGGCCGGGATGCTGTCGAAGATCGAGAACGGCCTCACCGCCCCCTCGCTGGCCACGCTGCAGGCGCTGGGCCACGCGCTGTCGGCGCCGGTCACGGCCTTCTTCCGCGGCTACGAGGAGCGGCGCGAGGTGCAGCACGTGCGCGCCGGTCAGCATGTGGAGACGGTGCGCCGCGGCACCCGGGCGGGGCATCAGTATCATCTGCTCGGGCATATCGGGTCGAACGCCTCGGGCGTGGTGATGGAGCCCTATCTCATCACCCTCAGCGCCCAGTCCGACGTGTTCCCGACCTTCCAGCACGACGGCATCGAGCTGCTCTACATGCTCGAGGGCGCGGTCGCCTATCGCCACGGCGACCGGCTGTTCCGGCTGGAGCCCGGCGACAGTTTGATCTTCGATGCCGACGCCCCGCACGGACCCGAGGAACTGACGCGGCTGCCCGCCCGCTACCTGTCGGTGATCTGCTATCCGCAGGGCTGAAGCCGGCTCTGGGGTGTTGACCTAGGGGAAAATTTGTTTCCTTATTCATTCCGGCGAGCGGCCGCGTCGCGCGCCGCGCCCGATACCCTGCCGGAGACCGTCCATGTGCGGAATCGTCGGACTGTTCCTGAAGGATCCGGCCCTCGAGCCCGAGCTCGGGCGGATGCTGGCGACCATGCTCGTCACGCTGTCCGACCGGGGGCCCGACAGTGCCGGAATTGCCATCTACGGTCGCCGCCCCGAGGGCACGGCGCGGATCACCCTGCGGTCGGAGGATCCCGCGCATGATTTCGGCGCCCTCGCCGCCGACCTGACGGCGGCGCTCGGTTCGCCGGTGGAGGTGATCCGCCGCGATACCCATGCCGTGGTCGAACTCGACGCCGACCTCGTCGAGGCGGCGCGCGCCGAGGTCGGGCGGTTGCGGCCGGCGGTCAAGGTCATGGGTGTCGGGCAGGCGATCGAGATCTACAAGGAAGTCGGTCTTCCGAAGTCGGTGGCCGATCGGTTCGGCCTGGCGGCGATGGCCGGTACCCACGGCATCGGCCACACGCGGATGGCGACCGAATCGGCGGTGACCACGATGGGGGCGCATCCGTTCTCGACCGGGCCCGACCAGTGCCTGGTGCACAACGGCTCGCTGTCGAACCACAACGCCGTGCGGCGCCAGCTGATCCGCGCCGGCATGACCTTCGAGACCGAGAACGACACCGAAGTGGCGGCGGCCTTCCTGACCCACCGGATGGACGAGGGCGCGAGCCTCGGACAGGCGATGGCCGACATGCTGACCGGGCTCGATGGCTTCTACACGTTCGTCGTCGGCACCCGCGACGGGTTCGCCGTGCTGCGCGACCCGATCGCCTGCAAGCCCGCGGTGATGGCCGAGACGGATGCCTATGTGGCCTTCGGCTCGGAGTTCCGCGCGCTCGCCGACCTGCCGGGGATCGAGGGCGCCCGGGTCTGGGAGCCTGAACCCGCCACCGTCTATTCCTGGGAGCGCGCGGCATGATGCGGTTCGACCTGGCGGACGGCGGCCTGCGGGCGCTGAATGCGGCGCTGCACGCCCTGCCGCCCGACACCAACGAGACCGAATGGGAGGTGCTGAACCCCAAGGGCGCGCACGCGATCGCAGTGGGGCTCGATGCGCCGATCGAGGTCACGGTGCGCGGGTCGGCGGGCTATTACCTCGCCGGCATGAACAAGCGGGCGACCGTGCGGGTGACCGGGTCGGCCGGGCCGGGGGTCGCCGAAAACATGATGTCGGGCACGGTGATCGTGGAGGGCGATGCGAGCCAGTATGCCGGCGCCACCGGGCGCGGCGGCCTGCTGGTCATCAAGGGCAACGCCGCCTCGCGCTGCGGCATCTCGATGAAGGGCATCGACATCGTGGTGCACGGCAATGTCGGGCACATGTCGGCCTTCATGGCGCAGAAGGGCAACCTCGTGGTCCTCGGGGATGCGGGCGAGGCGCTGGGCGATTCGATCTACGAGGCGCGGCTGTTCGTGCGCGGGCGGGTCAGAAGCCTCGGCGCGGACTGCATCGAGAAGGAGATGCGCCCCGAGCATCTGGCGCTGCTCGAGGATCTCCTGCGCCGCGGACTGGCCGAGGGCAAGGCGCGGCCGGAGGAGTTCCGCCGCTACGGCTCGGCGCGCCGACTGTACAATTTCCACATCGACAACGCTTCGGCCTATTGAGGGCGCCCGTGGACGATCAGAAACCGCACATCCCCCGCACCGTCCCGCGGCAGAGCTGGACCTTCTCGCCCGAGGTCAACGCCGAGATCCGCCGTGCCGCCGCCACCGGCATCTACGACATCCGCGGCGGCGGCTCGAAGCGCCGGCTGCCGCATTTCGACGACCTTTTGTTCCTCGGCGCCTCGATCAGCCGCTATCCGCTGGAAGGCTACCGCGAGAAATGCGCCACCGACGTCTGGCTGGGCACGCGCCATGCCCGGAGGCCGATCCACCTCGACATACCGATCACGATCGCCGGCATGAGCTTCGGTGCCCTTTCGGGCCCGGCGAAGGAGGCGCTGGGCCGCGGCGCGACGCTGGCCGGCACCTCGACCACCACCGGCGACGGCGGCATGACCGAGGAGGAGCGCGGGCACTCGAAGATCCTCGTCTACCAGTATCTGCCCAGCCGCTCCGGCATGAACCCCGACGACCTGCGCCGGGCGGACGCAATCGAGGTGGTGGTGGGGCAGGGCGCCAAGCCCGGCGGCGGCGGCATGCTTCTGGGGCAGAAGATCTCGGACCGCGTTGCCGAGATGCGCGACCTGCCGAAGGGCATCGACCAGCGCTCGGCCTGCCGGCACCCGGACTGGACCGGACCGGACGACCTGGAGATCAAGATCCTCGAGCTGCGCGAGATCACCGACTGGGAGAAGCCGGTCTACGTCAAGGTGGGCGGCGCGCGGCCCTATTACGACACGGCGCTGGCGGTGAAGGCCGGGGCCGATGTGGTGGTGGTGGACGGGATGCAGGGCGGCACCGCGGCCACGCAGGACGTGTTCATCGAGCACGTCGGGCTGCCGACGCTGGCCTGCGTGCCGCTGGCGGTGAAGGCGCTGCAGGACCTCGGGATGCACCGCAAGGTGCAGCTCATCGTCTCGGGCGGGATCCGGAGCGGGGCGGATGTCGCCAAGGCGCTGGCGCTGGGGGCCGATGCCGTGTCGATCGGCACCGCGGCGATGGTGGCGCTGGGCGACAACGATCCGGTCTACGAGGAGGAATACCGCGCCCTCGGCACCACCGCCGGCGCCTATGACGACTGGCACGAGGGCCGCGATCCGGCCGGCATCACCACCCAGGATCCGGTCCTGGCCGCGCGCCTCGACCCGATCCTCGGCGGGCGGCGACTGGCGAACTACCTCAAGGTGATGACCCTCGAGGCGCAGACCATCGCGCGCGCCTGCGGCAAGAGCCACCTGCACAACCTCGAGCCCGAGGATCTGGTGGCGCTGACCGTCGAGGCGGCGGCGATGGCGCGGGTGCCGCTGGCGGGGACCGACTGGATTCCCGGCCGCGGCGGCGGATACTGAGATACGCGGGAACCAGGGGACAGGGGGGCGGAATGACCACGGATCTGGCCGAGTTCGCGCGCGAGCGCGGCGTGAAATACTTCATGATTTCCTACACCGACCTCTTCGGTGCCCAGCGGGCGAAGCTGGTGCCGGCGCAGGCGATCGCGGCGATGGCGGCCGAAGGGGCGGGGTTCGCGGGCTTCGCCACCTGGCTCGACCTGACGCCCGCGCACCCCGACCTGATGGCGGTGCCGGAGGCCGAGGCGGTGATTCAGCTGCCCTGGAAGCCCGAGGTCGCCTGGCTGGCTAGCGACCTCTGGATGGACGGCAAGGAGGTCGAGGCCTCGCCCCGCGTCGCCCTCAAGCGACAGATCGAGACGGCGGCGAAGCTGGGCTACCACATGAAGAGT
>CALDYW010000128.1 GCA_937944395.1 uncultured Paracoccaceae bacterium | reverse complement strand
GCCGCGCGGCGCAGTCGCAGGATCCGGATCCTGCGGGAAAGAGACCTTGCCATGACCACCTTCCAGTCCCTCGGCCTCGACAGCCGCTCGCTCGGCCGGCTCCGCGCGCTCGGCCACGACCGGCCGACGCCGATCCAGGCCGGGGCGATTCCGCCGGCGCTGGCCGGTCGCGACGTGATCGGCCTTGCCCGCACGGGCACCGGCAAGACCCTGGCCTTCGGGCTGCCGCTGGTCGAACGGCTGGCAGAGCTGCGCGGCCGGCCCGCCCCGCGCGAGGTGCGGGCGCTGATCCTGGCGCCCACCCGCGAACTCGCCCGCCAGATCGAGGCGACGCTGCGCGGCCTCACCGGCGAGGGGCGGCACCTTGCGGTGATGCTGGCCACCGGCGGCGCCTCGCCCGGGCCGCAGGCCGAGCGGCTGGCGCGCGGCGCCGACATCCTGGTGGCGACGCCGGGGCGGCTGATCGACCTGATCGACCGCGATGCCGTGATGCTGGGCGCGGCGCGGTTCCTGGTGCTCGACGAGGCCGACCAGATGCTCGACATGGGCTTCATCCACGCGCTGCGGCGGATCCTGCGGCACCTGCCGAAGGCGCGCCAGACCCTGCTGTTCTCGGCCACCATGCCGAAGGCGATCGAGGAGATCGCCGCAGGCTGCCTGACCGACCCGGTCCGCGTGGCGGTGAACCCGCCCGGCCAGCCGGCCGAGCGGATCGACCAGAGCGTGCACTTCGTCGCCCAAGGCGACAAGGCGCGGCTGCTCGAGCGCTATCTCGACGGCCACCGCGAGGACCGCGCGCTGGTCTTCGCCCGCACCAAGCACGGCGCGGAGAAGCTGATGAAGCTCCTCGTGGCATGGGGCTTCGCCGCCGCCTCGATCCACGGCAACAAGAGCCAGAACAACCGCGACCGCGCGCTGGCCGCGTTCCGCGCGGGCACGGTGCGGGTGCTGGTCGCGACCGACGTGGCCGCGCGCGGGCTCGACATCCCCGAGGTCCGGCACGTCTACAACCATGACCTGCCGAACGTGCCCGAGGCCTACGTGCACCGCATCGGCCGGACCGCCCGCGCCGGCGCCGCCGGCCGTGCCGTCGCCTTCTGCGCGCCGGCCGAGATGGGCGAGCTGCGCGCCATCGAAAGGACCATCGGCACCGCGATCCCGGTGATCGGCGGAACCCCGTGGGAGCCGGCGGCGCCTGCGCCGAAGCCCGCCCCGCGCGCGGGCGCCCGCCGCCGCCACCCCGACCGCAAGGGGGCCCCGCGCCGCGCCGCCTGAGGCGCCGCGCCGCGCCCCCCCCGCCGACCCGGGCAGACGGGCGCGGGGCGTCGGACGGGCCTGCCGGGCCCCTCCGGCGCCCGGTCCGGGCGATCCGCCCCCGGGTGCAGGTCGGCAAGGCAGAAGCCGCCGCCGGTTTCCCCCTTTCGCGGCAATCCCGGCACATGCGGCGAGGGCGCCCGCGCCGCCCTGCGCGACGGCCGCCGCCCGCCCCGGGCGGCGGCGCGGTCAGCCGAAGCGGTTGTCGCGCGGGAAGCCGCGCGGCGCCATCCGTCCGGTGCCGCCGCGGCGGCCGAGCCATTCGCCGAGGTCGCGCTCGGTGCGGGTGCGGCCGGCGGGATCCTTCCACGCCAGCCCCTCGGCGAGGACGAAGGTGATCGCGTCCGACAGGCCGCCGTCCCGGTGGCGCTGCAGGCGCACGCCCTTGCCGCGGGTCATCTCGGGCAGGTCGGCGAGCGGGAACACCAGCAGCTTGCGGTTCTCGCCCACGGCGGCGACATGGTCGCCCGCGACCGGGCGGCAGACGCGCGCCCGCGCCGCGCCGGAGAGGTTCAGCACCTGGCGGCCGGCGCGCGTCTGAGCCAGCACCGCGTCCTCGGGGGCGAGGAAGCCGTCGCCCTCGGACGAGGCGAGGAGAAGCCGTCCGCCGGGGCGGTGGACGACGAGCGCCACCACCTCGGCGCCGTTGGCGAGGTCGATCATCAGCCGCAGCGGCTCGCCGGTGCCGCGCCCGCCCGGAAGCTCGCCCGCGCGCAGGGTGAACATGCGCCCGTCCGAGGCCATCAGCAGCAGCCGGTCGGTCGTCTCGCAGGACAGCAGGAAGGCGACGGCGTCGCCGTCCTTCACCTTGACCTCGGCATCGGGGCCGAGATGGCCCTTCATCGCGCGGATCCATCCCATCCGCGTCAGCACCACGGTGACCGGCTCGCGCGCGACCAGCGCCTCGGGCGCGCGCGCCTCGGCCTCGGTGGCCGCGCCGAAGCCGGTGCGGCGCGCGCCGCCCGGCGCGTCGCGGCCGAAGGCGCGGGCGACGGCGGCCAGCTCGGCGTCGATCCGCGCCCATTGCAGCGCGGGATCGGCCAGCATGTCCTCGAGCCCGGCGCGCTCGACCATCAGCGCATCGCGCTCGGCCCGCAGCTCCATCTCCTCGAGCCGCCGCAGCGACCGCAGCCGCGTGTTCAGGATCGCCTCGGCCTGCACGTCGGTCAGGTCGAACCGGGCGATCAGCGCCGGTTTCGGCTCGTCCTCGGTGCGGATGATGCGGATCACCTCGTCGAGGTTGAGGAAGGCGACGATCAGCCCCTCGAGCACCTCGAGGCGCGCGTCGATCCGCCCCAGCCGGTGGCGGGCGCGGCGCAGCAGCACGGCGCGGCGGTGCGCGAGGAAGGCGCGCAGGAGCTCGGCCAGCCCGCAGACCTTCGGCACGCGCCCGTCGATGAGCACGTTCATGTTCAGCGCGAAGCGGATCTCGAGGTCGCAGGCGCGGAACAGCGCGCCCATCAGCACCTCGGGATCGACGGTGCGCGTCCGCGGCTCGAGCACGATGCGGATGTCCTCGGCGCTCTCGTCGCGGACATCGGCCAGAAGCGGGATCTTCTTCGTCTCGATCAGTTCGGCCAGCCGCTCGATCAGCCGCGCCTTCGGCACCTGGTAGGGGATCTCGGAGACCACGATCTGCCAGGCGCCGCGGCCGAGCTCCTCGACCTGCCAGCGCGCGCGCAGCCGGATCGCGCCGCGGCCGCTGCGGTAGGCCTCGGCCAGCGCCTCGGGCGGCTCGACGATCACCCCGCCGGTGGGAAAGTCGGGGCCGGGCACCAGCCGCATCAGCGCCGCGTCGTCGGCGTCGGGCTCGGCGATCAGCAGCCGGCAGGCGTCGATCAGCTCGCCCAGGTTGTGCGGCGGAATGTTGGTCGCCATGCCGACGGCGATGCCGCTTGCGCCGTTGGCCAGCAGGTTCGGGAAGGCCGCGGGCAGGACGACCGGTTCCTCGAGCGTGCCGTCGTAGTTCGGGCGCAGATCGACCGCGTCCTCGTCGAGCCCCTCGAGCAGCGCCTCGGCGGCGGCGGTGAGCCGCGCCTCGGTGTAGCGGCTGGCGGCGGGATTGTCGCCGTCGATGTTGCCGAAGTTGCCCTGCCCGTCGACCAGCGGATAGCGCATGGCGAAGGGCTGGGCGAGGCGGGCCATCGCGTCGTAGATCGCCGCGTCGCCGTGGGGGTGGTAGTTGCCCATCACGTCGCCGGCGATCTTGGCCGACTTGCGGAATGCCCCGCCCGAGCCGAGGCGCAGTTCGCGCATCGCCCACAGGATGCGCCGGTGCACCGGCTTCAGGCCGTCGCGGGCATCGGGCAGCGCGCGATGCATGATGGTGGAGAGCGCATAGGTCAGATAGCGCTCGCCGATCGCGCGGGCGAGCGGCTCGGCGGTCTCGGACGCCGGCGGCGGGCCGTCGGCGGGGTCGTCGCGGGGCGGATCCTCGGGCGCGTCGGTCATGCCCCCGGGGTCTTAGCCCCGCGACCGGCGCCGATCCAGCCCGAAAGCGAGGGCCGAACGCTGCAGCCCGCGGCCGGCAGCGCGCCAGAGCGCCAGCACCCAGGGTCGCGGCACGATGCGCAGGCGCAGGCCGGGGCGGTCGGGCAGGCCGGCGGCGGCGGCAAGGCGGCGCGTCCGGCCCGGGGCGGCGGGCGGGCTGCGGGCGGCAATGCGGCCGGCCTCGGCCCGCAGGCGGGCCTGTTCCAGTTCGTCGAGCAGCGCCGCGGGCAGGGTGCCCGGCGCCTCCCAGGGTTCGGTGGCGACCGCCGCCGCCCGGGCGCCAAGGTCGGGGGCGT
>CALDYW010000127.1 GCA_937944395.1 uncultured Paracoccaceae bacterium | reverse complement strand
CGCCAAGGCCTACGAGGCGGGCCGGATCGTCGCGATCGTCTGCCACGGCACCTGCATCCTGCTGAAGACGCGGCTCTCGACCGGCGACCTCCTGGTCAAGGGCAAGACCTGGACGGGCTTTGCCAACGCCGAGGAGGCCTTCGCCGATGCCTTCGTCGGCCAGAAGATCCAGCCCTTCTGGATCGAGGACGAGGCCAAGAAACTCGAAGGCACGAACTTCGTGGTCCATTCGATGTTCAAGCCCTTTGCGGTGCGCGACGGCAACCTGATCACCGGCCAGCAGCAGTTCTCGGGCGGCGCGGCGGCCGAGCTGGTGGTGCAGGCGCTCGGCCGCTGAGGCCGGCCGCGCGTGACGGCGGCGGGCGGTCAGCGACCCGCCGTCGGCTCGGCGCCGCCCGCGGCCGTCGCGGCAGCCGTTCCGGCCGGGGACTCCGCCTCGGCCGGCGCGGTTCCCGATTGCGGCGCGATCCTGAGGGCGCGCAGCGCGTTCAGGATCACGGCGATGTCGATCGCCTCCTGCAGCAGCGCGCCCTCGACCGGTGTCAGGTGGCCGAACGCGGCCGCGACCATCCCGGCGACCGACAGGCCGATGCCCGCCACCACGCTTTCGAGCGCGATGCGCCGCGCGCGCCGGGCGATCTCGATCCCCGCCAGAAGCCGGTCCAGCCGGTCAACCAGCAGCACGACATCGGCGGCCTCGGCCGAGGCCGCCGCACCGCGGGCGCCCATCGCCACCCCGACGTCGGCCGCGGCAAGCGCCGGCGCGTCGTTCACCCCGTCGCCGACCATCATCACCGGGCCGTCGCCGAGCCGGGCGCGCACGAGGTCCACCTTGTGCGCCGGCGTCAGGCCGGCGCGGATGGCGTCGATGTCGAGCCCCGCCGTCACCGCCTCGGCCACCTCGCGGCGGTCACCGGTGGCCAGCAGGATGCACGCGACCCCGAGCCGCCGGAACCCGGCCAGAAGCTCGGGCGTGCCGCGGCGCAGCTGGTCGGCCATGACCAGCCGGCCGGCCGGGCGGCCGTCCACCGCCACGGCGACGACCGCCGAACCGTCGCCGCCCGCGCGGCCATCGGGCATCGGCGCGCCGATGGCGGCGGCCACGTATCCGGTCCCGCCGACGACGACCCCCCGCCCCCCGACGCGGCCGGCCAGCCCCTCGCCGGGCTCCTCGACCACGGCCTCGGGGACCGCGAGCGCGAGGCCGCGGGCGCGCGCCTCGGCCACGATCGCCTGCGCCATCGGGTGGCGCGACGCCTGTTCCAGCGAGGCCGCAAGGGCCAGAAGCCCGGTGTCCGTCAGGTCGCCGGCAGGTTCGATCCGCACGATCCGGGGGCGCCCGTCGGTGAGTGTTCCGGTCTTGTCGAGGATCATGGTGCGGACCCCGGCCATCGCCTCGAGCGGGCGGGCGCCCTTGATCAGCACGCCGAACCGTGCCGCGCGCGACAGCCCGGCCACCAGCGCGACGGGCACGGCGAGGATCAGCGGGCAGGGCGTGGCGACCACCAGCACCGCCACGGCCCGGATCGGATCTCCGGTCAGCGCCCAGGCGGCCGCGGCGAGCGTGACCGTCGCCGCGAGGAACAGCAGCGACCAGCGGTCGGCCAGACGCGACATCGGCGCCTTCGACCGCTGCGCCGCCTCGACCAGCCGCACGATTCCGGCATAGGTGCTGTCGGCGGCCCGGCGGCCGGCGCGCAGGTCGAAGGCATCGCCCGCGTTCGTGGACCCGCTCATCACCTCCTGCCCGCGGTCCAGCCGCACCGGAAGCGGCTCGCCGGTGAGCGCCGAGAGGTCGAGCAGCGCGCGGTCGCTGGCCAGCGTCCCGTCCACCGGCGCCACCTCGCCCTGCCGGATCAGCAGCAGATCGCCGGGCAGGATCGTCTCGAGCGGCACCTCGTCGAGCCCGCCGTTGCGGTGCCGCGTCGCGGTGCGCGGCACACGCGCCAGAAGCGCGCGCATCTCGCGCCGGGCACGACCCTCGGCGAAAGCCTCGAGGAAGGTGCCCCCGGAATACATGAGCGCGACGACGGCCGCCGCCAGCGTCTCGCCGAACGCCAGCGCCGCGGTCATCGACAGCGCCGCGACGATGTCGAGGCCGATCTCGCCGCGGAGGAGACCGCAGAGGATCTCGGCCAGAAGCGCGACCAGGACCGGAACCGTCCCCGCGGTCCAGGCCCAGGCCGCCGCCTCGGGCCGCCCCGCGGCAGCGAGGCCGAGGCCCGCGCCGAGTCCGCCCAGGCCCAGGGCCAGAAGGACGATGTTGCCTGCGTTGCGCGGCATGCCGCCCCCCGATTGCGAAGCCGACCCGGTTCCGCCCCCCGCGCCGCCGCCGGTGCACCCCTCAGCCCGTGCGCGCGGTGCGGAACCGCCAGGCCGCGCGCGCGCCCGGGGCACGGTCGAGCGCCGCCGCCAGCGCCCGGATCCGCGGCCCGAGCCCGAGCGGCGCGAACCGTTCCTCGGCCCGGCCGAGCCAGTGCGCCAGAGCGGCGTCGTCCAGTCCCGCGACGGGCGCGGCGGCGATATCGGCGCGCGTCGGCGCGGAGCGGGTGAGGAACACGACCGAGTCGCGCGGCACGAAGGCCACCGGCTCGAAATGCCGCGCGAGGCGCTCCATCTGCACGGCGATCCAGGGCTGGGCGTCGTGCAGGAAATCCTGCTGCACCACGACGCTGCCACCCGACACCAGGTGCGGAAAGAAGTCGCGCGCGATGGCGTCGGCGGTGGCCGCGGTCTTGGCGGCATCGATCGCGAGCACCTCGATCGGCTCTCCGGTCCAGCCCGTCTCCTCGATCGGGCCGGGGTGCAGCACCACCCGGTCCGCCCAGGGCGCAAGCAGCGTGCGGGCGAGCGGCAAGAGGTCGTCGCCCGCGAAGGGCGCGATCCCGGCGGGATAGAGCACCGCGGCCTTGGCCCGGTCGTCCGCGGTGAAGCGGTCGAAGGCGTGGACCGTCCGGCCGTGGCCGGCATGGGCGGCGCCCTGCGCCAGCCGCGCCGTGGATCCGCCGACGAAGCAGCCGAGATCCACCGCCGCGCCGCGCCCCTTCGCCCAGACACCCGTCAGCCACCAGTAGAGGCGCCGTTCCTCCCGGCTCAGCATCGTCGGAACCTTCCGCGACGGGCCGAAGCGGCGCCAGCGCACGGCCTGCCAGGGCGCGCCGGCGAAGTCGGGCCGGTCGGACAGGGCAAAGCCGCGCTCGCGCTGCCGGGCCCCTCTCGCCGGATCCCGTGTGCCGCGCTCCGCCTTCCCGCCTGTCGCGTCGTCCGCCGCCATGCCTGCCTGCCTAGACGATCCGCTGCGCGCGGGGAAGCCGCCGGCGTCGTGCCCCGGCCCCGGCCCCGCGGCATCCTGCCCCGCCCTCCTGCGCCGCCCCCCTCCCCCGTGTTCCGCCCGCGGCGGCGGCCCCTTGATTTCGCCGGTCCCCGGGTTTAGCGAGAGGCCGGCGCAGGGGTATAGCTCAGTCGGTAGAGCATCGGTCTCCAAAACCGAGGGTCGGGGGTTCGAGTCCCTCTGCCCCTGCCAGGTCGGATCCAGAGCGCGGCACCTGTTCCGGCTGGAGCGGAGCGGGCCCTCCGGGCGCCCGGCCGGGGGTCTGCGTTCCGGGCTGGCGCGCTTCCCTCGGCCCGAGGGCCGGCCCCGCAAGCCCGGCGTCGCGGCCCCGGGTCTGTCCGGAAACGCGGATCGGCACGGCCGGCGGCGCGACCGCGGCGGGCGCGCAGGCGCGCCTTTCGTGTCGTGCCGGAGGCACGTCCGGATCTGCGGGGGCACGGCGGAGCGGCACGTCGCGCCCCGGCGCCGGCCGCCGCCCCCTTGCCGCCCTTGATCGCCGCTTGCGCAACCCGTATCTGACCTCCAGCCGGGGAAAGGATTCGCCATGGCCAGGACCAATCCGTTCCAGTTCCTCCAGCAGACGAGGGCCGAGGTGGCCAAGGTGGCCTGGCCGAACCGGCGCGAGGTGGCGCTGACGACGGTCATGGTCTTCGTGATGGCGACGCTGACCGCGGTCTTCTTCTTCTTCGTGGACTGGCTGATCCGCCAGGGCCTGCAGCTGATCCTGACGGCCTTCGGCTGAGTGCGCTTGACCGCCCGCGCGGGGGGCGGTAGGTGGGCGGGGTTTCCGGCAGGGCTGGCGTGTGGCGATTCGGTCGCGCGCCGGCCTTTTGTTCCGGGTGGCCGAGGGGCCGGGGCAGGGCGGGCAGGATCGGGCGATGGCGCAGCGGTGGTATTCGGTGAGCGTGCTTTCGAACTTCGAGAAGCGCGTGGCCGAGCAGATCCGGCAGGCCGTGGCCGAGAAGGGCCTTGGCGATCAGATCACCGAGGTTCTGGTGCCGACCGAAGAGGTGATCGAGATCCGCCGCGGCAAGAAGGTCACGAGCGAGCGGCGCTTCATGCCCGGCTACGTGCTGGTGCGGATGGAGATGAACGACCGCACCTATCACCTGATCAACGGCATCAGCCGCGTCACCGGCTTCCTCGGTCCGCAGGGCAAGCCGATGCCGATGCGCGATGCCGAGGTGAACGCGATCCTGAACCGCGTCGAGGAAGGCGAGGCCCAGCCGCGCAACCTGATCACCTATGTCGTGGGCGAGCGGGTGAAGGTGGCGGACGGGCCGTTCGAGGGCTTCGACGGGACGGTGGAGGATGTGGACGAGGCCAGCCAGCGCCTGAAGGTCAGCGTGTCGATCTTCGGCCGGGCGACGCCGGTGGAACTGGAATTCGCGCAGGTCGCCAAGGGGGCCTGACGCGCCGACCGTGGGAGGCGGACGGGCGCGCCCGCGCCGCCGGACCACTCGACCCCAATCCGCCGGGGCGCGCCCCGCTGCGGAGGTGACGAAAGGAGAGGCCGGAGATGGCCAAGAAGGTGATCGGCAGCCTCAAGCTGCAGGTGAAGGCCGGGCAGGCCAACCCCTCGCCCCCGATCGGCCCGGCGCTGGGCCAGCGGGGCATCAACATCATGCAGTTCTGCAAGGACTTCAACGCCCGCACGCAGGACATGGAGCCGGGAACCCCGGTTCCGGTGATCATCACCTACTATGCCGACAAGTCGTTCAGCTTCGAGATGAAGACCTCGCCGGCCTCGTGGTACCTCAAGAAGGCGGCGGGGCTGAAGCCGGTGGGCAAGCGCAATCGCGCCAAGGGCTCGGCGAAGCCGGGGCGCGAGGTCGCGGGCACGGTGACGCTGCAGCAGGTGCGCGAGATCGCCGAGGCCAAGATGAAGGATCTCAGCGCCAACGACATCGAGGGCGCAATGAAGATCATCCTCGGCTCGGCGCGCTCGATCGGTATCGAGGTGAAGGGGTAACGCCATGGCGCAGCACGGAAAACGGGTGCGCGCGGCGCGCGCGGCGGTCGCCGGCAAGGCGAACGTCAAGCTCGAGGAGGCGCTGGAGCTGGTGAAGGCGAACGCCACCGCGAAGTTCGACGAGACGGTGGAGGTGGCGCTGAACCTCGGCGTCGATCCGCGCCACGCCGACCAGATGGTGCGCGGCGTGGTGCTCTTGCCGAACGGCACCGGCAAGACCGTGCGGGTGGCGGTGTTCGCCCGCGGGGCCAAGGCCGACGAGGCGCGGGCGGCGGGTGCCGATATCGTGGGCGCCGAGGATCTGGTCGAGCGCATCCAGGGCGGCACGATCGACTTCGACCGCTGCATCGCCACCCCCGACCTGATGCCTCTGGTCGGGCGGCTGGGCAAGATCCTGGGGCCGCGGAACCTGATGCCCAACCCGAAGGTCGGCACCGTCACGATGGACGTGGCCAGCGCGGTTGCGGCCGCGAAGGGCGGCGAGGTGCAGTTCAAGGTCGAGAAGGCCGGGATCATCCACGGCGGCGTCGGCAAGGCCAGCTTCGAGACCGAGAAGCTGGCGCAGAACATCCGCGCCTTCGTGGACGCGGTGGTGCGGGCGAAGCCGTCGGGCGCCAAGGGCACCTACCTGAAGAAGGTGTCGGTGTCCTCGACGATGGGTCCGGGTGTCAGCGTCGATCTGGCCTCGGCCACCGGCCACGGCTGAAACCTGTCGCGGGCCCGCCGGCGGGTCCGCGAAGCGAGATTTCCCGGCCTGAGGGCCGGGGAATGGCGGGGCGCCTTCCGGGGCGGCCCGTCCTGTCCGAGACGGAGGGTGGGCCTGCCGGCCCTTAATGTCCTTCCCGAGACGGGGAACGAGACTTTTTCGGCCGGGGGCGACCTCGGGCGATCTGGCCCTCGGGACCCGTGCAGCACGGACCCGAACGCCGGGGGCGACCCCGGCAGACCTGAGCCGGAGGGGGCGACCCCTTCACACTTGGAGCGTAACGCGTGGATAGAGCCCGGAAAGAGAAGGTGGTCGAGGAACTCGGCCAGATCTTCGAAAGCTCTGGCGTGGTCGTGGTTGCACGCTACGCAGGTCTCACGGTTGCCGAGATGCAGGAGCTGCGCGCGCGCATGCGCGAGGCGGGCGGCTCCGTGCGCGTTGCCAAGAACAGGCTCGCCAAGATCGCCCTCGAGGGCAAGTCCGGCCAGGTCATGGCCGAACTTCTCAAGGGCATGACCGTTCTCGCCTTTTCCGAAGACCCCACGGCCGCGGCCCGGGTTGCGGACAGGTTCGCCAAGGACAACCCGAAGTTCGAGGTTCTCGGCGGCGCCATGGGCGGAACGTTCCTGGACCCTGCCGGGGTGAAGGCGGTTGCCGACCTGCCGTCGCGCGAGGAGCTCATCGCTTCGATCGTGGCGTGCATCGGCGCACCGGCCGCAACCCTTGCCGGGGCGATCGGCGCGCCTGCCGCAGGCATCGCGGGCATCCTCTCCACCCTGGAGGAGCGGGAAGCCGCTTGAGCAACCCCGGACCTGCGCAGGGTTGACCGCCCCGCGCCGGGACACAGTTAGGAAACGGATGAGAACCATGGCTGACCTGAAGAAACTCGCCGAAGAGATCGTGAACCTGACGCTTCTCGAGGCCCAGCAGCTCAAGCAGATCCTCAAGGACGAGTACGGGATCGAGCCCGCCGCCGGCGGCGCGGTGATGGTCGCCGCGGGTCCGGCGGCTGCCGCGGCCCCCGCCGAGGAGGAGAAGACCGAGTTCGACGTCGTTCTGAAGAACGCCGGGCCGAACAAGATCAACGTGATCAAGGAAGTCCGGGCGATCACCGGCCTCGGCCTCAAGGAGGCGAAGGACCTGGTGGAGGCCGGCGGCAAGGTCAAGGAGGGCATCTCCAAGGCCGAGGCCGAGGATATCAAGGCCAAGCTCGTCGGCGCCGGTGCCGAGGTGGAGCTGGCCTGACGGCCCGGGGGGGCGCAGAGGCGCCCCGAGGCCGGTTGCACGGGCTGGGCGCGGGGCCGTTCCCGCGCCCGGCCGTTCGCGTCTCGGAAAGGTGCGGCACGCTCAGCCGACCTTTCCCGGGCGGCGAACCGGACCCGGGAGCCCGCCGGCGGGACGGCGGGCAGGCATGGGGTCCGAGCCTGATGGCGCGAGCGGCCGACGCCCCATGCCCCGGGGGGCGGCGGGCCGCAGGTGACGAAAGGTGACCAGAAGCATGGCGCAAGCACACGTCGGCCAGAAGCGGATTCGCCGCTACTACGGCAAGATCCGCGAAGTCCTCAAAATGCCGAACCTGATCGAGGTGCAGAAGTCGTCCTACGACCTGTTCCTCGCCTCGGGCGACGGCGACCGGCCGCAGGACGGCGAGGGTCTGCAGGGCGTGTTCCAGTCGGTCTTTCCGATCAAGGACTTCAACGAGACCGCCGTGCTCGAGTTCGTGAAGTACGAGCTCGAGAAGCCGAAGTACGACGTGGACGAGTGCCAGAGCCGCGACATGACCTATTCGGCGCCGCTGAAGGTGAC
>CALDYW010000126.1 GCA_937944395.1 uncultured Paracoccaceae bacterium | reverse complement strand
ATGGCTCTGCCCGTGCCGACAAGTCAAAGGCGTTACGCCGTCATCAACCACCACCCACTGGACCTTGCCTCGATAGGTCTGTGACTTCATGTACCGCTCGCACAAGTCAAACGCTCTCTGTCGCTCACCAGCCGAAGGTGTAATTAAGGTGACATCAGGCTCTCCACGATGGCACGGCCAAGCGTACCCGTAGCCATTGGGGTTGACTGCGCTGTCGCCGCCCGACGGCCGGGGAACAGCCGGATGATGCCGCCGCCGGGGCAGACGGGCTTGCGGCCCGTCACGGCCCGGCAGCCCGCTTCCGGCGACGGGACGCGCGGTCGGGATCGACGGCAGGCGCGGCATCGACAGGCCGCGCCGGCCCCCCCCGACGCCGCGGGCCGCGCGCAGCGCGCCCGCGCGCCGTGATTCGGCGGGCCTGGCCGCCGCGCGCCGCTTGATCGGCGCCCAGAGACGCTTGTTGGTGAGATAGAGCAGCACCGCCAGCAGCGTCAGGAACAGGACCGCGGTGAAGCCCGCCTGCTTGCGGGCATCGAGCTTGGGCTCGGCGGTCCACATCAGGAAGGCCGAGACGTCGGCGGCGAGCGCGTGCAGGTCGGTCGGCGAGCCGTCGGCGTACTCGACATCGTCGCCCCAGAGCGGTTGCGGCATCGCGATCCAGCCGCCGGGGAAGGCGGTGTTCTCGTAGAAGACCGTGCCGGCCTCCTCCTTCTCCGCGCCGGTGTAGCCGACCAGAAGCGAGGCGATGTATTCCGGGCCGCCGGTGCCGCGCAGGAGCTGGTTGATCCCCAGGCCGAAGGGCCCGTGGAAGCCGGCGCGCGCCTTGGCCATCAGGCTGAGGTCGGGCGCCGTCTCCAGCCCCGACGCCGGGAAGTGGTCGGTCGGCACGCGCGGGCGGAAGTCGCCGATCGCGGCGTCGAAGATCTCGAACTGGGCGGCGTAGGCGCGCACCTGGTCCTCGGGCAGGGCGGGGCCGCCCGCGTCGGCGAGCGTCCGCAGCGGCACGTAGCGCAGCCCGTGGCAGGCGGCGCAGACCTCGGTATAGACCTGCAGGCCGCGCTGCAGCTGCATCCGGTCATAGGTGCCGAAGGGCCCCTCGAAGGAGAAGGCGAAGTCCTCGACATGGCCGGTGGCCCCGGCGGCCGGCGCCGCCGAGGGCAGCGCGGCGAGGGCCGCCGTGGCGGCCGCGGCAAGCGCGAGGTGGCGGGATCTGGTCATCGTCGTCCTCCTCACTCGGCCGGCGCCGCGGACGGCGCCCGGCCGCCGTGGGCCTGCTCGCCGTAGTGGGCGTTGAAGTCGTCCTCGATCGTGGCGGGCACCGGCAGCGGCTTCTCGATCACACCGAGCAGCGGCAGGATGATCAGGAAGAAGGCGAACCAGTAGGCGGCGCCGATCAGCGCGATCACCGGATAGATCCCCTCGGCCGGCATCGCGCCCGCCCACATCAGCACGAAGAAATTGATGCAGAAGAGCGCGAACCACCACTTGAACATCGGCCGGTAGCGGCCCGACCGCACCGTCGAGGTGTCGAGCCAGGGTGCGAGCGCGACCACCACGATGGCGCCGAACATCGCCAGCACCCCGAAGAACTTCGCGGTCACGATGCCGCCGGTCAGGAACTCGACCACCGCCACCACCCAGACATCGGGGGTGAAGGCGCGCAGGATCGCGTAGAAGGGCAGGAAGTACCACTCGGGCACGATGTGCGCCGGCGTCGCCAGCGGATTGGCCTCGATGTAGTTGTCGGGATGGCCGAGGTAGTTCGGCATGAAGCCGACGACCGCGAAGAAGGCGATCAGGATCACCGCCAGCGCGAACAGGTCCTTGATCACGAAATAGGGCCAGAACGGCACCGTGTCGCGGTCGGCCTCGGCGCGCGAGGTGCGCCGCACCTCGACCCCGGTTGGGTTGTTGTTGCCGGTGGTGTGGAACGCCCAGACATGGACGATCACGAGGCCGAGGATGACGAAGGGCAGCAGGTAGTGCAGCGACAGGAACCGGTTCAGCGTGGCGTTGTCCACCGCCGGGCCGCCGAGAAGCCAGGTCTGGATCGCCTCGCCGACGAAGGGAATGGCGCCGAACAGGCCGGTGATGACGGTCGCGCCCCAGAACGACATCTGCCCCCAGGGCAGCACATAGCCCATGAAGGCCGTGCCCATCATCAGCACGTAGATCAGCATGCCGATGATCCAGGTCACCTCGCGCGGAGCCTTGTAGCTGCCGTAGTAGAGCCCGCGGGCGATGTGCAGATAGACCGCGATGAAGAACAGCGAGGCCCCGTTCGAGTGCAGATAGCGCAGCATGTGGCCGTGGTTGACGTTGCGCATGATGTGCTCGACGCTGGCGAAGGCCAGATCCACATGCGGGGTGTAGTGCATCACGAGCACGATGCCGGTGACGATCTGCAGCACCAGGCAGAACACCAGCACCACGCCCCAGACCCACATCCAGTTGAGGTTCTTGGGCGTGGGGATCATCAGCGTGTCGTACATCAGGCTGACCACCGGCAGCCGCCGGTGCAGCCATTTCTCGAAGCCGGACCGCGGCTCGTAGTGGTCGTGCGGAATGCCAGACATGGGGAACCTCAGCCGAGCTTGATCGTCACGTCGTCGATGAAGGCGGCGACCGGAACGTGCAGGTTCTCGGGCGCCGGGCCGCGGCGGATGCGGCCGGCGGTGTCGTAGTGCGAGCCGTGGCAGGGGCAGAACCAGCCGCCGAAGTCGCCCGCCCCGTCGCCGATCGGCACGCAGCCCAGATGCGTGCAGACCCCCATCATCACCAGCCATTCGCCGGCATCGTCGAGGGCGCGGTTTGCGTCCTCGGCGGCGGCCGCGGCGGCGAGGTTGGCGTTGCGGGCGTTGCGGTCGATGAGGTCGGTCAGCGGCACCTCGCGGGCGGCGGCGATCTCGTCCTCGGTGCGGCGGCGGATGAACACCGGCTTGCCGAGCCACTTGACGGTGATCTGGGTGCCGGGCTGAACGTCGGACACGTCCACGAGGATCGAGGCCAGCGCCTGCACGTCGGCCGAGGGGTTCATCTGGTTGATCAGCGGCCAGATCGCCGCGCCGGCGGCGACCGCGCCCGCGCCCGCGGTGGCGAAGTAGAGGAAGTCCCGCCGGGTGCCGTCCTGTTCGTCTGCGTGGGACACGAAAGTCGCTCCGTTCCTGCGTTGCGGGCCGGCGCCGAAAACCGCCGCACCGGCCCCCCAAACGTTCCGCCGGGTTATCTAGCCGTGCGGCCGGCGCGCGTCCAGCGCGCAATACCGCAGCCGGCCTGCACCTTTGGTCGCACGGGGCAGGTGCGCCCGGCCGCTGGCGTCGGTGCGGAGGGGGGCGCTGCCCCCCGCCGCCTGCGGCGGCGCCCCCCGGGATATTTGCGGACCGGACATGTACGCGGCCGGAGCGCCGCGGCCGGCCGGAGGGCGCCGGGCAGGCGGGGCGCCGGGGGCCAGGCGGA
>CALDYW010000125.1 GCA_937944395.1 uncultured Paracoccaceae bacterium | reverse complement strand
CCCACCCCGGCCGGCCGCAGGACGGGCCGCGCCCGCGCGCGCCCCTTGCCCGCAGGCGCTCCGGCGCGCCCGAGGACGACCTGCGGGCGCCAGCCGGCGGCAGACCCCGGCCGCGATCCCGGGGCCGCAACACCCGGCGATCCCGCCTGCGCGCGCCGCCGCGACCCCGCGCCGGCCGATCCCGCAGTCCCCGGCATCGCCCTCGAGGCGCCGCCCGATGCGGAATGGACCCTGCAGCGACGGGGACCGCCGCAGACCTGCGGCGTGAGCCCGCGCCGATCGCCCGACCCGATACCTCTGGCAGCGGGGGCGACGACGCCCCGGTCCCGGCCGGCCGGGGGCCGGGCGGCCCGGTTCAGCGCCGCTCCTCCTCGATCTGCCGGGCGATCTCGGCCGCCCATTCGCCGATGATCGGCAGGAAGTCGATCTGCCCGAGGAAGAAGGCCAGGACCGAGACCAGCAGCGACGCGCCCAGGACGGTGCCCAGGCCGAAGGCCAGCCCGCGCACGAACTGGAACGCCAGCAGCCGCGGCAGCGAATCGTGGACGCGCACGAACCGGTGCGCCAGCAACCGCCGCAGCTCGCCCTTGAGTTCGGCCAGCTCGGCGCCGAGGTCGGGCGGGGGCGGCGGATGCGGCTGCGTCATGGGCGCAGGCTAGCGCGCGATGCGGAGGGTCGGGAAGGGGCAGCTTGGCTCAGGCGGTCTCGAACTGCGGCTGTGCCAGCGGCGACAGCACGATCGCCCCGGGGTCGAGCCCGGCCGCCCCGTGGACGCGCACCAGCGGCACGCCGTCAGCCAGCACCACCACCGAACCCGGATCGTCCGGCGCCGGTTCCACGCTGACCACCGGGGCCGGCAGGGCCGGATCGTAGGTCAGGACCAGCCCGTCCTCGGCCGGATCGTAGTCCATGATCTCGGCCACCGGTCCGTCGGCCTGTGCGGACAGAACGAACCTGTCGGCGCCGGCGCCGCCGTGGCCGACGTCCTCCGTGCCGAGGTGCAGGACGTCGTCGCCCTCGCCTCCGTTCAGCCAGTCGCGCGCGGGTGCGCCGTCGTCGCCGCCGAACAGGGTGTCGTTGCCGGCGCCGCCGTCCAGCACGTCCGATCCGGGGCCGCCGTGCAGCACGTCGTCGCCCTCGCCGCCCGCCAGCTCGTCGTCGCCCCCGCCGCCGGCGATCAGGTCGTCCCCGGTGCCGCCGTGCACCGAATCCCTCCCCGCGCCGCCGGACAGCGTGTCGTCGCCGGGGCCGCCCCAGACCCGGTCGTCGCCGGGTCCGCCCGACAGCACATCGTCGCCCTCCTCGCCCCAGAGCTGGTCGTCCCCCTCGCCGCCCTCGATCACGTCGTCGCCCTCGCCGCCGAAGGCAAGATCCCCGCCCGCCCCGCCGAACAGCGCGTCGCGGCCGCCGTTCCCGCCGATCACGTCGTCGCCCGCCCCTCCGAACAGCGTGTCCGCGCCGCTGCCGCCGGGCAGGATGTCATTGCCGCCCGAGCCGTCCAGCACGCGGCCCGATCCGGAACCGGTTCCGGTCCCGTCCGCCTCGTCGGTCGCCGGGGGCGTTCCCGCCGACCCCCCGTCGTCCGGCGGGGCCGGGGTGCCGGGGCCGTCCTCGCCCGTCTCCCCGAGGAAGTCGAGCGGGCTCGACCCGCCGGTCTCCGGCGGGGCAGGGTCGGGCGCGGCGTCGTCTGGCGTCTCGTCCGCATCCGAACGCTGGAAGACTCCCGAATCGAAGGCGCTGCCTGCCAGGACCGCGCCAAGCAGCCCCATGAGGATCATGAACATGGGCTGAACCCCCCGTTTTCCTCGTCACCCGACTGCGCGCGCCGCGGATCCGCCGCGTCGCGCAAGACCGCCCGGCCGGCACCACCCGAACCCGAAGCCCGAGCATCCTAGCATGTCGTTCCGCGCGAGGCGTTAAGAGCGCGGCACCGCGACGGCCGGAGCCCCGGGATTCGCACGCGATGGTTAACGCGTCACCGCCGCCTGCCGGGTGAAGGCGGGCCCCGGCCCGCGCCCCATGTCCGGTCCGGAAATATCCCGGGGGGAGTCCGCGCCTTGCGCGGACGGGGGGCAGCGCCCCCCCCCGATGCCGGCCCCGTCCGCCCGCCTAGGCCGCCGCCCTGCCCAGCAGGAAGGGAAGGAAGGTGTCGAACACCGCGCCGGGTGCTTCCTCGATCGCGAAGTGGCCCGACCGGCAGGAGGCGCCGGTCACCCGCGAGGCCCAGCGCCGCCAGATCCCCAGAGGGTCGCCGGTGCGGGCGGCAAAGCCGCTCTCGGCCCAGAGGAAGTGCAGCGGCGCGGCGATCCGGTGGCCGGCGGCGCGGTCGGCCAGGTCGAGCGCCCGGTCGGTCGTGGCGCCGGCGCGGTAGTCGGCGCACATCGCCGCCCGGCGCACCGGATCGGCCATCTGCGCCCGGTAGGAGGCGAGCGCGGCCGGCACGAAGGGGGAAAGGTCGCGCGTCCGCGTCCAGCCCGCCAGCAGCCGATCGACGAATCCGGCGGGATCGGCGGCGATCAGGGTTTCCGGCAGCGGCGCGGGCTGGGCAAGGAAGGTCCAGTGCCAGGCGGCCAGGCCGAGGTCGGCCGACCAGGCGGCCCAGAAGTCGGCGGTGGGCACCACCTCGACGATCCCCAGCCGGTCCGCCCGGTCGGGGTGGTCGAGCGCCAGCCGGTAGGCCACCCGCGCGCCGCGGTCGTGGCCGATCAGATGCGCGCGACCGATGCCGAGCGCGTCCATCAGCGCCACGATGTCGGCGGCCATGCGCCGCTTGGAATAGGTGGTGTGCGCGGCGTCGTCGGGGGGCGCGTCGCTGTCGCCATAGCCGCGCAGGTCGGGCACGACCACCCGGAAATGCCGCGCGAAGGCCGGCGCGACCGGGGCCCAGCAGCGGTGGTTCTGCGGGAACCCGTGCAGCAGGATCAGGGCCGGGCCGCTGCCGCCCTCGCGGATCCACAGCCGCACCTCGCCCGCCGCGACCCGGCGCGCGGCGAAGCCGGGAAAGAGATCGTCCATGGCCCAGACCCTCCCGGGCGCGGCGCCTGTTCCGCCCCCCGGTCCTTTTCGCAAGGCGCGCGCCGCCGCTCAAGTCCGGCTCCGGGGCTTGCGTGCCGTTGAACCGCCCCGGCGGCATCGCCATGTCGCAAGGGCTTCCGCTCCCGGCACGAAGGGTCTCCGATGGTCTCCCCCCGCTCGCTTCTCGACCAGGTTCTCGGTACCGATGCGGCCGCGAAGGTCGGCGAGTTCACCAGGGACCGCAAGTCGCTCGCGGCCGGGGCCGCGGCGGGCGGGCTGGCGGCGCTCATCTTCTCCGCCGGCAAGCCTTCGAAGCTCGTCAGGAACGCGCTGAAGGTGGGCGGCGCGGCGCTGGTCGGCGGCCTTGCGCTGCGGGCCTGGAACGACTGGCAGGCCGGCCGCGCCCCGGTGCGCCCGGCCTCTGGCGCCGCGCTGCCCCCGCCCGATGCCGCCGGGCTTGCCGGCACCGCCTTCCTGCCCGAGGGCGCCGCGGGCGAGGCTCTGGCCGCCAAGCTCGTGCGCTCCATGGTCGCCGCGGCCAAGGCCGACGGCCATGTGACCGCGCGCGAGCGCGCCCGGATCCTGGCGCAGCTGCCCGAACTCGGGCTCGGCCCCGAGGCCGAACGGCTGATCGCCGAGGAACTCGACGCCCCGCTCGACGCGGGCCGGATCGCGGCGCTGGCCGCCGGCCCCGAGGAGGCCGCCGAGATCTACGCCGCCGCGCTGCTCGTGGTGGACCCCGACGCCCCGGCCGAGAAGGCCTGGATGGCGCTGCTCGCGGCGCGGCTCGGGCTCGACCCCGGGCTCGTCCAGCACCTGCACGCCCGCGCCGCCGACCTCGTCGTGCTCTGACCGCCCCCCGACCCACGCCGGGCGGAAAACCGGAAATCCCCTGCGAACAGAGACTTGCGCTAATTTTCCGGAATGCGGAAAAGCAATCCGGAAAAATTGCGCGAGGCCCCTGCGCTGCGCTATCCTCGGCCGCCCGCGAAGGAGGAGCGCCCCCATGTCCCAGAACCCGGTCTTCATACCCGGTCCCACCAACATCCCCGAACGCATCCGCAAGGCCTGCGACATCGCCACCGTCGATCACCGCTCGGCGAAGTTCGGCCGCATCCTCGGCCCCGCGCTGGCGGGCGTGAAGGAGATCCTGCGCACCGAGGCCGGCGAGGTGATCGTCTTCCCCGCCACCGGCACGGCGGGCTGGGAGGCGGCGATCCAGAACACGCTCAGCCCCGGCGACCGGGTGCTCGCCGCCCGCCACGGGATGTTCAGCCAGCGCTGGATCGAGATGTGCCAGCGCCACGGGCTCGACGTCCAGGTGGTCGAGACGCCGTGGAGCGAGGGCTGCCCGGCCGAGGCCTTCGAGGCGATCCTCGCCGAGGATCGCGCCGGCGCCATCAAGGCGGTGCTCGTCACCCATAACGAAACCGCGACCGGCGTCACCTCGGATGTCGCCGCCGTGCGCCGCGCGCTCGACCGCACCGGGCACGGGGCGCTGCTGTTCGTCGACGGCGTCTCCTCGATCGCCTCGATCGACTTCCGGATGGACGACTGGGGCGTGGACATCGCCGTGACCGGCAGCCAGAAGGGCTTCATGCTGCCGCCGGGGCTGGCGATCCTCGGCATCAGCCCCAAGGCGATCCGGGCGATGGCGACGGCGCGTCTGACCCGCACCTTCCTCGACTTCGGCGACATGCGCGCGGCCTATGCCAAGGGCAGCTACCCCTACACCCCCTCGGTCGGGCTGCTGAACGGGCTGGCCGAAGCCTGCGGGATGATCCTCGACGAGGGGCTCGAGGCGGTCTTCGCCCGCCATGCCCGGATCGCCGAGGGCGTCCGCCGCGCGGTTTTCGCCTGGGGGATGCGCCCCTGCGCGGCGCGGCCCGAACTGTGGTCGAACACGGTGACGGCCGTCGTCGTGCCCGAAGGGTTCGACGGCAACGCGGTGGTCCGGATCGCGGCCGAACGCTACGACGTGCCGCTGGGTGCGGGGCTCGGCGACGTCGCCGGCAAGGTGTTCCGCCTCGGGCATCTCGGGATGCTGACCGAGGTGCTGATGCTGGCCGGGATCGCCACCGCCGAGATGGCGATGGCCGATGCCGGCATCCCGGTGACGCTCGGCTCTGGCGTGGCCGCGGCGCAGGCCTTCTACCGCGGCGAGGCGGGGGCGGCGGCCCGCGCCGCCG
>CALDYW010000124.1 GCA_937944395.1 uncultured Paracoccaceae bacterium | reverse complement strand
ACGAGGGGCGCCGCGACGAACTGCTCGACGGGGCGGCCCTCTCTTCTCCGGCCGAGGCGCCGGTCGTCGTCGAGGGCTCGCGGCGCCACTCCGCCACGGCCCGCCCGCGCGCCCCGCCCGGCTCCCGACCACCCGCGCCCGCGGCCGCGATCCGCGCCGCCATGCCGTCCGACCCCGCATCCCTCCTGGCGCCCGATGCGATCCCGCACCAGGATCGCCCCCGCACCACCCGATGGGGCAGGCGATCCGGCAGGCTCGAGGAGGGGCGCCGGGTCGCAACCCGCTACGGCAGACGCCCCAAGGTCTTCCTTCCTGCCGAGGCCCTCGCCGCAGCCATCATGTTCTGGCGTTGACGACCATTGACCCTGGACCCTTTTACGGAAGCCGGGGGATAAGTCCCCCTCGTGAAACGGAAACCCTGACCCTCAGCCGAGCCGTGCAACAGACCGGGGAAGCGGCATCGGATGAAAGTCGTCGTCGCGCTGGCGGTCGGTGCCTTGCTGCTGCTCGCCGCATTCGACCGACGGGCGGACCGGGCCGAGCGGGCGCGCCCCGTGGCCCTTCAGCCCAGGTCGCCGGATCGCTTCGCGCCCGAGTTGGTCGCGGACCTTCCCGAACCGGCGCGGCGCTATTTCGCCTTCGCCATCCTGCCCGGCATGGCCGAGATCGAGATGGGCGGGCGCTTCGGCCTCGGGGATCGCGCCGATCCGCGCTATCAGCCGATGCAGGCCCGCCAGATCCTCGCCGCGCCCGAGGGGCTGATCTGGATCCTGCGCAACCGCGGCGGCATGCGCTTGTCGGGCTCGGACTCGGGGCGCTGGACGCGAGCCGACTGTTCGGCCTGATCCCGGTGGCACGGACGGGCGGCTTCGCGGATTTCGCGCGCTCGGCCTTCGGGCGCGTTGTCGCCGCGGCGGCCTACTGAACGCCGGCGGCGCTCCTGCCCGGACCCGGTGTGAGCTGGGATACGGTCGTTGGCGATACCGCCCGCGTGACGATGCGACACGGCGATGTCGAGCAGGCGGTCGAGATAACCCCGATCCTAAGGGGCGGCCGCGGTCGGTGGTGCTGCAGTGCTGGAGCAACGCCAACCCCGACAGGACCTTCCGCTTGCAGCCTTTCGGCGGCACGCTCGATGACTTCCGCGAGGTGCAGGGCTTCCGGCTGCCGTTCTGCGTCGAAGGCGGCAACTTCTTCGGGACGGAAGACTATTTCCCCTTCTTCGTCGCCGAGGTGTCGTCGATCCCTTTCCCGCAGCCCCGAGCGGCCGCGCGCCAAGGGGCATCCTCAGCGCCCCCGCCCCGGCGCGAGCGCAAGCGCAAGAAGGCCCGCACCGGCGACAACAGACCCCGCGGCGAGCCATGGCCAGAGGCCGGGCAGGATCGAGAACAGAAAGAGGTAGTCGCGGCTCGCGGCCCAGGCCGGCCAGAGGATCAGCGCCGCCGCGACCCCGCCGACCACGAGCCGCAGCGCGATTGCGGGACGGCGGCCGCGGAAGGCGCGCCAGAGCGCGAGCCCCGCCGTCCCGAACGCCAGCGCGATCGCGATGCGTGCCGCCTGTTCCGCCCGCAGGATGCGCGCCATGCCGACCGGTTCGACCCCGAGGCTGTCCGACCAGTCGCGCAGGATTGCGGCAAAGAGCGGCCAGGCGCGCTGGCTGTTCGACAGCAGCACGATGCCCGCGCCGGTCTCGGGCACCAGATGAAGTTGGCTCATCCAGCCGTAACCCTGGCCGCCGTGCCAGACTGCCCTGCGCCCGTCCGACAGCGTTTCGGTGAAATGCCCCAGCCCGTAGCCTTCGGCCACGAGGCCGAAGAGGCCGCCCACGGGAACGGCGGGGTGGTGCAGCGCGGCCACGCCGCCCGCCGTCAGCACATCCTGCCGTGCCCCCGCCATGCCCGCCGCGGCGAAGCGCGCCATGTCAGTCGCGGTGGCGAGCAGCCCGCCCGAGGCATGGGCCAGGTAGACATAGGGCGCGACGGGGCGGCCGCGCAGATCATGGCCCACGGGCATCTCTGCTCCGGTCGGCACGAACCCCGCGCGCGTCATGCCGAGCGGCGCCAGAACCTCGCGCATCATGAAGCCGGCGAACCGCTCGCCGCCGCAGTCCTCGACGACAAGCTCGAGCAGGTTGTAGCCGGTATCGGAATAGGAGAAGCCGCCCCCCGCACCGGGCATCACCCGGAAGTCCTGCGCAAGATGTGCGGGCAGGTCCGGCATCGCCGCCCCGGGCGCGAAGCGCTGCGAGACATCACCAAGACCGATGCCGGCCGTATGTGTCAGGAGCGCCCGCGGCGTGACCGCGCCCGCTTCGGGCGGCGGCCGCCATCTGTGCAGACAGTTGGCCACGGGCGCATCGAGGTCGAGCCGCCCGGTCTCGGCCAGCCGCACGGCACCCCAGGCGGTGACCGGCTTGGACAGCGACTCGACCCGGAACAGCGCATCCGCCGTCAGCGGCCGGCCGGCGGCGGGATCGGCCGTGCCGAAGGCCGCGGTCCAGACCGGGGTGCCGCCCTCGATCAGCACCACGACCACGCCCGCCACCCCGTCCGCCGCAAGACGCGCGGGGATGGTTTCGCCCAGCCGTTCGGAAAGCGCCTCACCGTTGGCACTGGCCGGCGGCACGGCAAGCGTCGCAGCGATCGTCGCGAGGACAGCCGCCGCCGGGCGCAGGCGGGCGATCGCACCACCCCTCACGGATCAAAGACCCGCAGCGCGAGCTTGCCGGCCACCGTGCCGGCCCCGGGGCGCCGATGCGCCTCGCGCACCTCCTCGAGCGTCAGGACCTCGGCGATGACCGGGGCGATCTGCCCGGCAGCCAGCATCGCGATCAGCCGCTCCAGCTCTGCGCGGAACCAGTCGGGGTGCCGCCGGCGCATGGCGCCGATGGAGTAAAAGGCGGTGGCATGGCCGTTGGGCAGCCAGTCCCACAGCTTGAGCTTCGCGAAGTCGAGGAGGATGGACCCGCCATGCCCCAGGACCGCGTTCCGGAACCCGTAGGCGACGAGGAGGCCACCCGAATTCAGGGCGTGCAGCGACCGCGAGAGGCGATCGCCGCCGAGCGGGTCGAAGACCGCACCGACCCCGCCGACCGTGGCGGCACGAAGGGCGGCCTCGTCCGCCTCGGCCGCGATCCGGGTGGCGCCGAGGCTTCGGATCGGGTCGTGCCTGGCCGCGGATCGGTGCCGAAGGCCATGATCGCCGCAGCCCGCGCTAGCTGGAGCACGGCCTTGCCGACAGCGCCCCCTGCGCCGAGGATGAGCAGGCTCTGCCCCCGCGCAAGCGTCGCCGCCCGGTGCAGCAGCCGGAAGGCCGTCACGCCCGAGGGGATGACACCAAGCGCCGCGACATCCGGCGCGGTCTGCGGCACCGGGGTCGGCCGGCCCTCGGGCAGACAGATGTACTCGGAATAGGCGCCGGTGGTGGTCAGGTCGGCGACGCGGTCGCCCGGCCGGAACCGCTCCGGGCCCCGCGGCATCGACCACCCCCACCATGTGATAGCCGGGGGTGAAGGGGGGCCATTCCTTCACGTCTGGATACATCCGCTTGCGGATCATCACATCGGTGAAGGCGGCGGAGGTCGCGGGCACACGGACGCGGACGTCGCCCGCGCCGGGTGCTGGCAGGTCTGCAACTGTCTCGACCTCCGGTTCCCCAGGGCCGCCGTAGGACTCCGGTCTGATGCGTCTCATGGCCATCGGGTGGTCACCTTCTGCACGGGCCTGCCCCATAGGGGGGTGCTGGGGCGATCCTGGTGCGGGATCGCATCGGGCGCCATGAGGGGCGCGGGGTCGGACGGCATGGCGGCGCGGATCGCGGCCTCGGGCGCGGGTGGTCGGGAGCCGGGCGGGGCGCGCGGGCGGGCCGTGGCGGAGTGGCGCCGCGAGCCCTCGACGACGACCGGCGCCTCGGCCGGAGAAGAGAGGGCCGCCCCGTCGAGCAGTTCGTCGCGGCGCCCCTCGT
>CALDYW010000123.1 GCA_937944395.1 uncultured Paracoccaceae bacterium | reverse complement strand
ATCGCCTCGGTCACCGGATGATCCGGCCGGGTGCAGGCGCCGTTCTGCAAGCGCTGGCCGATCGACCCTGCCGCCTGCGCCCCCGAGAGCGGGAGGTTCCGGGCCGGCGGCACGTTCCACACGGGCACCAGGCCTGCGGCGCCCCCTGGCAGTCGGCCGCGGGCGTCCGTTCCCTCGGCACCAACGGCGGGTCGGTCCCTGCCAGCCGCAACAACGGCGAGACCTCGTCCCAGATCGCACGGCCTCTGCCCGCGGCGCCCGGTCTCGAGGCGCCGGACCGGGCCTGGGCGCCGCCTCCGACCCGCGGCGCGACCCCAGGCGCGCCGCCGCGCCGGCCGCTGCAACTCGGCCATGTACAGCCGGCGCCGTCTCTCCTAGGCTCGCCGGCACGAGGCGGCCCCCGAACGGCAGGATGGACGAGGACAGGACAACCCGGGCCGCGGCCCCGATCGCCGAGTTCCGGGAGGCGGGCAAGCGTTACGGCAGCGTCGTCGCCGCCGAGGCGCTGAGTCTGGCCATCGCGCGGGGCGAGTTCCTGTCCTTCCTCGGGCCGTCCGGCTGCGGCAAGACCACCGCGCTGCGCATGCTGGCCGGGTTCGAGGCCCCGACCTCGGGGCAGGTGCTGCTCGACGGCCGGGTGGTCAACGACGTGCCCGCCTACCGGCGCCCGGTGAACATGGTGTTCCAGCACTACGCGCTGTTTCCGCACCTGACGGTGGCCGACAACATCGCCTACGGCCTGCGCCAGCGCCGCCCTCGACCGCCCGCCGCCGAAATCGCGCGCGCGGTGGACGCCGCGCTCGAGCTCGTGCGCCTGCCCGGCTTCGGACGCCGGCGCATCTGGGAGATGTCGGGCGGCCAGCAGCAGCGCGTCGCGCTGGCGCGCGCCATCGTCAACAGGCCGAAGCTGCTGCTGCTCGACGAACCGCTCGCCGCGCTCGACCGGAAGCTCAGACGCGACATGCAGATCGAGCTTCAGGGTCTTCAGAGACAACTGGGAATCACCTTTGTCCTGGTGACGCATGACCAGGAGGAGGCGCTGTCGATGTCGGACCGGATCTGCATCCTGCGCGCCGGCCGCATCGTGCAGGTGGGCGGGCCGCGCGACCTCTACGACCGGCCGGCCAACCGGTATGTTGCGGACTTCATCGGCAAGTCGAACTTCTTCGAGGGCCGCGTTGCCGCCACCGACGGGGACCGGGCGACGCTGACGCTCGCCGGAGGCCGCAGCCTGGACGGGCGCATGCCCGTGCCGCTGCAGCCCGGCGCGGCCGCGACAGCCAGCCTGCGCCCCGAGCAGATCGTGCTGACCCGCGGTCCTGCCGCAGCGGGCGGCGTTCCGGTCCGGGTGGCGAACCGCATCTTTCTCGGCGAACACACGGAATATCTTGTGGAAAGCGCAGGGCTGGGCGGCTTTCTCGTGCTCGTGCCGCGGCAGGCCGAGGCCGATGCGGGCGCGCTCGAGCCGGGCGACCTGGCGACGGCGCACTGGCCCCCGGGCGCGGCGCTGATCCTGAAGGCGGACTGAATCACCGATGACAGCAACGGGGAGATCCATGATGACCGACCGCACCGACACCATGTCCCGGCAGAAGTTCATGCAGGAATTGTGGCGCCTGAAGCGCGGGTCGGTGACGCGCCGGCATTTCCTGGGCGTCACCGGCCTCGGCACCGCGACCGCCGTGCTCGCCGCCGCGATGCCCGGCCTCGCGCCGCGCCGCGCCCGGGCGCAGGGCGGCATCGGCAACCGCGTGGTGCTGGCGACCTGGCCGAACTACCACGATCCGGCCAACTTCGACGCCTTCACCGAAGCCACCGGCGCCTTCGTGGACGTGAACGTGTTCGGCTCGAACGAGGAGATGCTGGCCAAGCTGCAGGCCGGCGGGTCGGGCTGGGACGTGTTCGTGCCCACCAACTACACGATCACCACCTATGTCTCGGAGGGGCTGATCGAACCGCTCGATCTGTCGCGCCTGCCGAACTACGATCCCGCAGCCTTCGATCCCCGCTTCGCCGGGCCGGGCACGGTGGACGGCCGCATCTATGCGGTGCCGAAGAACTGGGGCACCACCGGCTTCGCGATCAACACCTCGAAGCTCGGCGGGCTGGCGATGCCGACGAGCTGGAAGGAGTTCTGGGACATCACCCGGGCCGAGTTCTCGGGCCGCACCATGGTCCATGACTACCAGCTCACGACGATCGGGAACGCGCTCAAGTATTTCGGGTATTCCTTCAACTCGGTGGATCCGGCCGAGCTGGCCGACGCCGAGCGGCTGCTGATCGACTGCAAGCCGCACCTGTTCGCCATCAACTCGGACTACCAGCCCTCGATGCGGTCGGGCGATGCCTGGCTCACCATCTGCTGGACCGGCGACGGCAAGCAGATGAACCGCGACATGCCCGAGATCGCCTATGTGCTGGGCCGCGAGGGCGGCGAGCTGTGGAGCGACTTCTACGCCATCCCGAAGGGCGCGCCGCATGCCGATGCGGCCTATGCGCTGATCGACTTCCTGCTCGAGCCCGAGGTGAACGCCCGCGAAAGCCTGTTCCACGGCTATCCGGTGGCCGACTCCCGGGTCAACGCGCTCCTGCCGCCCGAGGTGCTGAACGATCCGATCCTCTATCCCGCGGCCGAACTGCTCGACGCGCTCGAGTTCGGCGCGGCGGTGACGCTGACCGACCCCAACCGGGCCGAGCTGATGGCCCGCTTCAAGTCGGCCTGAGGCGCGCGCCGTGCGGCAGGGCCCTTCCGCCTGGCTGCTGCTCGTCCCGGCCGGGGCGTGGCTTCTGGGGATGCTGGTCCTGCCGCTCGTCGTGGTCGTCGTGTTCTCCTTCGGCGAGCGCGGGGCCGCAGGCGGTTACGTGCCGGCCTTCACCTTCGCCAACTACCTCAACCTCGGCGCGCGCTGGGCCGCGTTCCGCAACACGCTGACGCTTGCGCCGCTGGGCACGCTGGCCTGCCTGATCATCGCCTATCCGCTGGCCTACTTCCTGGCGCTCAGGGCCCCGGCGCGCTGGCGCACGCTGCTCTTGATCCTGGTGATCGTGCCGTTCTGGACCTCGATCCTGATCCGCACCTACGCCTGGATCTTCCTGCTCGGCGGACAGGGGATCCCGGCGCTGCTGGAGGCGCTGGGCCTCGGCGCGCCGCGGCTGATCAACACGCCCTTCGCGGTGCTGGTGGGCATCGTCTACGGCTATCTGCCGCTCATGGTCTTTCCGATCTACGTCAGCCTGGAACGGCTCGACCGGCGGCTGCTCGAGGCCTCGGCAGACCTCGGCAGCCCGCCCTGGCGGGCCTTCCTGCAGGTCACGCTGCCGCTGTCCCTGCCGGGCGTCGCAACGGGATGCATGCTGGTCTTCATCCTGCTCATGGGCGAGTTCCTGATCCCCGCGATGCTGGGGGGCGGCAAGGTGTTCTTCGTCGGAAACGCGCTGGTGGACCTGTTCCTGCAGTCGCGCAACTGGCCCTTCGGCGCCGCGGTGGCGGCGGCGCTGGTGCTGGTGATGCTGGTCACGGTGACGCTCTATATGCGCCTCGTGCGGCGCTGGGCGGGCGGGCGCGACGATGTCTCGCTGATGTGACGCCGATGCGCCTCTATGCCCTCGCGGTCTACCTGTTCCTCTACATCCCGATCGGGGTGATCGCGCTGTTCAGCTTCAACGCCGGGCGCCATGCCTCGCAGTTCCAGGGGTTTTCCCTGCAGTGGTACGGCCGGGCGCTGGCCAATCCCCTGGTGATGGAGGCGCTCGGCACGAGCCTGCGGGTGGCCTTCGTCGCGGCGCTTCTGGCCACGCTCTGCGGCACCGCGGCGGCGCTGGCGCTGTCGTCGCTGGCCGGCCCGCTGCGCCGCCTCTTCGATGCGCTGATCTACGTCGCGGTGATGATTCCCGGCATCGTGATCGGGATCGCGACGCTCATCGCCCTCGTCACCCTGTTCGACCGGGTGAACCCGGCGCTGGCCGTGCTCTGGCCGGCGTCCGGGCAGGCGCCGCAGCTCGGCATGGGTCAGGCGTCGCTGATCGCCGCGCACGGTCTGTTCGCGATGGCGCTGGTCATCCTGATCGTGCGGGCGCGGATCGCCGGGATGGACCGCAGCCTGATCGAGGCCTCGGCCGACCTGGGCGCGACGCCCTTCGGCACCTTCCGGCAGGTCACGCTGCCGCAGATCGCGCCGGGGATCCTCGCCGGGTTCCTGCTCGGCTTCACCTTCAGCTTCGACGACTTCATCATCGCCTTCTTCGTCGCGGGGTCGGAGACGACGCTGCCGGTCTATGTGTTCTCGTCGATCCGCCGCGGGGTGACGCCCGAGATCAACGCGATCGGCACGATGGTGCTGGCGGTGTCGCTGGCGCTTCTGATCCTCGCGCAGGCGATCCTGCGACGGGGGCGCAGGCAGGGGAGCGGGGGATGAGCGCGGGCGAGCTTTCCGGTCGGGTGGCGTTCCTGACCGGCGCGGGGGCGGGCATCGGGCGCGCCGGCGCCTTGCGGCTGGCGCGCGCGGGCGCGGTCGTGATCGTCACCGACATCGACGGCGCGCGCGCCGCCGCGGTGGCCGCGGCGATCGCCGCCGACGGCGGCCGGGCCGAGGCTCTGGCGCTCGATGCGGCCGAGGATGCCGCGCTGGTCGCGGCCATCGACGGAGCCGCGGCACGCCACGGGCGGCTCGACATCCTGCACTCGCACGCGGGGATCCAGCGTTCCGGCACGCTCGAGGAGGCGACCGCGGAGGACATGGACGCCTCGTGGCGGCTGAACGTGCGCGCGCATTTCGTCGCCGCCCGGGCGGCGATGCCGCACATGCGCCGGCAGGGCCGCGGGTCGATCATCGTCACGGCGTCGAACTCGGGCGTGCAGTACGACCGGGGCATGATCGCCTACTGCACGACCAAGCATGCCGCGGTCGCCATGGCCCGGCAGATCGCGGTGGACTACGCCCGTCACGGCGTGCGCGTGAACGCGCTCTGCCCGGGCTTCGTGGACACCGCCTTCAACGCCGGATTCGAGCGCCAGATGGGCGGACGCGCCGCGCTCGAGGCCTATGTGGCCGAGGCGATCCCGATGGGGCGCTTCGGCACCGCCGAGGAGATCGCCGAGGCGATCCTCTACCTGGCGTCGGACCGGTCGGCCTTCATGACCGGCCATGCCCTGGTGATCGACGGCGCCGAGTGCCTGTGACCGTCCGTCCGGAAGGCGGGCGGACCCCCCTTCGAGGTGGCCAGGGGCGGCGTCGCGGCGCCGCCCGGAGGCCCTGCCCGCCTCAAGATCACGGGCAGGGACCGACCGCGCGCACGCGCGGTTTCCGCAGGTCCGCGCGCGGTGCGGCGCCTCAGCGGATCATGTAGACCTTCCGCACCGTCTCGTGCACCGTGCATTCGCCCCGCCAGCCCTCGGGGAAGAAGGCGGCGGTGTCGGGGAAGATCTCGATCACCTCGCCCGAGTCGTGCACGTAGGTCGCGCGGCCGGCGAGAAAGTGGCAGAACTCGTCGGCGGTGACATGGCAGGCCCAGCGGCCGGGCGTGCAGACCCAGAGCCCGGCCTCGGGCCGGCCCCCGGGCCCCTTCCACAGCAGCCGCCCCGAGGTCAGCGACTGCCCCTCGAGCATCGTGGGGATGGGGCCCCAGTCCACCAGGTCGGTGATCGAGAGCGGATCGGTCATCACGGCGGCGGACGGCATCGGAGATCCTTTCAGGACAGCATGTAGAGGGTTCGGATGGTCTCGTGCACGGTGCAGCGCCCGGTCCAGCCGGCCGGGAACAGCACGCAGGTGCCCTGCGCCACCTCGATCCGGTCGCCGCCGTCGCCCTCGTAGGTCGCGCGCCCGGCGACGAAATGGCAGAACTCGGGGCGCGGCACCGAAAGGCGCCAGGCGCCCGGGGTGCAGACCCAGAGCCCGGCCTCGGGCTGGCCGCCCGGGCCCTTGTGCAGAAGCCGGCCGCGGTTCGCCGACCCCGGAACCAGCGCCTCGGGTTGCGCGCCCCAGTCGGCGAGATCGTCGAAGGCGGCCGCGCCGTGGATGTGCGGGGCGGAGGAGTCGAGGCCGCTCATCCCGCCAGCGCCTCGAGCAGCCGCGCCGCCTTCTGCCGGCCGTCGGCGGCACGCATGTGCGCCGAGGTCGCGGCGAGGCGCGCCTGCATCGCCGGATCGGCAAGGCAGGACTCGATCGCCGCGATCAGGTCGGCGGCCTCCCAGTCGTAGCGCGGGAACCGGCGGCCGTGCCCGGTCTCCTCGACCCGCATGGCGTTGTCGTGCCCGTCCCAGACATAGGGCATCACGATCGCGGGCTTGCCGAAGTAGAGGCATTCGGTGAACGAGTTGTTGCCGCCGTGATGGATCGCGAGATCGACCTGCGGGATCACCGAGGGTTGCGGGAACCACGAGGCCAGGTGCACGTTCGGCGGCACCTCGGTGTATTCGGCCATGTAGTCGCCGACGTTGACGAGCGCGCGGAAGCGGCTCTGCCCCAGCGCCGCGACGATGCGTTTCAGAAGCTCGGTGTCCCCGGCCCCGAGGCTTCCGAAGCTGACGTAGATCAGCGGGCCGTCGGCGTTGCGGGCGAAGGCGGGCACCTCGTAGGGCGCCTCCTCGCGGACGCAGCCCTCGAGATACTGGAAGCGCGCGGGATCGAGCGGCACCTTGCGGGCGAACTTCACCGGCTCGGGGTAGAGCAGGAGGTTGAGGTAGGGCGAGGCCTCGAAGAACTGGCCGAGCGGATAGGGCGCCTCGCCGCAATCGGCGAGGAAGGCGTTGAAATCGTCGTGGATCGGCCGGATGACCTCGGCGAAGCGGGCGCGGAAGCGCGCGTGCCCCTCGTGGTCGTGCTCGGACATCCCCGACAGGTGCGGCGGGATCGCCTCGTCCTCGATCTCGTTCTCCGAACACGAGATGATCCGCACCCAGGGGCGCCCGAACTGCTTGATCGCCGGGAAGAGGATCACGTTGTCCACGCAGACGACATCGGGCGCGACCCGCGCGAGCACGCCGGGCAGGTCCTTCTGCGCCCATTTCGCGCTGTCCACGATCGCGGACCAGCAGTCCTTCACGTAGTTGTCGAGCTGGTCGATCGGCGCCTTGCGGAAGTTCGGGATATGGCCGTTGATGAAATCCTCCCAGAACTTCGCCATCTGCTCGGGCGGCATCGGTTCGGACAGCGCGACGGGATGGGCCTCGAAGCCGTAGCCCTCGTAGACGCCGATGAAGCCGGGATCGGACAGGAACACCGCGCGGTGCCCGCGCGCCTGCACCGCCTGGGCGATGCCGACCGAGTTCAGCGCCGGGCCGTAGGCGGCCTCGGGGAAGAAGGCGAAGGTGCGTGGGGTCATCCGGGTCTCCTCTGCGGTTCAGGCGCGGCCCTCAGGCCGGGAAGATGCGGGTGTCGCGCGCCGCCCAGCCGAGCGTCACGCGCTCGCCGATGCCGGGAGCGGTCTCGGCCTCGCCGGCGGTCAGGCGCAGGGTGACGGGCTCCGCAGCGGCCGGCGTCTCGACCTGAAGCTGCAGGTCGAGACCGTGGTAGGCAAGGGCGCGCACCGTGCCCGTCAGGGTATTCTCGCCCGGGCCGAGGCGGATGCGCTCGGGCCGGACGGCGGCGACGGCCTCGCCCTGCACGGGCCCCTCGCCCGCTACCCGGACCAGCCCGCCATCCGGCAGCCGCAGCCCCCCGGGCAGGGCGTGGCCCGGAAGGAAGTTCATCTGCCCGATGAAGTCGGCCGCATAGCGGGTTGCCGGGCTTTCGTAAACCTCGCGCGGGGTGCCCACCTGCTCGAGCCGTCCGGCACGCAGGATGGCGATCCGGTCGGCCATCACCAGCGCCTCGTCCTGATCGTGGGTGACGACGATGAAGGTGATTCCGACCTCGTGCTGGAGCCGCTTGAGCTCGAGCTGCATCTGCCCGCGCAGCTTGGCATCGAGGGCCCCCAGCGGCTCGTCGAGCAGCAGCACCCGGGGGCGCTTGACCAGCGCGCGGGCCAGCGCGACGCGCTGGCGCTGCCCGCCCGAAAGCTGGTCGGGCCGCCGGCCGGCCAGCGGCAGAAGCTGCACGGTCTCCAGCATCTCCGCCACCCGGGCGCGGATCTCGGCGCGCGGCCGGCGCTCCATCTCCAGCCCGTAGGCGACGTTCTGGGCCACGGTCATGTGCGGGAACAGCGCGTAGGACTGGAACATCAGGTTGACGGGGCGGCGGTTCGGCGGCGTGCGGGTGATGTCGGCCCCGTCGAGCAGGATCCGCCCGGCATCCGGCATCTCGAACCCCGCGAGCATCCGCAGGAGCGTCGTCTTGCCCGATCCGGACGCCCCGAGGAGGGCGAAGAACGCCCCCTCGGCGATCGCCAGGCTCACCCCGTCCACGGCCGTGACCGACCCGAAGCGGCGCACGACGCCCTCGATCTCGACAACAGGCCTCATGCCCCGAGGGTCCGCCGGTTCAGGCGCTGGGCAAGCGCAAGGGCGACGAGGCTTGCGCCCATCACCAGCGTCGCGAGCGCGTTGATCTCGGGCGTCACGCCGAAGCGGATCATCGCATAGACCTGCATCGGCAGGGTGATCGAGGCGCGCCCCGCGCCGGCGGTGAAGAAGGCGATGATGAACTCGTCCACCGACAGCGTGAAGGCCAGCAGCGCCCCGGCGACGATGGCGGGGGCGATCACCGGCAGCACCACCCGGACCCAGGTGGTCACGAGCGAGGCGCCGAGGTCGGACGAGGCCTCGACGATCGACCAGTCGAAGGATTTCAGCCGTGCCCGCACCACGGCGCAGACGAAGGCGAGATTGAAGACCACATGCGCCATGACGATCGTGTGAAGCCCCATCGGGATCCGCAGCAGCGAGAAGAAGGACAGCAGCGCGATCGCCAGAACGATGTCGGGGATGATCATGGGGGCGAAGATCAGCGCCTCGATCCCCCGGCTGCGGCGGCGGCGGAGCTCGACCCCGACGGCCAGCGCGGTGCCGAGGAGGGTGGCGATCGCGGTCGAGGCCGCGGCGACGATCAGGGTGTTGCGCGCCGCGCCGAGGATCTCGCCGTTCTGCAGCAGCGCCGCATACCAGCGTGTCGAGAAGCCGGTCCAGGCCGTGGGCAGACCCGAGGCGTTGAACGACAGCCCGACCAGCACGGCGATCGGGACGTAGAGGAAGGCGAAGACGGCGGCGAGGATCAGCAGCACGAGCCGCCCGGCACCGCTGTCAGGCATCGCGCCGCCCGCCGGTTCCGCGCTCGGCCACCCAGGTCTGGGCCACGAGGAGAAGCATCATCACCGCCATCAGCACCATCGCCAGCGCCGCGCCGAAGGGCCAGTCGCCGGCGGTCAGGAACTGGGCATAGACCAGCGTGCCCACCATCTGGAACTGCCCGCCGCCCAGCAGCGCCGGCGTGACGAAGTTGCCAACCGACAGGACGAACACGAACACCGCCCCCACCGCGAGGCCGGGCAGCGTGAGCGGCAGGGTGATCCGGCGGAAGGTGGTGAAGCCCGACCCGCCGAGGTCGCGCGAGGCCTCGGCAAGGTCGCGCGGCAGCCGCGACAGGGGCGCGTAGCAGGCCAGGATCACGAAGGGCAGATAGGCATAGACCAGCCCCGCGATGACCGCGCCCTCGGTGTAGAGCATCTGCGGCAGCGCGCCGTCACGGCCGAGCCAGCGCGCCGCCTGCACGATCAGCCCCTCGCGGTTCAGCAGCACGATCCAGGCATAGGTGCGGATCAGGTAGTTCGACCAGAACGGCAGCACCGCGAGGAACAGCAGCACCGGCTGCCAGTGCCGCGGCCGGCTGACGATGGCAAAGGCGGCGGCATAGCCCGCGACCGCCGCGATCAGGGCGACGAGTCCGGCGATGCGGGCCGAGTTCAGCAGGATCCCGCCGTAGAGCGGGTCGAACACCAGCGCCAGGTTCTCCAGCGTGAAGGTCCAGTCGATCCCGCCGTAGAGACCGCGCCGGAAGAAGGCGAGCGCGAGCACGAGCGCACAGGGCACCACCATGAGCCCGGCAAGCCAGGCCAGCGCCGGCGCCATCAGGAAGGCCGAACCGCGGTCGCGCATGTCCCCTGCCCCGGTGCCGGCGACCCGCCGCCGGCGCCGCCCCGGCCTCAGCCGCCGCTCACTGCGCCGCCATGATCTCGGTCACCGTGCGCGAATAGGCGCGCTGCGCCTCGCCCACGTCGCGCAGCTGCTCGTAGGACAGAAGCTCGGCCGGGGTGATGCCCATGTTCGGGAAGGCCTCGATCAGTTCGGCGTCGAGCGCGGCCATCGCGGGGGCGTTCGGCACCTTGTAGAGGATGTTCTCGGCCGCCCAGCGGTGGTTGTCGGCGTCGAGCATCCAGTTGACGAAGGCATGCGCCGCCTCCTTGTTGGCCGATTGCTTCAGGATCACCATCGTGTCCACCCAGAGGTCGGAACCCTCCTTCGGGATCACGTAGCGCACCGCGTCGCTTTCGGCGATGGCGTAGTTGCACCAGCCGTCCCAGGCCTGCACCAGCGCCGCCTCGCCCGAGACGAGCTTGGCATAGAAGGTGGTGTCGTCGTAGGCCAAGAGCGTGCGCTTGGCCGCGATCAGGTCGTCGCGGACCTGCGCCAGCTTGTCCGGGTCGGTCTCGTTCACCGACCAGCCGCGGGCGAGCAGCCCGGCGGCGAGCAGCCAGCGGTCGGTCGCCAGCATCGTGGTGCGGCCCCTCAGCGCCTCGTCGGGCGACAGCAGGTCGGCCCAGCTGTCGGGGGCTTCCGGCACCAGATCGGCGCGGTAGCACAGGCCCGTCGTGCCCCAGGCGTAGGGCACCGAGAAGACGTTGCCGGGGTCGTGCTCGAGCGCGCGCGCCTCGGGGTAGAGATTGGCAAGGTTCGGGATCTTCGCATGGTCGAGCGGCTCGGCGAGCCCGAGCGTGTTCAGGATCTCGGCGAAGGGCGAGGAGACGAACACCACGTCGTAGCCGCGCCCGCCCGAGGCGATCAGCTTGCCCATGATCTCCTCGTTGGTGGCGTGCAGCACCAGTTCGGCGGGGATGCCGGTCTGGGCGGTGAAGGTCGCCACCGCGTCGGGGGCCATGTAGCCGTCCCAGTTCGAGATCACGAGGGTCTGCGCGGCAGCGCTGCCGCCAAGGCCCAGCACCAGGGTTGCGGCGGCGCCGAGGGTTCGGAAGGGGGGCATGGGTCTCTCCTGTCGTCTGGTCCGGCTCCGGCGGCGGCAAGGCCGGGCGGTTTCTGGGGAAAGGGCCTCGTGACGGGCCATCGGGCGCATGGTTCCGTTTCCGCCCGGCGGCGTCAATCACCTTCGGTGTCCTCGTTCGGTGTCCTCGGGGCGGTGTGGCAACGCCCCGGCGGGGTCGGAGGGCCTGCGGCGGCCTCGCCTCCGCAATCGGGGAACGACCCTCCCGCGCGCCACGCAGACCCGTCCGGTCGGTCGCGCCAGCCTTTCGACACAGCGCGGCCAGAGCCCGCGCGCCGGGCCGAACGGCGGCGGGGCGGCCGGGCGAACGGCTGACGGCAGCCGCTGGCCCGGGCGGCGCCCGGGCTCCGGCGACCGCGGGCCGAAGGGTTCGCCGTCATGCCCGGGCCGTCTTCGGCACCTGCACGGACACGGTGCCCGCGGGCGTGTCGATCCGCTCGGGTTTGCAGCCGTCGGCATGGCCCTGGCGGCGGGGCGTGCGCGCGCAGAGCCCCGCGCCGGGACATCGCCCGCGCCCGATCTGCATCGCCAGCCCGACGGCGCCGAGGAACACCGAGGCGATCCCGCCGGGGCCGTGCCCGATCGGCTGTTCCGGGACCGCCTCAACCGCGTCAGGGCAGTGCCTTGACCCTTCCGTCCGTCCGTTCGCGCGTCTCCA
>CALDYW010000122.1 GCA_937944395.1 uncultured Paracoccaceae bacterium | reverse complement strand
GGGCATGGCCAGCACCTTGTCCACCATCTGGCTGACCGTCTGCGCCTCGATCGGCAGGCCGGTGGCGGGCGAATGGGGCACGCCCACGCGCGCCCAGAGCAGGCGCATGTAGTCGTGGATCTCGGTGACCGTGCCGACGGTCGAGCGCGGGTTGCGGCTGGTGGTCTTCTGGTCGATCGAGATCGCGGGCGAGAGCCCCTCGATCGCGTCCACGTCCGGCTTCTGCATCAGTTCGAGGAACTGGCGCGCATAGGCCGAGAGGCTCTCGACGTAGCGGCGCTGGCCCTCGGCGTAGATGGTGTCGAAGGCGAGCGAGGACTTGCCCGACCCCGACAGGCCCGTGATCACGGTCAGGCTGTGGCGGGGGATCTCGACGTCCACGTTCTTCAGGTTGTGCTCGCGCGCACCGCGGACGCGGATCGAGTCGGTCATGGGCCACCCGGGGGACGAAAGGGGAACGGAGTGGGCCAGAGATGGGGGCGGCGGCGCAAGTGACGAGAGTGCGGGGCAGGTCACCTGGTTGGACGGGCGGAACCCGAGGCCCTACAGTCCGGCGGCGAGTGTCAGGGAGATGCGGCGATGGCGGGCAGCGTCAACAAGGTGATCCTGGTGGGGAATCTCGGCCGCGACCCCGAGGTGCGGACCATGCAGCAATCCGGCGGGCGGGTCGTGACCTTCTCGGTCGCCACCAGCGAATCCTGGACGGACCGCAGTTCAGGCGAGCGGAAGGAGAAGACCCAGTGGCACCGCGTGGCGATCTACAACGAGAAGCTGGGCGAGATCGCCGAGAAGTACCTGCGCAAGGGCAGCAAGGTCTATCTCGAGGGCAGCCTGGAGAGCCGCAAGTACACCGACAAGGACGGCAACGAGCGCGAGATCTTCGAGGTGGTGATCGGCCGGTTCCGGGGCGAGCTCACCCTGCTCGACGGGCGTGGTGGTGGCGGGGCCGGGGCGGAGGACGAGTCGGGCGGCTATGCGCCGCGGCAGCCGGCGGCCGTGCGGAGCGGCGGCGGCCGGCAGGGCGGCTGGGAGCCGAAGAAGGGCGGCGACCTGGACGACGACATCCCGTTCTGAGCGGAACGGCGGTCAGTCCTCGTCGTTGCCGGCCATGACGGCGTGCGGCGCCTCGCCCTTGCGGCGCTTGCGCGTGCGCATGGCGTATGCGCCGCGCTGGCGGTTCGGATCGACGTTCGGCCGCACGACGGTGTCCTCGTAGTCGGCCCAGTCGTCCTCGGTCAGATCGGCGAGGCGGGTCTTCACCACCACCGACTGCATGGTCTCGTCGCCGTAGAGGCTGCGCGGCAGCGGCACGGCCTGGAAGATCGGGTAGTCGGGCTCGAGCCGGACCTGCACATCGGTCTTGGTCAGGCGGATGTTGCTGAACAGCGGGCCGAACCAGCGATCGGTCTCGATGATGCCCTCATAGAGCTCGTAGTGCCCGCGCGGCAGGTTGGGCGGGCTGCGCACCAAGAGGCCCCAGCCGGGCGCGGTGCGCGCGACCAGGCCGGACCAGATCTGCACCACCCCGGGCTCGCGCAGCGCGGAGAGGAAGGGCGGCGAGAAACCCTTGATGCCCTCGGGCGCGGCGGCGTCGAAGGCCTGAGCGAAATAGGGGAACTGGGCGCTGCCGTTCAACGGGATCCAGCCGTCATGCTCGGCGCCGTCATAGGTCCAGAACACCTGGTTGCCGTCCCACACCAGGGTCAGGCCGATCGGCGGGAACACGTACCAGCCGAAGGCGGTGGCGGTGGTGACGGCCTCGCAGTAGCGGAAGGCACGGGTGGGCAGGGTGCCGATGGCGGAGCGGTCCGCGCGCATCGGCGGGCGGGCCTGCTCGATCAGGCGGTGGAAGGTCAGGATGGGGGAGTCGGGCGCAGCCGTCATCGTGATCCCTCCTCGCGGGGCGACGCGATCGGACCCCTAGGAAAACATACCGGCAACCGGAAAGGGAAGAGGTGTCGCGCCCGCGCACGGCGGACGCGACACCAGGCAGGATCAGAGGGCGGGAGCCACGCCGCCGAGGCGGACCTTGCGGGCGTCCGCGACGGGCTTCAGCGCCGGGGCGACGCCACCGAGGCGCACGGCACCGCGGTCCGCCACCGGCTTCAGGGCCGGGGCGACGCCGCCGAGGCGGACCGCGCCGCTGTCCGCGACCGGCTTCAGGGCGGGGGCGACACCACCGAGGCGGACCTTGCCGGCATCCAGCGTGGGAGAGGCGTTGAGGGTGTTGGTCATGAAGATCTCCTTCGGTCGTCTCTCAGACTGCTTGTTCTTGCTTTGTTCCAGAGTGCGCCCGCGAGAACCGGTGACCGGGTGGGCGACAGGGCTGGGTGAGCAAGGCGGCGAGGCAGTCCTTCCCGCCGGATGGAGGTGAACGTAACAGGAACTTTTGCCGGTTGCAAGAGACTAATCCTACAACCGGCTCGCGCCGTCATGGCGCCGTGGTCCGCGCCCTCTCCGTCATCGCAACTAATCACGGCCGCTGACGACGATCTCACGCGCGAACCCCCGGATCGTTGCGGCACTCTTCTAGCACGGACTGTTTCAGAACGGACCACGTCGGCCCCTGCCGGCGCGGATGGAGCATGTCATGCGCAGGGCTGGTGAGGAGACCGTCGCCATCCAGGGCGACCGCGTGCTGATCGAGGTGCTTGCTGCCGCGCAGCGTTTCGCGGCCTGGTACGCCGAATACCTCTCGCGCGACGCCGCGGGCCCGGCGCGGGATGATCGGGACGGCGATCTCGTCGCGAGCAAGCTGCAACACGCCGTGTTTGATCTCATGGCGGCCGTGCACGAAATGAACCGACACTGCACCGCGCCCGAACACCAGCGCAGCATCACCGCCGAGCCCGTGCGCACGCGGCTCACCGACGACGCCCTGCACTGAGGCGAACCGGGCGCCGCCCGGCGCTACCGGTCCCCGGTCACGGCCTGGTCTCGTCGAGCGGGCGGCAGGCGCGCTTCGCCAGCGCGCCGATGCGCGCGATCCGCTGCGCCGCCACCCCCGCCACGCCCGCATCGGCAAGCCCCGGGATCGCGCCGACCGCGCGCGCCGCGGCACCCGCGACCGCGTCCGCCGCACCGATCGCGCCCGCCTCGCCCAGCACGCGGCGCGCGAGGCGCCAGGTCGCCGCCGCGCCCGGCGCGAGTCCGTAGATCGCCGCGATCCGCCGGATCAGCCCGAACCCCTGCACCGCGAACCACAGGGTGTCGAGCAGGGCAGAGGGCAGCACGAACACGCCGCCCGCCATGCGCAGGCAGGCGCGCCGGATCGCCGCATCCGCCTGCGCGTCCAGCGGCGCGAGCACGTGCTGCGCGAACAGGGCGGCGCGCCGGTCCGGGTCGTTCACGCCGCGCGCCACGCCGCGCCAGAGCGCGATCGGGCGCGCAAGACGCGGGTCCTTCTCCATGACCTCGGCCGCGCGGTCCGGATCGCCGGCCACCGCCTCGACGCGGGCGAGCCGCCGGAGCCCGCGCCACTCGCGCCAGACCAGCAGCACGAGCACCAGCGCGAGCGCGGCGACCAGCGTCGCGGCGATCCAGCCCTGCGCCGTGCTCGCGGCGAAGCGCGCCTCGACGAAGGCCCAGAGATCGAGCGCCACCAGACCGAGTCCCGCCAGCACCGCAACCGCGATCAGCGCCCCAAGACCGCGCCGCCGCGGCGGTTCGAGTGCCGGCGGCTCGGGCAGCGCCTCCAACTCATCGGCGATCCGCGCGGCCTCGGCATCGAGGGCACGGCGGCGCCCGCCGGGGGTCTCGCCGCTCACGCGAACACCTGCGGCAGAGCGGAGGCGAGCACCCGATCCAGGCCGAGATGTCTCAGGCCGCGGTCGGGGTCGATCGCCGGCGGGGCGAACACCGGCACGGCGTAACGCCGGTCGAACC
>CALDYW010000121.1 GCA_937944395.1 uncultured Paracoccaceae bacterium | reverse complement strand
GTATTCATTCCCACGGGGACCGCGTCGGCACGGGTGAGGGGCATGCAGGCACGCAGCGGGTGGGGCCGGTGGCGGCGGTCCGAGGCGGCGAGCGGCCTCGCGATGGTCAGCCCCACGGCGATCTATGCGCTGCTCATGCTGGGCGTGCCGCTGGCGGCGATCGTCACCTATTCCTTCCTGACGGACGGCTATCTCGAGATCATCTGGACGCCGACGTTTGCCAACTACGCCGAGGCCTGGGGCGACCCGCTCTACCGGCAGGTGATGCTGCGGTCGCTCTATGTCTCGATGGCGGTGACGGCCGCCACCGTCCTTCTGGCCTTTCCGGTCGCCTATTATGTGAGCTTCCACGTCAGCCCTGCGCGCAAGTCGCTGTGGCTGTTCCTGATCACCATCCCCTTCTGGACGAGCTACCTGATCCGGGTGTTCCTGTGGAAGGTGATCCTGGGGTTCAACGGGGTGGTGAACACCTCGCTGATGACGCTGGGCCTCATCGACGAGCCGCTGACCTTCATCCTCTACAACGTCAACGCGGTGGTGATCACTCTGGCGCATGCCTATGCGCCCTTCGCGATCCTGCCGATCTTCGTCAGCCTCGAGAAGATCGACCGTTCGCTGCTCGAGGCTGCCCAGGACCTCGGCGAGAACCGGCTGCTGACCTTCTGGCGGGTCACCTTGCCGCTGGCGATGCCGGGCGTCGTGGCGGCGGTGCTGATCGTGTTCATCCCCACGATCGGCGACTACGTCACGCCGCAGCTCGTCGGCGGGCCGGAGGGCCGGATGATCGCCAACGTCATCCAGCTGCAGTATCTGCGGCTCGACAACTACCCGCTCGGCTCGGCGCTGTCGGTCTCGGCGATGCTGATCGTGACCGCCGTCAGCCTCGTCTTCCTGTTCCTGAACCGCCGCTTCCTGAAGGTGCGCGCGTGAGGGGCGGCGGATCGGGCTTTCGCGCCTATGCGGTGCTCTACCTGATTTTTCTCTATGCGCCGATCCTTCTGCTGCCGCTGTTTGCGTTCAACGACTCCACGATCATCGCCTTCCCGCTGACCGGCTTCACGACGCGCTGGTTCGAGGAACTGACGACGACGCCCGCGCTGCACCAGGCGGTGCGCAACAGCCTGATCATCGCCGTGTCCACGGCGATCCTCGCCACCTGCCTCGGCATCTTCGCCGCGCGCGCGGCGACGCGCTATGCCTTTCCGGGCAAGGCCGGGATCATCGGCTTCATCATGCTGCCGCTGGTGCTGCCCGAGATCATCGTGGCGGTGTCGCTTCTGGTCGTGCTGTTGCAGATCGGGGTCAAGCTGACCTCGTTCACCGTCATCATGGGGCATGTGCTGATCTGCACGCCCTATGCGATCGCGGTGCTGAACTCGGCCTTCCTGTCGCTCGACAGGAGCCTCGAGGAGGCCGCCGTCGACCTCGGCGAGACCCGGCTCTCGACCTTCCGGCTGATCACGCTGCCGCTGATCATGCCCGGCATCATCTCGTCGCTGCTGATCTCGTTCACGATCTCGCTCGACGAGTTCATCATCGCCTTCTTCCTGTCGGGCACCGAGCCGACGCTGCCGGTCTACATCTGGTCGCAGCTGCGGTTCCCCACCAAACTGCCGGCGATCATGGCGCTCGGGACCATCCTCGTGGCGCTGTCGATCCTGCTGCTCATGATTGCCGAATACTTCCGCCGCCAGGGGATCCGGCGCGCAGGCGGCAAGGACAGCGGAGGTTTCCTGTGACGCTCATCCCCGAGAAGGATCCGGCCGGCACGCCGCCGGCCGGCCGGCCGATCATCGAGCTGCGCGGGGTGCACAAGTACTACGGCGACTATCACGCGCTGCGCGGGATCAGTTGCGACATCGGCGCGGGCGAGTTCTTCTCGCTGCTCGGGCCCTCGGGCTGCGGCAAGACCACGCTTCTGCGCACGATCGCGGGCTTCGAGGACGTCAGCGAGGGCGAGGTTCTGATCGACGGCCGCAATGTCGACGGCGTGCCGGCGAACAAGCGCCCGACCAATATGGTGTTCCAGTCCTACGCCATCTTCCCGCACCTGACGGTGGAGGAGAACGTGGGCTTCGGCCTGCGCCGCGATCCCCGCCCCAGGGCCGAGAAGGCGGCGGCGGTCGCCGCCGCGCTCGAGATGGTCGGGCTGTCGGGCTTCGGCAAGCGGGCGGCGCATGCGCTCTCGGGCGGGCAGCGCCAGCGCGTGGCGCTGGCGCGGGCGCTGATCCTGAAGCCCAAGGTGCTGCTGCTCGACGAGCCGCTGTCGGCGCTCGACAAGAAGCTGCGCGAGCAGATGCAGTCGGAGCTGCGCAAGCTGCAGCGCCAGGTCGGGATCACCTTCATCCTGGTGACCCACGACCAGGAGGAGGCGCTGATCATGTCCGACCGGATCGCGGTGATGTTCGAGGGCGTGATCGCCCAGCTCGCCAGCCCGCAGGACCTCTACCGCCGGCCGCTGACGCGGCAGGTCGCCGATTTCATCGGGGTGATGAACTTCCTGCCGGCGACGGTCGCCGACGAGGGCGGCGGCCAGATCGCGGTCGATGTCGCGGGCCTCGGGCGTGCCCGGATCGCGGCCGAGCAATGCCCGGGCGGGGTGCGCGCGGGCGCGGGCAGCGTCGGCTTCCGCCCCGAGACGCTGACGATTCTCTTCGAGGGCGAGGCCGACCGCGGCCGCGTCGCGCTCGGGACCGTGGACGAGGTGACCTATTACGGCGACATGACCTATTACGGGGTGCGGCTGGACGGGGTCGGGGAGCCGCTGACCATCTCGATGCGCAACCTGATCGGCCGGCGGGTGCTCGAGCGCGGCGAACGCACGCGCGTCGCCTGGGATCCGGGCGCGCTGGTGCTGTTCTGCTGACGCCGCGGGCGGCGCCGGGATCGAACGCGGCACTGCGGGCGCGCCGGCCCTCGACAGGGGACGCACATGCCTTATCTCGAGGGGGCATGCGATGCGGGCACCCGGCAGGGGACGACCGGACGGGATCGGGAAGGATGCAGGGATGGAGGTTCTGAGCAGCACGAAGGGTCAGCGTGACCTTCCGCGCTATTTCGCGCGGGTGTTCGAGATGGCGCAGGGGCTCCAGAATGGCCGGCTCGACCTGGTGCTTCCCGACGGCCGCCGCTTCCGGGCCGAGGGCCGCAACCCCGGCCCGGTGGCGGAACTCGTGATCCACGACCCCGACCTGTTCGCCCGGCTGATCCGCGAGGGCGACCTCGGCTTCTGCGAGGCCTACCTCGACGGCGGCTGGTCCACGCCGGACCTGCAGGCCTTCATGGATCTCGTCCATGCCGGCAACGACGGCCTCTACGACGGGTTTCCCGGACTGGCGCTGGTGCGCGCCTACGAGAACTTCCGCGCCTGGTTCCGTCGCAACACCCGCGCCCAGGCGCGGCGCAACATCGCCCACCACTACGACCTCGGCAACGACTTCTACCGGCTGTGGCTGGACGAGACGATGACCTATTCCTCGGCGCTGTTCCGCACCGGGCAGGAGCCGCTCGAACGCGCGCAGATCCAGAAATATGCCAGCCTGATCGACCAGATGGGCGCGCGGCCGGGCGACCATGTGCTCGAGATCGGCTGCGGCTGGGGAGGGTTTGCCGAATACGCCGCCAGGGAGCGGGGACTGCGCGTCACCGGGCTGACGATCAGCCGGGCGCAGGCCGACTACGCGCGCGAGAGGATCGCCCGCGAGGGCCTGTCGGACCGGGTCGAGATCCGGCTGCAGGACTACCGCGACGAGGGCGGCACCTACGACGGGATCGCCTCGATCGAGATGTTCGAGGCGGTGGGCGAGCGCTACTGGCCGGTCTACTTCGACACCCTGCGCGAGCGGCTGCGGCCCGGGCGCCGGGCGACGCTGCAGATCATCACCGTTCAGGAGCGGCGCTGGGAGGTCTATCGCCGGAGCGTGGACTTCATCCAGAAATACATCTTCCCCGGCGGCATGCTGCCCTCGCCGGGCGCGCTGCGCCGCGAGATCGACCGCGCCGGCCTTGCGCTCTGCGGGTCGATCGAGTTCGGCGAGAGCTACAGCCAGACGCTCAGACGCTGGCACGAGGCCTTCAACGCGCGCTGGGACGAGGTCGCGCGGATGGGCTTCGACGACCGGTTCCGGCGGATGTGGAACTTCTACCTGACCTCCTGCGCGGCGACCTTCGCCCACGGCAACTGCGACGTGACGCAGATCACCGTCAGCCGGCCGGCCTGAACCGGCGGGCTGCGGCAGGGGCGCCGTCTGCGCGCCTCGGCGCGCGGAGGCGCGCCGTCACCCCCCGAGGATATTTCCGGACCGGAAATCCCCCGGGGGCGCGACCCGGGCGCCGGGGCGGCGCTTCCCGGTCGCCCCGGGGGGCGCCGGAGCAGCAGCGGCGCGACATCGCCGCCTTGCCCCCTTGCGCGGGGGCCTCTGTCGTCAGACACTCGCGCCCCGGTCCTGTCCCGCGAACCCCAGGTGCGCGCCCCGCGATGCCCACTCCGATGCCCACCGCAGCCCGGCTCTTCGCCGCGCTCGCCTTCGCCGCCGTCGGCTTCCTCGGGGCGGAGGTGCTGAAGCCCGCCTTCCCCGAGCCCGTCGGCTTCGGCTGGTTCTCGCCGATCATGGCGGCGATCGGCCTTCTGTGCGGCTGGCTGGTGATGGGTCCGAACGCCGGCCAGGGTGCGGTGCGCGCGGCCGGTACCGGACTGCGCACCTCGGTCACCATGGTGTTCTGGGGGATGCTGCTGTTCGCCCTGCGCGAGATGGTGCTGCGCTCGACGGCGCGGCGCTACGACGGGATCACCGAGGCGCTGGTCGGCACCTTCGGGATCCTGATCGAGCAGGGCCGGATCCTGCTGTCGTCGCCCGAGACGCTGATCGTTCTGGCCGGGGGCGGGGTTCTGGGCGGACTTCTGGCGAACTGGGCAGCGGCGCGGTTCAGCTAGTGGCGGGCCGTTGCCGATCCGTGTCCGGCCGGCGGCCTGCGTGGAGCGCGCCATGAGCCTGCCGTTCTTCTTCTATGCGATGCTCAGGCATGCGCCGCTGCGGGAGGCGGTTCTGGGGTGCGCGGCCGAAGCCATCCCGGCGCGGCTGCCCGGGCATTCGGTGCGCCGCGAGCCTGACGGGCCGCTGGCGATGCTCTGCCCCGATCCCGCGGACGAGGCCGAGGGTGTTCTGGTCGCCGATCCGGGCGGCGGGGCGTCCGGGCGGCTGATGCGCTATGCCGCGAGCCTCGGTTACGCCGCCCGCCGGGTCGAGGTGCTGGCCGGCGGCGGGCCGCGGCCGGCGCTGGCCTTCCTGCCCGAGCCCTCGGCCGGGGGACCGTCCGAGCCCGGCCCGGCCTGGGTCCGGGCGGAGTGGGAGCGCGACTGGGCCGCGATCGTGACCGCCGCGGCGGACGAGGTGCTGCGGCTGGCCGAGGGCTTTCCGCCGGGGGCGGCGGCGCGGCGGCACGGCCAGATCCTCGTGCGGGCCGCCTCGCGGCTCAGGGCGCGCGAGCCGGCACCGGCGACACTGCGCCGAAGCGCGGCGCCCGGCGATGTGGCGGTTCGCTCCTGGACCCAGGCCTATGCCCGGTTCTTCGCGGTCGAGGAGATCGACCTGTCGTTCCGCCGCTTCGGCGGCGGCATGAGCCCGGTCGTCAACCGCGCGGTGTTCGTCTCGGGCGATGCCGCGACGGTCCTGCCCTACGACCCGGCCCGCGACCGCGTCCTGGTGATCGAGCAGTTCCGCCCCGGCCCCTTCGCACGCGGCGATGCCCGGCCCTGGACGCTCGAGCCCGTGGCGGGCCGGATCGACCCGGGCGAGACGCCGCAGGACGCCGCCAGGCGCGAGGCGCGCGAGGAGGCCGGGGTCGAGGTGGGCCGGCTGATCCCGGTCGGCTCCTACTATCCCTCGCCGGCGGGCAAGGTGGAGTATCTCTACTCCTTCCTCGGGATCGCCGACCTGCCCGACCGCCTGGCGGGGGGCATCCACGGGGCCGCGCACGAGGACGAGGACATCCGCGTGCATCTGATCGGCTTCGACCGTCTGATGGCGCTGGTCGACTCGGGCGAGGCGGAGAACGCGCCGCTGATCCTGTCGGCGCTGATGCTGGCGCGCCACCGGGCCGACCTGCGCCGGCGCGCTTGAGTTCGCGCGCCGGCCGACCTAGTAAGGGAGAAAGGGAAGGGCAGTCCCCATGCACATCGCTCGCGATCTGGCCGAGGCGGTCGGCCGCACGCCGCTGATCCGGCTGAGGAGGGCGAGCGAGCAGACCGGCTGCGAGATCCTCGGCAAGGCCGAGTTCCTCAATCCCGGCCAGTCGGTCAAGGATCGCGCCGCGCTCTGGATCATCCGCGACGCGGTGGCGCGCGGGGCGCTGCGCCCGGGCGGCACCATCGTCGAGGGGACCGCGGGCAACACCGGCATCGGGCTGGCGCTGGTCGGCGCCTCGATGGGCTTCCGCACGGTGATCGTGATCCCCGAGACGCAGAGCCAGGAGAAGAAGGACATGCTGCGGCTCGCCGGCGCCGAGCTGGTGCAGGTGCCCGCCGTCCCCTACCGCAACCCCAACAACTACGTCCGCTACTCGGGGCGGCTGGCCGAGGCGCTGGCGGCGAGCGAACCCCACGGCGCCGTCTGGGCCAACCAGTTCGACAATGTCGCCAACCGCCAGGCCCATGCCGAGACGACGGGTCCCGAGATCTGGGAACAGACGCAGGGGCGGGTGGACGGGTTCGTCTGTGCGGTGGGGTCGGGCGGCACCATCGCCGGGGTGGCGATGGCGCTGCAGCCGAAGGGCGTGAAGATCGGGCTCGCTGACCCCGAGGGGGCGGCGCTGCACGCCTGGTACACCACCGGGGTGCTGGACGCGCCGGGAAGCTCGATCACCGAAGGCATCGGGCAGGGGCGGATCACCGCGAACCTGGAAGGCTTCCGCCCCGACTTCTCCTGGCGCATTCCGGATGCCGAGGCGCTGCCGATCGTGTTCGACCTGCTCGAGCACGAAGGTCTGTGCCTGGGCGGCTCGTCGGGGATCAACGTCGCCGGGGCGATCCGCATGGCGCGCGAGATGGGGCCGGGGCACACGATCGTCACGATCCTGTGCGACTACGGCACGCGCTATCAGTCGAAGCTCTTCAACCCCGGGTTCCTCGCCGAGCGCGGGCTGCCGGTGCCGCGCTGGCTGGCCGTGCCCCCGCGCCGCCTGCCCGAGGTCTATGCCGAGCAATGAGGCCGGTCGCGGCGCTCCTGCCGGCGCTGGCCGTCGCAATCGTTCTTGCCCTCGCCCCGGCCGCCGTGCGGGCGCAGGGGGCGATGTCGTGGTGGCTGGGCGGCCCGGGTGGGGGCGGCGGCACGCAGGCCCCGCCGGTGCAGGGCCCGATCGGCTGGTGGCTGGGCGCGGGCGGCGATCCGGCCGAGGCGCCGGCCGCGCAGGCCACGCAGTCGGTGGCCTGGTGGCTGGGCTCGCCGCGCGCCGGGGGCGCCGGCGGCGGCCCGGTCAACGCGGCGCAGTCGGTCGGCTGGTGGCTCGGCACCGGCGGCGCCGGCACGACAACCGGGCTGCCGGCCGAGCCGGTCCGGCCCGACCAGACGCTGCGCTGGTGGCTCGGCACCCAGGCCGAGGCAGAGACCGGCAGCGCAACCGCGATCGGTCAGGGGGCCGAGGGCGAAGCGCCGAACTACAGCACCTGGAACGAACTCGCGCGGCTCGCCGAGCAGCTGATCGAGGATCCGCGCACCACCAATCTCGCGCTCGAGCAGCTGCGAAGTCAGCTCAGCGAATGGCGCGAGAGGCTTCTTGCGGCGCAGAGTGCCAACCGCGCGCGCATCGACACGCTGCGCAACCAGATCGCCGCGCTCGGGCCGGCACCGGCCGAGGGCGAGGTCGAGGCGCCGGAGATCGCGCAGCGGCGCTCGGAGCTCAACGAGCAGCTCGCGCTGCTTCAGGCGCCCGGGATCGCCGCGGAAGAGGCCTACCGCCGCGCCGACGGGCTGATCCGCGAGATCGATTCGATCCTGCGCGCCCGGCAGACGAGCGAGCTTCTGGAACTCGCCCCCTCGCCGCTGGTGCCGAGGAACTGGGCGGCGGCGGCGGCGGTGCTGGCCGATCTGGGCCGCAGCCTCGCCGCCGAGGCGCGCGAGGGCTGGGCGCGCCCCGAGGTGCGCGCGGCGGCGCGGCAGAACCTTCCCGCGACCATCCTGCTGCTGGCGCTCGGCGGCACGCTGATCTGGCGCGGCCGGCACTGGAGCGAGACGCTCGCCGGGCGCTTCCTGAAAAGCGGCGGGCGGCGCGCGAAGCGGGCGGTCCTCGCCTTCCTGGTCTCGCTCGGGCAGGTTGTGCTGCCCTATGCCGGGGTTGTGTTGCTGGTCACCGCGATCTTCTCGACCGGCCTCGTCGGCATCCGGGGGGGCGCGATCCTGTCGGTCCTGCCGGTCCTCGGCTTCGTGATTCTCGCCGCGCGCTGGCTCGGGCGCCAGGTCTTCGCCGAAGCCGAGGAGGCGACGCTGCTGCCCGGGCTCGCCCCGGAGCGGCGGGCCGAGGGACGGTTCTACGCCACGCTGCTCGGCGTCCTTCTCGGCGTCCAGGGGCTTCTGGCCGCGACCGTGCCCTACGAGGGCGCGACGCAGGCGGCGCGCGTGGTGCTGAGCTTCCCGCTGTTCCTGTCGGGCGGCCTGATCCTCGTGCGGCTCGGGCAGATCCTGATCCGGGCGGCACGTGCCGCGAGCGAGGGCGGCGAGCCCAGCACGCGCGCGCGCCTCATGCTGCTGATCGGCCGTGCCGTCATCGTTCTGGGGCTGCTCGGACCGCTGCTCGCCGTCGCCGGCTATCATACCGCGGCGCGGTTCCTCACCTTCCCGGCGGCCCTGTCGCTGGCGCTGTTCGCCTTCCTCGCGATCCTGCAGCGGCTGGTGGCCGACCTCTATGCGCTGCTGACCGGCCGCGGCGAGGACGAGGAGGAAGCGCTTGTCCCGGTCCTCGTGGGGTTCGCGCTGACGCTGGCCGCGCTGCCGGTGCTTGCGCTGATCTGGGGTGCGCGCACCTCGGACCTGACCGAACTCTGGACCCGCGCGCGCGAGGGATTCACCTTCGGCCAGACGCGGATCGCGCCCGCCGATTTCGTGACCTTCGCCGTGGTCTTCGCGCTCGGCTACCTGATCACCCGGCTGATCCAGGGGGCGCTGAAGACTTCGGTGCTGCCCAAGACCCGGCTCGACCCCGGCGGCCAGAACGCGGTGGTCTCGGGCGTGGGCTACCTCGGGATCGTGCTGTCCGCGATCGTCGCCATCACCTCGGCCGGCATCGACCTGTCCTCGCTCGCCATCGTTGCCGGGGCGCTGTCCGTCGGCATCGGCTTCGGGCTGCAGAACATCGTGTCGAACTTCGTCTCGGGCGTGATCCTGCTGATCGAGCGCCCGGTGAGCGAGGGCGACTGGATCGAGGTCAACGGCCGGCAGGGCTATGTGCGCGACATCTCGGTGCGCTCGACCCGGATCGAGACCTTCGACCGCACCGACGTGATCGTGCCGAACTCGGACCTGATCTCGGGCGTGGTGACGAACTACACCCGCGGCAACCTGACGGGGCGGATCATCCTGAAGGTCCAGGTCGCCTACGGCAGCGACACCCGCAAGGTCGAGCGCGTGCTGCGCGAGGTGGCCGAGGCGCATCCCCTCGTCACCCTCAGCCCCAAGCCGCTGGTCCTGTTCATGGGCTTCGGGGCCGACGGGCTGGAGTTCGAGATCCGGGCGATCCTGCGCGACGTGAACTTCTCGCTGAGCACCCGGTCGGAGATGAACCACGAGATCGCCCGCCGCTTCGCCGAGGAGGGGATCGAGATCCCCTTCGCCCAGCGCGACCTCTGGCTCAGGAACCCCGAGGCACTGGCGGCCGCGGTGGCCGGGGCGGGGCTCGGCGGCGCCGCTGCGGCCGCGCCCGCATCCCCGCCGGAGCCCGCGCCGCCGCCCGAGGGCCCGCCCGATCCGCGGCTGCATCATCCCGAGGACATCGACCTGCCCGAGCCCCAGCCATGACCGTCCTGCCGCTCTACCGCGCCGACCCCTACGCCGCCCGCGCCGAGACCCGCCTGGCCGCGCTCACCCCCGAGGGCGGGCTGGTGCCCGAGGCCTCGGTGTTCTACCCCGCGGGCGGCGGGCAGCCGGGCGACTCGGGCTGGATCGACTGGGAGGGCGGTACGATCGAGATCGCCACCGCCGTCAAGGGCGAGGGCGGGGCGGTGGTGCTGGTTCCGGCCGCGCCCGCGGTCCTGCCGCCGCGCGGCAGCGCGCTCGTGCAGCGGCTCGACTGGCCGCGGCGGCATCTGCACATGCGCATCCACACCGCGCTGCACCTGCTGTCGGTGGTGCTGCCGCACCCGGTCACGGGCGGTCAGATCGGCCCCGGCCGGGGGCGGCTCGACTTCGCGCTCGACGCGCCCCCGCCCCCGCGCGAGGCGATCGAGGAGGCGCTCAATGCGCTGATCGACCGCGACCTCGCAGTGACCGAGGACTGGATCGACGATGCCGGCCTCGCCGCCAATCCCGGCCTCGTCAAGACCATGCGGGTCGCGCCGCCCCAGGGTGAGGGGCGGGTGCGGCTGGTGCGGATCGGCGCCGGCGAGGAGACGGTGGACCTGCAGCCCTGCGGCGGCACCCATGTCGCCCGCACCGCCGAGATCGGCCGGGTTCTCGTGACGAAGATCGAGAGCAAGGGCCGCCAGAACCGCCGCGTGGCGATCGCGCTCGACGGCTGAACGCGGCGCAGGCCGCCCTCGCCCGGCAACATCGGGCAAGCGCAAGGGTGCCCGTGCGGTGCCGTCGGCCGGGGCGGGGCGCGGGTGGGGCGCGGGTGGGGCGCGGGCGGGGCGCGGGCGCCCCGGTCAGGCCGGCGGCGCGTCGCCGGCCGCCTCGGCCCGCGGGTGGCCGTCGCGCGACAAGAGCACCGCAAGCGTGCGCAAGCCCGGGGTCTCGGAACTGACGATCAGCGCCGCCACCATCATCGGCACCGACAGGAACATCCCCGGAATGCCCCAGACCGCGCCCCAGAAGGCGAGCGAGATGATGATCCCGAAGGACGACAGCTGCAGCGCCCGGCCCATGAGCATCGGGTCGAGGATGTTGCCGAGAAGGAACTGCACCGCGCCGGCCAGCACGAACAGCGCGATCACCGCGCCCGAATCGCCGAGCTGGATCCAGGCCACGAGGCCCAGCATCACCGTGGCCACGATCGACCCGACCGAGGGGATGAAGTTCAGCACGAAGGTCAGGATCGCCAGCGGCAGCGCCAGGTCGAGCCCGAAGACCCGGGCAAGCACATAGATCACCGCACCGGTCAGCGCGCTGACCGCCCCCTTGACCAGGAGGTAGCGGTTCACCCGGCGCATGATCGTTCCGATGATCCGGCCCGCCCGCTCGGCCCGCTCGAGACTGCCGTAGAGCGCGATCAGCTTGGCGCGGAACCAGATCCTCTCGACGAAGAGGAAGGTGACGAAGATGATCACCAGGATGGTCGCCGACAGAAGGCTGCCGGCCCGGCCGGCGCCTGCGCGCAGGTAGGCGGAGATGTCCACCGAGCGCATCGCGTCGAGCACCGCTGCCTCGACGCCCTCGCCCATCCAGCCGAACAGCCCCGCGATCGCGGCAAGCGAGCGGTCGGTGTAGCTCAGCGTGACGGTCACGACGGTGTTGACCTGCGACAGGATCACCGCCGACAGCATCAGCAGGAGGCCCGACACCAGCGCCAGCGCGACGAGGCTCGCCAGCCATTTCGGAACGTGCATCGGCCCCACACGCAGCCGCGCGATCATGTCGATGGCGTCGCTCATCAGCGAGAAGAGGATGATCGCCGTGACCAGCGAGGTCAGCAGGAAGCGCGCCTGAACCAGCAGGAACAGCACGACCGCGAAGGCGATCATCACCAGGGCGACGGTCGCCGCGCCGCCGGGTTCGGCCCGGCGCAGGCGCGCGATGCCGGGCTGGTCAGGGGGCGGAGTCGAGGTCATCGGCGGTCCGGGGTGGGCGACACGGCGACGACCGGGCCCGACCGGACTATGCCCCGCCACCCTTCGGGCCGCAACCGCCGCCGCAACCGCCGCCGCTTGCTTCGGGCGGTCTTGCCCTGCCGCGCGCAGGCGGGCATGGCTTTGGCATGATCGTGATCCGCCCCGCGCCCGAGGACGGCAACGGCCTGCCCCTGCCGGCGGCTGCGGAGGGTCCAGCGGCCTTCGGCCTGCGCCCGGATCCCGGCACGGGGTCCGCGCAGTGGTTCCACATCCGGGCCGAGGGGCCGGCGGGCGACATCCTGCTCGCGGGCGCCGACGCCAGCAGTTATCCGGCCGGCTGGCGGCACCAGGGCGTTGCGATGCGCCCGCGCGGCGGCCGCTGGCGGCGCATCCCGATGCGGCCTTCCGCTGCCGGCCCCTGTTTCCGCCATGCGGGGGGGCGGGCCGACTACGCGCTGACGGTGCCGCACACCGCGGCCGACCTCGAGCGGCTCCTTCGCGCCCTCGCCGCCGCAGGGGTGGCGGAGGTGGGCTCGCTCGGGCGCTCGCCGCAGGGCCGGGACATTTCGCGCGTCGCGGCCGGAACCGGTGCGCTGCCGGTCTGGGTGCTGGCCCGACAGCACGGCGGCGAGCCGCCGGCCGGCTGGTGCGCCGAGGGTCTGCTGCGGCGCCTCGCGAACCGCTCGGACCCCGCCGCGGCGGCCTTGCGCGCCCGGGCGCGCGTGTTCGTGGTGCCGCTCGCCAACCCCGACGGGGCGCGTCTGGGCAATCTGCGCGCCAATGCCGCGGGGGTCGATCCCAACCGTTCCTGGGCCTGTCCCGGCGCCTGTGCCGAAGTCGAGACCCTGCGCGCCGCGATGCTTGGCCGCCGGCCGGCGCTGGTTCTGGACCTGCACACCGATTTCGAGCTGCCCTATCCCTATCTCGATCCCGCCGACGGTCCGCCGCCGGGGCGCGCCGCCCGGATCGCGGCGCGCGCGCGGTTCGAGGCGGCGCTGGCCGACGCCACGCCCGACTTCCAGTCCGAGCGCCGCTATCCCTATGCCGCGCCGCCCGATCCCGCCGATCAGGCGCACCAGTGCGCGGGCTGGGTCGCCGCCGAATTGGGCGCAGCCGCGCTGACGCTGGAACTGCCCTCGGGTGATCACGACCTCAGGCCGGATCCCGCGCAGGGCTGGTCGCCCGCGCGCTCGATGGCCCTGGGCGCGGCGCTGGTTCCGGCGATCCTGGCGGCGCTGGGATAGGCCTTACGCGGCGTCCAGCGCCCGCGTCACATCGGCGAGGATGTCCTCGACCGTCTCCAGCCCGACCGAGAAGCGGATCAGCCCGTCGGTGATGCCGTGGCGGGCGCGCTCCTCGGGCGGATAGGCGGCATGGGTCATGCTGGCGGGGTGCTGCACCAGCGTTTCGGCATCGCCGAGGCTGACCGCCCGGGTGACGAGCCGGAGCGCGTTCATCACCCTGAGCCCTGCCGCCATCCCTCCGCGCAGTTCGCAGGCCACAAGTCCCCCGTGCCCGGCCATCTGCCGCCGGACGACATCGGCCGCCGCGCCTTCGGCCAGACCCGGGTAGGCCACGCGCGCCACCGCGGGATGCCCGGCCAGCAGCGCGGCAAGCCGGGTCGCGGCGGCGCAGTGCCGCTCCATCCTGAGCTCGAGCGTCTTGAGGCCGCGCAGGATCAGGAAGGCATTGAGCGGCGACAGGGTGGCGCCGGTCATCCACCGCAGGCCGGTGCCGCGGATGCGGGCGATCGTCTCGGCCCGGCCGGCAACGATCCCGCCCAGAAGATCGCCGTGCCCGCCCAGATACTTCGTCGCAGAATGCAGCACGAGGTCGGCGCCGTGCTCGAGCGGGCGCTGCAGGGCCGGCGTGGCGAAGGTGTTGTCCACCACCACCGCGGCGCCCCCGGCGCGGGCGGCGGCCGCGACCGCGGCGATGTCGATCACCCGCAGGTTCGGGTTTGCCGGGGTCTCGAAATAGACCATCCGGGTTCCGGGGCGGAGCGCCTCGGCGGTTGCCTCCGGGTCGGTCAGGTCGGCCACCGCGACCTCGACGCCATAGCGCACGAGGCCCTGGGTGAAGAAGGCATAGGTCGAGCCGTAGAGCGTCCGGTCGATCACCACCCGGTCGCCCGCGGCGAGCAGCGACCAGGCGGTTGCGGCGATCGCCCCCATCCCCGAGGCCAGCGCGAGCGCCGCCTCGGCACCCTCGAGGCTGGCCATCCGCGCCTCGAGCAGCGTCTGGGTCGGGTTCTTCGTGCGGCCGTACACATAACCCGCGCGCTGTCCCGCGAACATCTCGCCGCCCGCCTCGGCGCTTTCGAAGGCGTAGGTCGAGGTCATGTAGATCGGTGGCGTCAGCGCGCCTTCGGCGGTGGCCGGATCGTAGCCCAGATGGATCGCCCGCGTCGCGAAGCCGGGCGGGGCGTTGCGTCTATCCATGGCGGCGTTCCCCTGCTGGACGGTCGGACTGCGGGTCGCCGTCGGGGTCGGCGGGCGCTGCGGCCGCGGGCAGGAGCCCGAGGTCGCGGGCGATCGCCTCGGCGCAGCTCCGCACGGCGGCGATCTGGGCCTCGCGGTCGGCGCGCTGCATCCGTGCCTCGGGCCCCGCGATCCCGACCCCGGCGACCGGCCTGCGGTCGGGGCCCATCACCGGGGCGGCGATGCCGATGACGCCGGCTTTCCACTCGCCGAAGGTCATCGCGATGCCGGTCCGGGCGGTCTCGGCCAGCTTCCGCCGGAGCGCCGCGGGATCGGCGGGGGTGTTCGGGGTGAAGGCCTCGAGGCGCGCCAGCGCGGCGGCGATCTCGGGCTCGGGCGCGAAGGCCAGCATGGCCCGACCCGTCGCCACCGCCCAGGCCGGCGCGCGGTCGCCCACGCGGATATAGGCGCGCACGATCTCGGCGCTCTCGGCGCGGTCGATGTAGACGGCCTCGCCGTTCTCGAGCACCGAGAGGTGGACCGACTCGCCGGTGGCCTCGGCGAGGCGGCGCAGATGCGGGGCGGCGACCGCGCGCAGGTCCATGCCGTGCAGCGCGCGCGCGCCGAGCGACCACAGCCGGAGCGTCAGCGCATAGCCGCGGGTCGCGGGGTCGCGGCGGACCCAGCCGCAGTCCTCGAGCGTCTTGAGCAGGCGATGCGCGTTCGACTTGGTCATCGCGCAGCTGCGGGCGATATCCGAAAGGCTCGACTGCCCGCCGCCGGCGGCGAGCGCCTCGATCACCTTCAGGCCCTTGACGACGGTGGTCTCCATGCGCCCTCCGTTTGTCCTCGGGGCTTCGCCTAGGCCGGATCCGGGCGAAAGGGAAGCCGCGACCTCTGCCCGGTCCGTGTCGGGCCGGGTCGCCCGGATCCGTCGCCCTGCGCCCTCCGCCCCGCCTCAGACCGGCTGGCCGGTGCGGGCCGTCAGCCCGCCGTCCACCACCAGATGCGCGCCGCTGACGAAGCCCGCCTCGTCCGAGGCCAGGAACGCGATCGCCGCCGCGACCTCCTCGGGCCGTCCCATGCGGCCGATCGCGCAGGCCGCGTCGTAGCGGGCGGCGAAGCCCGGATCGTCGAGCGAGGCGAGCATCCGCGCCGAGGCGATCGGCCCCGGGCAGACCGCGTTGACGCGGATGCCGTGGCGCCCTTCTTCCCAGGCAAGCGTCTGCGTCAGGCTGATGACCGCGGCCTTGGCGGCGTTGTAGGCGCCCCAGCCGGGGTCGCCGCGCAGGCCCGAGATCGACGACATGGTGACGATGGCGCCGCCGCCGGCGGCGCGCATCGCCGGCAACACCAGCCGGCAGGCGGTGGCGGTGGCGGTGACGTTCAGCCGGTAGAGCCGGTCCCACTCGGAGGCCGGAAGGTCGGCCACCCGGCCGGCGCGGCTGCCGCCGGCGATCGCCACCAGAACGTCGATCCGCCCCTCGGCGGCGACCGCCGCCGCGACCGCCGCCGCCATCGCCGCCTCGTCGGTGGCATCCGCCGCGACGGCCCGCGCGTGGCCCCCGGCCTCGCGGATCGACGCCGCGCGCGCCTCGGCGGCGTCGCCCGCGCGGTCGATCACCCAGACCCGCGCGCCTTCGGCCGCGAGGCGCTCGGACGTGGCCCCGCCCATGCCCTCGGCGCCGCCCACGATCAGCGCCACCTTGTCCATGAAACGCCCGCTCATGCCTTCGACAGCCTCCGTTCCGGGTCGAGGAAGGGCATCGGCACCACCCGCGCCGCCGCCGGCGCCTCCTCCATCGCGATCTCGAGCCGCGTGCCGGGCGCGTCCGCCCCCGCCGCGACCATGGCGATCGCGATGCTGGCATCGAGCGCGGGCGACCAGTTTCCGGTGGTGACCTCGCCGACCTTGCGGCCGTCCTGCACGACCGCCTCGCCCGGCACCGCCACACGGTCGTCGGCAAGCCGCAGCCCGACCAGGCGGCGGCGCACCCCTTCAGCCTTCTGGCGCGCCAGCGCCGCGCGGCCGCGGAACGGGCGCTTGTGCCAGTTGATCATGCGGTCGAGCCCGATCTCGAGCGGGGTCACGCGGAAGTCGAACTCCTGGCCGATGTTCAGGATCGACGCCTCGGTGCGCCGCAGGTCGAGCGCGCGGCTGCCGCAGAGCGCCACCCCCTGCGGTTCGAGCGCCTCCCAGAGGGCGGCGAACAGGCCCGCCCCCTCGGCAACGGACACATAGATGTCGTAGCCGAGTTCGGCGGTGTAGCCGGTGCGGGTGATGGTGACCGGCACGCCGCACAGGCGCGTCTCGACGGCGCCGAAGAAGGGCAGGGCCGCCACCGCCCCTCCGGCCAGCGGGTCAAGCAGGCGGCGGGAGGCGGGGCCTTGCAAGCTCGCCACATGGATCTCCTCGTGGAAGCTCCGCACCGTCACCGCGCGCCCCCGGGAATGGGCATAGATCCACTCCTCGGCCGGCGCCGGGCCGCCGACCCACCACAGCCGGTCCGCCGAGAAGCGCACCAGGATCCCGTCCTCGACGATTCCGCCATGGTCGTAGCAGAGCACGCAGTAAAGGCTCATCCCGTCGGCCAGCCGGCCAAGGTCGCGCGGCACGAGTTCGTCCATCACCGCCAGCGCTTCGGGGCCTGAGATCTCGATCACCTCCTCGCCGGTCACGTCCCAGAGCCCGGCGCAGCGGCGCATCGCCCAGTATTCCTCGACCGGGTCGGTGAAGCGGTTGGGCTTGAGATAGCCGTTGTGCAGCTTCCATTCCCGGGCCCGCGGCGCGGTGACAGGGTGGAAGGCGGTGTGCCGCCAGCCCTTCTTGGTTCCGATCGCGGTGCGCGCGTAGGGCGGCATCCCGACGACGGCGGCCAGGTCGATGCGCGCCGAGGTCGTCAGCCGGCGCGGGCGGGACTTTGTCATGGAACGGCAGCTCCTTCGGACTGGCCGGCCGCCGGCGCCGCCTGCGCGCGGGCCAGCTCGGGCGGCGGGATGTGACAGCGGATGGCATGGCCGGGGCCGGCGGACCTGAGGGGGGGCGCCTCGTGGTCGCAGACCGGGCCGATGCGGCGGGGGCAGCGTGCGGCGAAAGGGCAGCCCCGTGCCACCACGCCGCCCGCGGCGGGCGCGGCTGCGGCCGTGCCGGCCGGCAGGGTGCCGGCCCGACCTCCGATCCGCGGAACCGCCGCCAGCAGCATCTCGGTGTAGGGGTGGAACGGCGGCGCGAACAGCGCCGCCGCCGGGCCGGTCTCGCAGATCTCGCCGCGGTAGAGCACCCCCACCCGGTGCGCAAGCCAGCGCACGGTTGCAAGATCGTGCGAGATGAAGAGATAGGCGAGCGCCCGCGACGCCTGCAGCTCGCGCAGGAGCGCCACGATCGCCGCCTGCACCGAGACGTCGAGCGCCGACAGCACCTCGTCGCAGAGGATCAGCCGCGGCTCGGCGGCCAGCGCCCGCGCGATGGCCACGCGCTGGCGTTCGCCGCCCGACAGCTCGCCCGGCCGGCGGCCGAGGTAGCCCGGATCGAGCCGCACCGTTGCCAGAAGCTCGGCCGCGCGGTCGCGCGCGCGCGCCGCGAAGGCCGTGGAAGGCGGCCAGCGGGCGGCCGAGGATGGTTGCGATCTCGTGGCGGGGGTTGAGCGAACCGTCCGGGTTCTGGAACACGACCTGCATCTCGCGCCTGAGCCGCGCGGGGCGGCGCCCGAGGGTCGCGGTGATGTCCTGTCCCTCGAAGACCAGCCGGCCGGCGGCAACCGGCAGCAGCCCGGCCAGCGCGCGCAGGACGCTCGACTTCCCCGAGCCCGATTCGCCGACCAGCGCGAGGGTCTCGCCCCGGCCGACCTCGAGATCCACCCCGCTGACGGCCAGGAACCCCGCGCGCCCGAACCGCCCGCCGCCGTAGCGAACCGCAAGGCCCCGGACCTCGGCCAGCGGCGGCGTCATGCGGCGGGCTCCAGCGCGCGCCAGCGTCGGCAGGCGACGGCATGACCGGGCGCGGCGGCGTCCAGCCGCTGCGGCTCTGTGGCGCAGACGGGTTCGGCCGCCGGGCAGCGCGGGGCGAAACGGCAGCCGGTCGGCAGCACCTCGCGCCGCAGCACGCCGCGCAGCGCCGCGGCGGGGTCGGGGGGGCGGTCGAGCCGGGGAACCGAGGCGATCAGTCCCCGCGTGTAGGGATGGCGCGGGCGCGCGAAGAGGTCGGCCGCGGGGGCGGTCTCGGCGATCTCGCCGGCATACATCACCGCGATGCGGTCGCAGACCTGGGCCAGCGCCGCCAGGTCGTGGCTGATGTAGAGCATCGCCACGGCGTGGCGCGCGCGCAGGTCGGCCAGAAGCTCGAGGATGCGCGCCTGAGTGGTCACGTCGAGGCCGGTCGTGGGTTCGTCGAGCACCACGAGCGCCGGCCGGCAGGCCAGCGCCATCGCCAGGACCACCCGCTGCTGCTGTCCGCCCGACAGCTGATGCGGCAGCCGCCGGGCCAGCCTCTCGGGGTCGGGCAGGCCGACCTCGGCCAGAAGCCCCGCGGCGCGGCGCTCGGCCTCGGCCCCGCGCGCGGCCCCGTGCGCCTCGAGCACCTCGGCCACCTGCCGGCCGATGCGCATGCCGGGCGAGAGGCTCTGCGAGGGGTTCTGCGGCACCAGTGCGAGCCTCCGGCCGCGCAGCGGCTGAAGGTCGCGGGGAGCGAGCTGCAGGATGTCGGTGCCCGCGACCCGCACACGCCCCTCGCGCACCCGTCGCCCGGCCGGGCGCTCGCCGAGGACCACCGAGGCGATGGTGGATTTTCCGCAGCCCGACTCGCCCGCGAGCCCGAGGATCTCGCCCGGTCCGATGGTCAGCGAGACGCGGCTGACCACGTTCACCCAGGGCCCCGCGATCGCGCGGTAGTCCACCGAAAGCCCCTCGATCGAAAGCGCCGGCGCGGTCACGGGCGGTCAATGGGTCGCCGGGCCCGGCGAGCGGCCGATCACCCGCGCCAGCCCCTCGGTGAACAGGTTGATGGCCAGCACCAGCCCGGCCATCGCGAGCGCCGGCGCCAGCACCGGCCAGAGCGCGGCCGAGATCGTCCTGCGGCCCTCGTTGATCATCACCCCCCATTCGGGCGTCGGCGGCGGCGCGCCGAAGCCGAGGAACCCGAGCGCACCGATGAACATGATGGCAAAGCCCGAGCGGATCGCGAACTCGACGAACACCGTTCCGGTGACGTTCGGCAGAAGCTCGCGCACCGCGATCCCGAGCGCGCTTTCCCCGCGCAGGACCGCGGCGGTGACATAGTCCTCGGTGACGATGCCGAGCGTGGCGGCGCGCACGACGCGCGCGACCCGCGGCGCGAACAGGAGGGCGACGATCAGGATGACCACCGTCTGGCTGTTGCCGAAGGCGCCGATCACCAGGACCGCGATGATCAGCGGCGGGATCGAGATCATGATGTCGGCAAGGCGCATCACGATCTCGTCGATCCAGCCGCGCAGGTAGCCGGTCACCAGCCCGACCAGCGATCCTGCCAGCACCGCCAGACCGGTCGCCGACAGCGACATCCACATCACCGCGCCGGTGCCGTGGACGACGCGGCTGAACAGGTCGCGTCCCAGCGCGTCGGTTCCGGCGAGATGACGCGCGGAAGGCGGTGACAGCGGCGGACCGGCGGCGATCTTTCCGGGGTCGAAGGGCGCCCACCAGGGCCCGGTGAGCGCGACCGCGGCATAGACGACGAGCATGGCCAGCCCGACCCTGCCCGAAGCCGGCATCAGCGCCCAGGCCTCGGCCATCGGCCGGCGCCGGGCCGGTGCGGCGGCCGGTGCGGCGGTCGGGGGGGCGTGCTCGGCCGCGGCCGCCATTCACGCCCCCGCCCGCAGCCGCGGGTTCAGAACGATCACCACGATGTCGGCGAGGAGGTTGGTCAGGATGTAGAGCGCGGTCAGGAGCAGCGCGACCGCCTGCACCACCGGCACGTCCTTGACCGAAATCGCATCGATCAGCAGGCGCCCGATGCCGGGGAAGTTGAACACCGTCTCCACCACCACGATGCCGCCGATCAGCCAGGCGATGTTGAGCGCGGTGACGTTCACCGCCGGCCCCAGCGCGTTCGGCAACGCATGGCGCAGGAGCACCTGGCGCCGCGGCAGGCCCTTCAGCGTGGCCAGACGGACATAGGGCGACTCGAGCACCTCGATCAGGTTGTCGCGCATCATCCGCACGGCATAGGCGGTCATCGCGATCGCCAGCGTCAGCGCCGGCAGGAACAGGATGTGAAGAAGGTCGCCGAGGTCCTGCGCCTGGTCGATCAGCGCAAGCGGCGGGAACAGGTCGAGCGTGATCGCGAACACCGACACCAGCAGGAGGCCGGTGACGAACTCGGGCACGCACATCCCGAGCAGCACCGCGACCGAGATCGCCTGGTCGAGCGGCCGGCCGCGGAAGGCCGCCGACAGCAGGCCCAGGGCGAGCGCAAGGGGGATGTAGATCGCCAGCGCAAAGCCCGCGAGCGTCAGCGTGTTCGCGGCGCGCCCCGCCACCCAGTCGGCCACCGGCCGGTCGGCCACCATCGACTGGCCGAGGTCGCCCCACAGCGTCGCCGCAAGCCAGAGCCCGTAGCGCTCGGCGGCCGGCCGGTCGAGGCCGAGTTCGGCGCGCAGGCGCGCCAGCGCCTCGGGGGTGGCGTCGCGGCCCAGCATGCGCTGGGCCGTGTCGCCGGGCAGCATCTCGACGCACCAGAAGATGACGACGGACACCACCAGCAGGCTGAGGGCTGCCAGGACGACGCGCGTCGCCAGCAGCCGCAGCAGCGGGGCTGACCTCATGCGATCTCGACCTCGGAGAAGTCCTTGCTGAACTGCTGCGGATGCAGCGACCAGCCCGAGATGTTCGACCGCACCGCCGCCATCGCGTCGGGATGCATCGAGATGATCGCGCCGCCCTCGTCGCGCAGCAGGTGCTGGGCCTTGTGGTAGAGCGCGGTCCGCGCGGCCTCGTCCACCGTCCGCCTTGCCTCGAAGATCGCCGCGTCGAACTCGGGGTTCTTCCAGCGGGTCTCGTTCCAGTCGGCCTCCGACAGGTAGGCGACCGAGAGCGCGTCGTCGGCCGGCCGGCCTGACCAGGACGAGCACATGAACGGCACCTTGAGCCAGACGTTCGACCAGTAGTCGTCGGCCGGGGCGCGGTTGATCTTCACGTTGATGCCCGCCTCGGCGGCCATCGACTGATAGACGGTGGCCATCTCGACGAAGCCGAACACGGTGTCCGAGGTGTAGAGCTCGACATCGAGCCCGTTGCCGTGGCCGGCCGCGGCCAGCAGCCGGCGCGCCTCGTCGATGTTGCGCTCGCGGATCGGGGCGTCGATCGCATAGCGCACCCAGGGTGCAACCGGGTTGTCGTTGCCGAGCTGTCCGCGCCCGCCGAGCACCAGCTGCAGCATCGCCTCGCGGTCCACCACCAGCTTCATCGCCATGCGCACGCGCACGTCGTCGAAGGGCGGGGTGTCGGTCCACATCGACATGGTCATGACGAAAGGCGAGCGGGTGCGGATCACCCGCACGTTCGGGTCGTCCTCGAGCACCTCGATGCCGACGCGCGGCAGATCCCAGTTGATGTCGATCTGCCCGGCGCGGAGCGCGGCGATGCGCGCCGCCGAATCGGGGATCGAGCGCAGCTCGACCCGGTCCACCTTGGGCAGGCCAGGCCGGCGATAGCCGTCGTGGCGGACGAACACCGCCGGCTCCTCGCCGGGCACGAAGCGCTCGACCCGGTAGGGGCCGGTGCCGATACCGCGGGTGCGCAGGTCGTCGTCGGACTGGCCGGCCTTCACGATGTAGGTGAAGCGGGTGGCGATGAGCTGCGGGAACTCGACCACCGGCGACGTCAGGCGGAAGCGCACGGTGTGATCGTCCACCGCCTCGATGCCGTCCATCGGCAGCATGGCGAGCGACGCGGCAGCGGGCGAGCCGACGTCGGGATCGACCAGGCGGCGGTAGCTGAACACCACGTCGGCGGCGGTCATCTCGCTGCCGTCGTGGAACTTCACGCCCCGGAGCAGGCGGAACGTCCAGACGTCGCCGGTCTCGTTCGTCTCCCAGCTCTCGCAGAGCTGCGGCGTGGGGGTGAAGTTCGGATCGAGCACGACGAGGCGCTCGAAGGCCAGCGCGATGCGGGCCGAATCGGGGTCGGCCAGGTTCTTCGCGGGGTCCATCGTGGCCGCGGCACTGTCGGCTTCGCCCGAAGCGATGCGCAGAACCTTGCTCTGTGCCCGGGCGATGCCAGGCAGCGACAGGGTGGCACCACCGAAGGCCACCGCCCCGGCGGAGGTCTGCAGGAAGCCGCGGCGCGAAAGCGGCGGAAGCAGTTTCATGGGCATTCGGTCACTCCCTGTTTCGGCCCCCGCGCGGGGGGCTCGCCGTTGCGATCCGGCACGTTCCGCTTGGCGCGCGGCGACCCGGCTGGCGAGGTCGGAGGCTACGCCAAAATGACAGGATTTGGAATAGGCTTTCAACAAGTGGAACATCTGGCATCCAGGCCGGGCCGGTCGAACCGGAACGGCGCGAGGTCGAGAGGGCTTCCGCCATCGAGCACAAGGTCGGCAAGGATCGCGCCGATCAGGGCGGCGAACTTGTAGGCATGCCCGGCACCAACCGCGACCGCAGCCGTCCCCGCCGTCTCCGGCAGGTGGTCGAGCACGAAGTCGTCGTCGGGGGTCAGCGTCTGCACGCAGGTGCGCGCCTCGAGCACCGGGCCGGCGGCGCCGGGGATGTGGCGGGCGAGGAAACCGGCCACGCCTGCGGCATGGGCGGCGTCCGTGTCGGGCTCGGCGCGGTCGGGGTCGGTCGGGGCGAAGCGGTCCTTGGCGACCTTGACGCCCGGGCCGGCCATCGCCGGAAAGCCGTAGAAGTTGGCCGGGATCATCCAGATCCACACCGGGAACCGGCCGGGGGCGAAGGCCTCGGCCGGGTCGGCGCGGTGATGCGCCACCTGCTCGCGCACCACGGCAAGCTTCAGCGACAGCCCCAGCCAGCCCAGCACCCGGTTCGTCCATGGACCCGCCGCCACGACGAGCCGGGGCGCGCGGAAGGTTCCGGCCGCCGTGGCGACCTGCCAGAGGTCGTCCCGCCGCGCGAGGCCGGTCACCGGCATCCGGTCGATCAGCGTCGCGCCGGCGGCGCGGGCCAGGCGCTGGTGCGCTGCCGTGGCGTGCTCGGCCGTCACCAGGCCACCGTCGGGCTGCCAGAGCGCGCAGGCATCCTCCGGCAGGCGGAACTGCGGGAAGCGCCGCATCGCCCCGGCGGCGTCGAGGCGCTCGAAGGCGACGTCGCAGGCCGTCATCGCGGCGACGTAGGGCTCGGGCCGCAGCGGGCTGTCGGCCGGGAAGATGTCGAGCCCGCCGGTGCGGTGGACAAGCCGCGCCCCGGCCGCCGCCTCGACCTCGGCCCAGGCGGCGTAGGCGGCCCGTGCCAGCCGCACATAGCCCGGGGTGTGGTAGGTCAGCCGGATGATCCGCGACCGGTCGCCCGACTCGCCGCGCCGATGCCCGAGGGCGAACTGCTCAAGTCCCAGCACCCGCCCGCCGAGGCGGACCGCCAGCCGCCAGGCCGCGGCGCTTCCGAGCCCCCCGAGCCCCAGCACGATCGCCTCGAACCCCTCGCGCATCGCCCCGACCGGTCCCTCGCGGCAGACCCTTGCCCTTCGCCGGGTCGTTCTATAGGATGATACGGACTTTCAGATTATGAAACAACCGGGTTCCCGACGCATGAGCACCTTCTACTTCGACGCCGACGCCGACCTCGCGACGATCTCGGGCGGCCGGGTCGCGATCCTAGGATACGGCAACCAGGGCCGGAGCCAGGCCCTGAACCTCAGGGACAACGGTGTGGACGTCGTGGTCGGCAACATCGAGGACGGCTTTGCCGAGACCGCCCGTGCCGACGGCTGGACGGTGCTGCCGATCGCCGAGGCGGCGGCGCAGGCGCCGGTCAAGCTGATCCTGACTTCCGACGACAGCCAGCCCGAGGTTTACGAAACGGCCATCCGGCCCTCGCTGAAGGCGGGCGACCTGCTGTCCTTCGCGCATGGATACAACATCCATTTCAAGGAGATCGTGCCGCCGGCGGATGTGGATGTGGTGATGGTCGCGCCCCGGATGCTGGGCGAGGGGGTGCGCGCCACCTTCCTCGAGGGGCGCGGTTTCCCCTCGCTGATCGCGGTCCACCAGGACGCCACCGGGACCGCGCTCGCCCGCTGCCTCGGCATCGCCAAGGGGATCGGCTCGACGAAGATGGGCGTGCTGATGTCCTCGTTCGAGGAGGAGACGATCATCGACCTGTTCGAGGAGCATCAGCCCGGACTCTATGCCCTTCGCGCCATGTACGAGGCCCTGGTCGAGGCGGGATGCTCGCCCGAGGCGGTGATGCTTGACCTCTACGCCTCGGGCGAGGGGGTGAAATGGGCCGAATACGGACGCGACCTCGGCGCCTTCGAGCGGATGAAGCGCGCCTCGCAGACCGCGCAGTTCGGGCATCTCGTCTGGTCGAAGCAGTATTTCGACCGCGACGCGACGCTCGAGGGCATGCGAAAGATGCTGAGCAACATCAAGGACGGGTCGTTCTACCGTGCGCTCAAGGCGCAGAAGCAGGCCAACCTGCGGGCCGTGGACGAGGTCATGGCCGAGAACGACGCCCACGAGATGATGCGGCGCGAGCACCGGCTCTACCAGCTCCTCGGCCGCCGTCCGCGCGACCCGTCCTGATCCACAGGCGCCTGGCATGAGTCTCGACAGTCCCCCGCGCGCGTCCGGTCCGTTCCGGCTGGGCGTGGACATCGGCGGCACCTTCACCGATTTCCTCATCCTCGACGAGGCGACCGGCCGGGCGCATGCCCTCAAGGTGCCCTCGACGCCCGAGCCCGAAGAGGCCATCCTCGAGGGCCTGGCCGAACTCCGCCGGCTGCAGGGGATCGAACCCGCCGACATCGGCTTCTTCTCGCACGGCACCACCATCGCGGTGAACACGCTGCTCGAGCGCACGGGCGAGGCGGTGGGGATGATCACCACCCGCGGTTTCCGCGACGTGCTGGAACTGCGCCGCCTGCGGCTGCCGAAAGCCAACGACTTCTTTGTGCCGAAGCCGGTGGCGCTGACGCCCCGGCGCAACGTGCGCGAGGTGGACGAGCGCGTGCTGGCCGACGGCACGGTGTTGGTGCCGCTCGACCTTGGCGCGGTGCGGTCGGAGGCGGCGGACCTGGTGGCGCGGGGGATCCGCGCGATCGCGGTCTGCTTCCTGCACGCCTATCGCAACCCCGCCCACGAGCAGGCCGCGCGCGCCGCCATCGCCGCCGACCATCCCGGGATCTACGTCTGCACCTCGTCCGAGATCTGGCCGCAGCAGCGGGAATACGAACGCTTCCTGATCACGGTGATGAACGCCTATGTCGGCGGAAGGATGAAGCGCTACTTCGGCACGCTGCGCGCGCGCACCGCTGTCGCCGGGCTGACCGCGCGGGTGTTCTCGACCAAGTCGAACGGCGGGGTGACGAGCCTCGAGGCGGCGGCGGCACGGCCGGTCGAGACGCTGCTCTCCGGCCCGGCGGCCTGGGTGATCGGCGCGGCCCATGTCGGCCGGCAGGCCGGCGAGGGGATGCTGGTCACCCTCGACATGGGGGGAACCTCGGTCGATGTCGCGGTGGTGGGCGAGGCGATCCCCTATTCCTCCGAGAACACCGTGGGCGACTTTCCGGTGATCATGCCGGCGATCGACGTCTCGGCGATCGGGGCGGGGGGCGGGTCGCTGGCCTGGACCGACGCGGCGGGCGTGCTGAAGGTCGGGCCGCGCTCGGCCGGGTCGGTGCCCGGTCCCGCCGCCTACGGCCGCGGCGGCACCGAGGCCACCGTGACCGATGCCTATGTGGTCTCGGGCATCGTCGATCCCGACGGGTTCCTGGGCGGCAGGATGCGGCTGGATGCGGAGGCGGCCGCGCGGGCGGTCGCGGCGGTGGGGGAACGGGTGGGCCTGCCGCTGCACGCGGCGGCCGAGGCGATCCTGTCGATCGCGACCGCGAACATCTATTCGGGGCTTGTGCCCCAGCTTGCCCGCCGCGGCGCCGAGGCGCGCGACTGCGCGCTGGTCGCCTACGGCGCGGCGGGGCCGACGCACAGCTTCCTGCTGGCCCGCGACCTTCCGTTCCGCAGGGTGATCGTGCCCCCGACACCGGGCACGCTCTGCGCGCTGGGCTGCCTCGTGGCCGACCTGCGCGCCGATTTCGTGCGCACGGTCTGGGCCGAGCTCGACTCGCTCGACGATGCCGCCCTTGCCCTGCTCTATGCCGGCCTCGAGGCCGAGGCGCGCGCCTGGCTGGAGTCCGAGAGGGTGACGCTCGCCGCCGTGCACCTGATCCGCTCGGCCGACCTGTGCTATGTCGGGCAGTCCTTCGAGCTCAACGTGCCGTTCCCGGCCGGGGCGCCGACGCGCGAGGCCATCGCAGGCTGGTTCCACGACCGCTACGACCGGGTCTATGGCCGGGCCGAGCGCGGCAAGCCCCTGCGCCTCGTCGAGGCACGGGTGCAGATCGTGGGCGAGCTTCCCCGCCCGCCGATCCGTTTCGGCTCGGACCCGGCGGGGACGCGGCCCGCCGGTGCGCACCTGCGCCGCGTGCACGACCGGGGCCGCTTCGTCGAGGCGGCGGTGCACCGGCGCGAGGCGCTGGTGCCCGGCGAAACGCATTACGGCCCCCTGATCGTCCAGCAGTACGACACCACGACCTGGGTGCCCGAGGGCTTCCGCCTGACCGTGGACGACCACGCCAACCTGATCGGGGAACGGCTGTGAGCGCGGTGGACAAGGTCACGCTCGAGATCCTCGCCAACCGCTTCCAGGCGGTCGCCGACGAGATGGCGCAAGTGCTCTTCCGCACCGCGCACACGGTTTTCGTGAAGGAGACGCAGGACTACGGCACCGTCCTCGTCACCCCGGGCGGCGAGGTCTTCGCGGCCTCGCGCCGCTACGGCGTGCTGATGATGATCGGGATGCCGATGGCGCAGGCCATCGCGCTGAGCGCCGATCCGGCCGAAGGCGACGTGTTCCTGTCGAACGACCCCGAGGCGACCGGCGGCATGGTCACGCATCTGTCGGACGTGTTCCTGTGGAAGCCCGTGTTCCACGCCGGCCGCCTGGTGTGCTGGGCCTGGACCTTCATCCACATGTCCGATGTGGGCGGGCGGGTGTCGGGCTCGATCGCGCCGTCCTCGACCGAGATCCATCAGGAGGGGATCCGGGTGCCGCCGCGGCGGCTCTATCGGGCCGGGAAGCTCGATGCCGAGCTGCTCGATCTGTTCCTCGTCAACACCCGCACCCCCGAGCAGAACTGGGGCGACATGAAGGCCTGCCTGGCCGCGCTCGATCTGGCCGAACGGCGGGTGCACGAGCTGCTGGAAAGGTTCGGCGCGCCCGTCATCGCAACGGCGATGGACGACCTTCTGTCCTATGCCGAGGGGCAGGCGCGCCGGGTGATCGGCCGGGTGCCCGAAGGCACCTACCGCTTCTCCGACTTCCTCGAGGCCGACATGGTCGGCCAGGGGCTGGTCCGGGTCGCGGTCGCGGTGACGGTGAAGGGGGGCGAGCTTCTGCTCGACTTCACCGGCACCGCGCCGCAGGTGCGCGCGGCGCTGAACCTCCCCACGTTCGGGCGCGACGGGCACTGGATGCTGATCACTGCGCTGGTCAACTGGATCTGCACGCAGGATCCGGGCGTGGCCTACAACGCCGGCCTCGTGCGGCCGATGAAGGTGATCGCGCCGCGCGGCACGATCCTGAACCCCGAGCCCGGCGCCGCCTGCGGTGTGCGCTATGCCACCTCGCACAAGGTGACCGACGCGGTGATCGGCGCGCTCGCCCAGGCGGTGCCGATGGAGTTCCCGGCGACCGATTCGGGGCAGGGGTCGATCCTGCTCATCGCCGTGCCCGACCTTGCCCGGGGCGGGTCGCGGGTGTCGGTGATCCAGCCGATCGTCGGCGGTTCGGGCGGCCGGCCGGTGGACGACGGCGTGGATGGCACCATGGTTCTCTTGAACTTCCTCAAGAACGTGCCGACCGAGGTGTTCGAGCACGAGATGCCCGAGGTGCTGGTGCGCGCCTACGGCCTCAGGCCCGACTCCGGCGGGGCGGGGCGGTTCCGCGGCGGCTGCGGGATCGAGATCGAGTTCGAGGTGGACGCCCCCTATGCCACCGTCACCAGCCGGGCGATGGAGCGCTACCTTTTCCCGCCGCCGGGCCGGATGGGCGGCGCGCCGGGGGCGACGGGATACACGCTGCTCAATCCCGACACCCCGGCCGCGCGCGACATCGGCAAGATCGATGTGCTCGAACTCGGCCCCGGCGACGTGCTGCGGATCGGCACCCAGGGCGGCGGCGGCTTCGGCGATCCGCTCGAGCGCCCGGCTGCGACAGTGGCCGAGGACGTGGCGAACGGGCTGGTGTCGCGGGCCACCGCGGCCGAGGTCTACGGCGTGATCCTCGATGCCGACGGCGGCGCGGACGCCGCCGCGACCGCAGCCGCCCGCGCCGCGATCCGCGCCGCGCGCGGCTGGACCGAGCCCCCCGCCTTCGACTTCGGACCCGCGCGCACGCGCCATCACGCCGACTGGCCGGATGCGCTCTACGCGGCGATCGATGCCGCGGTGGCGCCCCTGCCGCTCGCCGCGCGGCAGGCGCTCTACCGGCGGCTCGTCGAGACGATCGGCGCGCGTCTCGCCGCCGGCCGCCGCACCCGCCCCGAGGAGGTCGCGGCCCTCGCCGGAGACCTTGCGCCGGCGGCGGGCCGGCGCTTCGCCCGGGCCGCGGAGTAGCGGGATGGAGACCCTGCGGGCGGATTACATCGTCGTCGGCTCGGGGGCCGCGGGCGCGGTGCTGGCGCGGCGCCTGGCCGAGGGGCAGGCGGGCCGCGTCCTGCTGGTCGAGGCCGGACCGCCCGATACCGCCGATCCGCGCATCCGCCGGCTCGCCGATTACGACGCGCTGATCGGTTCGGCCTACGACTTCGGCTATTCGGTGGCCCGCAGCGGCGTGCCCGGGCGGCTTGCCCACCCCCGCGGGAAGGTTCTGGGCGGCTCGACCTCGACCAACACCTGCATCTGGTTCCTGCCGCCGGCCTCCGACCTCGACCGCTGGGCGGCCGAGGGGGCGACCGGCTGGGACGCCGCCGCCATGGCGCCCGCGCTCGACTGGCTCGCCGCGGCGATGCCGGTCGAGCCCTTCGCGCCCGACGACCCGGCGGCGCGGGCCTGGATCGAGGCCTGCGTCCAGGCGGGCTTCCCGCAGGTCGATTTCGCCCGGCCCTTCGCCGAGGGCGTGGGCTGGCTCAGGCTGAATGCGCGGGGCGGACTCCGCCAGTCGGCGGCGGTGGTCTGGCTCGATCCGGCGAGCCGCCCGCCGCCCAACCTGCAGATCGTCACCGGATGGGAGGTCGAGCGCGTCGAGGTCGCGGGCCGCCGCGCCGTCGCGGTCGCCGGGGGCGGCCGGCGGGCCGAGGCGGCGCGCGAGATCGTGCTCGCCTGCGGAGCGTTCAACACGCCGAAACTCTTGTGGCTCTCGGGCATCGGCCCGGCGGCCGAGCTCCGCGCGCTCGGTCTGCCGGTGGTCGCCGACCTGCCCGGCGTCGGCGCCGGCCTGCAGGAACATGCGGACGCCGGGGTGAACTGGCGCGCCGCGCGCGCCCCGGCGCGGCTCGATCCCTGGAACTGGTCGTCCTGCCTGTTCGCCCGGCTCGATCCGGCCGAACCCTTCGCGGATGTCCAGCTGCACCTCGGCACCACCGGCTTCAACCGCTACACCGTGCCGGCGGGCTGGCCGGCGGTGACCGAGGGATTCAGCGCGCTGGTCAACCTGCTGCGCCCGAAGAGCCGCGGCCGGGTGCGCCTGGCCTCGCCCGATCCGGGGGCGCCGCCGGTGATCGAGCCCGGATACTTCACCGACCCCGAGGGCGCCGACATGGCGCGGGTGCTCGAAGGCATCGCGCTGGCCCGGCGCCTTTCCGCGATGCCGGCCTTCGCCGGCTGGGGGCTGACCGAGGTCGCCCCCGGGCCGGAGCTGCGCGATTCCGAGGCGCTGGCCGACTTCGTCCGCCGCACCCATTCGACCGACTATCACCCCTGCGGGACGGTGCGCATGGGGTCCGACCCGGCCGCCCCCCTGACCCCCGACCTGAAGCTGCGGGGGATCGCGGGACTGCGGGTGGCCGATGCCTCGGTGTTCCCGAGCCAGGTCAGCGTCAACACCGCGGCGAGCTGCATGGCCGTCGGTTCCCGGGCGGCCGAGCTCATCCTGTCGGGCTGACCCGCGGGCGTTGCGCGAACCGGTCCCAGCGGAAGGGCAGGGGATCGACCAGCGGGGCGCGGCCGGCGATCAGGTCGGCGGCGAGGTGGCCGACGCCGGGGCCGACGCCGAAGCCGTGGCCGGACAGGCCGGTGGCCAGCCAGAGCCCGGGCAGCCGCGCGACCGCGGAGATCACCGGCAACTGGTCGGGGGTGACATCGATGATCCCGCCCCAGCGCGCGAGCACCCGCATCCCCGCGAAGGCGGGGAAGGCCCGGGCCAGTTCGCGCGCCGCCTCGTCGAGGATCGGCCGCGAGGGCGTCGGGTCGAGCACCCGCACCGCCTCGAACGGCGAGGGGCCGTCGGGGCTCCAGCGCCGGGGCAGCCGGGCCTCCTCGAGGAACCGCCGGCCGAGCCGCAGGCGCAGCCTGCGCCATTCCCGCACCCAGGCAGGGCGGAAGGCCGGCAGCAGCGCAAGGCTGTCGGGCAGGATGTCGAGGATCGTCGCCCCCGCCTGGCCGACCGTGTAGCCGCCGTCGGCGCGCGGCCGGAACCCGAAGCGCGGCCCGGCGAGCGAGAGCGCAGGCGCTCCGGCGACCGGCGCCGTGCGCATCACCGAGCCCATCACCTGAGCCTGCGGCAGGTCGATCCCGAGCGGGGCGAGGAAGCGGCGCGACCAGGCCCCGGCAGCGACCAGCACCGCCGGCGCGGAGATCCGCCCGCGTTCGGTGACGATCCCGGCGACCCGCCCGGCGGCGGTGTCCAGCGCCCGCACCGCGCAGAAGGGCAGGATCGCCGCCCCGGCCTCGGCGGCCGCGCGGGCGGCGGCCGGCACCGCCCGCGCCGGCTCGGCGCCGCCGTCGCCGGGCGTGTAGAGCGCCCCGCGGAAGCGGCGTGCGGCCTGCGGCAGCAGCGCCGCGGTCGCGCGCGGGTCGATCAGCCGCGAACCGGTCTGGAACGGGGCCGCCGCCTCGGCCCAGGCCGCGTGCCGCGCCTCGTCCTCGGCCGTGGCGGCGAGATAGGCGATGCCGGTGCGCCGGAAGCCGGTGGCATGGCCGGCGGTGGTCGCCGGGTCGTCCCAGAGCCTGAGGCTCGCCGCGATCAGCGGCAGTTCGGCGGGGTCGCGCAGGGTCTGCCGGCACCAGCCCCAGTTCCGGCCCGACTGCTCGCCGGCGATCGGGCCCTTGTCGCAGAGCACCACGCGCAGGCCGCGGCGGGCGAGGAACAGCGCCGCGAACACGCCCGCGATGCCGCCGCCGACGATGGCGACATCGGCTGCCGCCGGAAGCGCCGGGGCGGGGCCCGCGAAGGCGTCGGGATGGGGCTCCACGCCGGTGCCCGGTCAGGCGGCATCCGTGGCCGCGGCACGGAACGGCGCCAGGTCGTCGTCGATCGGAATGCCGAGCGCGGTGTTCAGAAGGTTGGTCGCCACCATCGCCGCGCCGTAGGCCACCGCCTCGACCGCGACCTGCGCACCGTGGCGCGCCGCCAGCGCCGCGACCGCAGGCGGCGGCGGCCCCTCGCCCCGGACGGCGGCGAGGTGGTGGCCGAGCTCGGTCAAGAGCGCCTCGTCAGGCGTGGGAGCGAAGTCCGCGGGGTCCACGCCGTGGCCGCGCAGCGCCCGCACGAAGTAGAGCGAGCAGAGCAGGCAGCCGGTGCCCTCGGAGATCGCGTGCGAATAGACATCGACTGCCCGGGCGCCCAGCGCCGCGCGCAGCCGGTCCTTGAGCGGCAGCACGGCGGCGAAGACCCGGAAGGCGGGCAGCGAATGGAGCAGCACCGCCTTCATGTTGGTAAGCCGTCCGGCACGGGCGATCTCGGCCGCGGCGGCCGCGCGGATCGCGGCGGGCAGGCCGGGGTCGTCCGGGTTGACCGGCGGCGGCGGGATCGTGCCCGGTGCGGTCATGCAACCCTCCCCTGGTCGCGCAGCATTCCGGATGACGGAACGCCGTTGCGGCATCTGACACGATTTCCGGCCCCGAGGCAATGCCGCGCCGCGCCTAGCCCTTCGGCGGCGGGAACTCGACCGGCCCGCCCGCGGCCTTCCAGGCCGAGAACCCGCCGCCGAGATGCGCAACCGGCGCCAGCCCCATCTCCTGTGCCGTGCGCGCGGCCAGCGCCGAGCGCCAGCCGGAAGCGCAGTAGAACAGGAAGCGCCGGTCCTGCTGGAACTGCGGCCTGGCATAGGGGCTGTCGGGGTCGATCCAGAACTCGAGCATGCCGCGCGGGCAGTGGAAGGCGCCGGGGATCCTGCCCTCGCGCTGCAGCTCGCGGGGGTCGCGCAGGTCCACGAACAGCACCGCGGGATCGCCGTGGAGCGGCAGGGCCTCGGCCACGGGCAGGGTCTCGACCAGCGCCGCCGCCTCGTCGAGAAGCTGGCGGAACCCCTTGCGGATCTCAGGCGGCATCGCCTCCCCCCTGCGTTTGCCTGCGGCAGCGGGCCGAGCATAGGGCAGAGGTCCGGAGGGGGGAACCGGCAAACGCCGCGCCGCGCCCGGGCCGGGGCCGCGCAGCAGCCTCCGCCCCTCCGTCCGCCCCGCCGTCCGCCCCGCCGTCCGCCCCGCCGTCCGCCCCTCCGTCCGCCCCTCCGTCCGCCCCATGTGCGCCCGACGTGCGCCCCGCGTCCGCCCCATGTGCGCCCGACGTGCGCCCCGCGTCCGCCCCT
>CALDYW010000120.1 GCA_937944395.1 uncultured Paracoccaceae bacterium | reverse complement strand
CCGGCTGATCGCGGTGGTCGGCCCGTCGGGGGCGGGCAAGGACACGCTGATCGCCGCGGCGCGGGCGCTCCGCCCCGGCCTGGTGGTGGCGCGGCGGGTGATCACCCGGCCCGCGGATCCCGGCGGCGAGCCCCACGAAGGGGTGACCCGCGCCGACTTCGAGGCCCGCCGCGCCGCCGGGGCCTTCGCCCTGGTCTGGGACGCGCACGGGCTGAGCTACGGCATCCCGGCCGCGATCGACGCCGACCTGGCCGCGGGGCGCGACGTGGCCTTCAACGGCTCGCGGGCGGTGCTCGGCCAGGCGGCCGCGCGCTATCCGGGGCTTGCGGTGGTGCTGGTCACCGCGCCGGCGGCGGTGCGGGCGGCGCGGCTGGCCGCGCGCGGGCGCGAGGACGCCGCCGCGATCGCCGCGCGGCTTGCGCGCGAGGACTTCGCGTTGCCCGATGGGCTCGACCTGCGCACCGTCGACAACGGCGGCGCGCTCGGCCCGGCGGTCGCGGCCTTCCTCGCCGCGCTCGACCCCGTGCGGGCATGATCCGATGACGGCGACGCCCCGTTCCTCAGCCGCCGCCCGTTGCGTGGCGAGCGATCAGGTGGAACCGCCCCCCGGCATCCTCGCCGAGCAGCGACAGGGCATCGAGCACGAAGGGGCGCGGCAACAGGGGCGCGAGCACCGGGGCCAGCGCCGCGGCGGTCCGCTCGGCCGCGACCGGGGCGAGCCGTCCGGTCAGGGTCACATGGAAGCGGAAGTCCTCCATGACGTAGGGGTATCCCCAGCGCGCGAGCAGCGCCTCCTGCCGCGGCGTCAGGGGCAGGGCGCGGCGGCGGGCCAGCTCGGCCGGCTCCGGCTCGGCCCGGAAGGCGTCGAGCGCGGCGACCGCCTCGGCGGCGAGGGCGTCCAGCGCGGCGCCGTCGCCGGCCGGCAGCAGGGCGAGGAACCCGCCGAGACTGCCCAGCGCCAGCCCTTCCGGCACCCTCGCGGGGGCAAGGCGCGCGGCCAGCGCCGCCACCGCCCGGTCGAGCCCGGCCGCGGTCCGGCCGGGGGCAAGGCGGAAGGGCGGCTTCAGCGTGGCGTGCAGCCCGTAGCGGCGGGGCTCGTCGGTCAGCTCCGCCACCGGGCCGGGCAGGCCGGGCAGGTCGGGATGGGGCACCGCGCGCCCCTGCTGCGGATCCCAGCCGAGCCAGGCCGCGCCGAAATCGGCCAGTGCGCCCGGGCCCGGCGTCCAGTACACCGCATAGCGCGCGAATCCCTCCATTCCCCGCCCTCTCGCCGTCCTGCCGCCGCGGCAGGATGCCGGAGCGACCCCAGAAGGACCAGAGCATGACCGAGACCGTGCTGGCAAATGCGACCCTGGTGCTGCCCGACCGCACGCTGCCCGGGCGGATCGTTCTTGCCGAGGGCCGGATCGCGGCGATCGAGGCGGGAACGGCGGTGCCGCCCGGGGCGGTGGACTGCGCCGGCGACCTCGTCTGCCCCGGCCTGATCGAACTGCACACCGACAACCTCGAGCGCCATATCGAGCCGCGCCCGCGGGTCGAATGGCCGCACGGCGCGGCGATCGTGGCCCATGACGCCGAACTCGCCGGGGTCGGCATCACCACCGTGTTCGACGCGATGCGGGTGGGCTCGGTCGTCAGCGGGGCGCGGCCCGCCTACGGCAAGTATGCCCGCGCGCTCGCCTCGGAACTCCTCGAGCTGCGTGCGCAGGGGGCGCTGCGGATCAGCCACTTCCTGCACCTGCGCGCCGAGGTCTGTTCCGAGACGCTGATCGAGGAACTGGCCGAGTTCGGCCCCGAGGACCGCGTCGGCATCGTCAGCCTGATGGATCACACGCCGGGTCAGCGCCAGTTCCGCGACGTCTCGAAGCTCAGGGACTACGTGGTGGGCAAGCATGGCCTCAGCGAGGCCGAGTTTGCCGGGCACATCGCCGAACAGGTGGCGCTGCGCGACCGTGTCGGCGCCGCCCACGAGGCCGCCGCCGTCGCCGCGGCGCGCCGGTACGGCGCCGTTCTGGCCAGCCACGACGACACCACGCCCGAACAGGTCGCGGTCTCGGCGGCGCACGGGGTGCGGATGGCCGAGTTCCCGACCACGGTGGAAGCCGCCGAGGCCTGCCGCGCCCACGGGATCGCGGTGATGATGGGCGCGCCGAACCTGATCCGGGGCGGCTCGCATTCCGGCAACATCGCCGCCGAGGCGCTGGCGCGGGCGGGCCTTCTCGACATCCTGTCCTCCGACTACGTGCCCGCGGCGCTCCTGTTCGGGGCGCTCCGGCTCGGGGCGCTGTGGGGCGACATCGCCCGCGGCATCGCCACCGTCACCGCCGCGCCTGCCCGCGCGGCCGGCCTCTCCGACCGCGGCGTGCTGGAACCCGGCCGCCGCGCCGACGTGATCCGCGTCCATCCGCACGGCAGCGTGCCGGTGGTGCGCGGCGTCTGGGTGCGCGGCGAGCGGGTGGCCTGACCCCGCGCGGCCGGGCGGCAGGACCGCCGCCACACAGGTCCCCCGGCACAAACGCACGCACCCGCGGGCTTCCTCCCTGCCGCACGCACGCGCGCGCTTGCGCCCTGCGCCCTGCGCCCTGCGCCGCGGCAGGCTTGCGGCGGCGACCCGTCCGGAAGATCGAGAGGCGGCTTCGGCCGGCGCCGGGGGGGGGAGGAGAGGGGCCGGAGCCCTGCGGCTTCCGCCGGCGCCCGCCGGGTCAGCACAGCAGGTCGGGCGCCTCGGCGACCCGCGCCTCGACCCATTCGGTGAAGGCCGCGACCTTGGCGGGCAGCCGCTCGTAGGGCGGGAAATAGGCGGTCAGCCAGATCTCGGGGGCCGACCAGTCGGGCAGGACCTCGACCAGCCGGTGCTTGGCGAGCGCCCGCGAGACCAGGAACCGCGGCAGCAGCGCGATCCCCTCGCCCATCTCGGCAAGACGCGCCAGCAGGTCGCCGTTGTCGGCCGCAAGGCGCGGACGCGCCCGCGCCTCGACGGTCTCGGCGCCGCGGCGCAGCGTCAGCGGCTCGCCCGAAGCGTCGGCGCCGTAGGCGAGAAGCGCGTGCTGGCCAAGCTCGGAGGGGGTCTCGGGAAGGCCGGCGCGCCCGGCATAGCCGGGCGAGGCCACCAGAACCCGCGGCACGATGCAGATCTTGCGCCAGATCGTGGACTTGTCCGCGGGCGGGCCCGAGATGCGCAGCGCCATGTCGCGCTCGCCCGACAGGATGTCGACGAAGCGGTCGGTCAGGTCGAACACGAGCGTCACCTCCGGATGGGCGCGGCGGAAACCCGCGGCGATCCCGGGCAGGAAGCGGATCCCGAAGGACAGCGGCGCCGAAACGCGCAGCGGGCCGGTCAGCGTGTGCTGGGCGAGCCGCACCTGCTCCTCGGCCTCGGCGAGGACGGCGAGCGCGCGGCGCGCGCGCGTCAGGTAGTCGCGCCCCGGCTGGGTCAGCGATACGCTGCGCGTGGTGCGCGTCAGGAGCTGCACCCCGAGCGCGTCCTCGAGCTCGGCCACCCCCCGGGTGACCGCCGAGGGCGAGACCCCCATCGCCCGTGCCGCCGCAGCGAAGCCGCCCCGGTCCGCCACCTCGACGAACATCTGCACCCGCTCGAGCCTGCCCGGCATCGCCGCCCCCCGTCCGTTTGCCTGCAGAATATTGCGATGAAAGCAATGATCAATGGCTGATCACGGCGGTTCTCCGCACGGCCCGCGGGTGGCATACCGCGACGGTGACGCCAGGGAAGCATCGGGGAGGCATCGGGGAGGCATCCCGCGCCCCCGCGGACGTGAGCGCGACCATGCTGACCGAGATCCGCGGCCTGCACCACGTCACCGCGATGGCGGGCGAGGTGCGGGCCAGCAACGCCTTCTTCACCCGCACCCTGGGGCTGCGCCGGGTGAAGACGACCGTGAACTTCGACGCCCCCGAGGTCTATCACCTCTACTACGGCGACGCCGCGGGCACCCCGGGCACGGTGATGACGCATTTCCCCTTCCCGGACATCGGCCCGGGACGTCGCGGGACCGGCGAGGCCGGGACCACCGTCCTTGCCGTGCCCGAGGGGACGCTGTCCTGGTGGGAGGCGCACCTGTCCGCGGCCGGCGTGGCCGGGATCGACCGCGACCGCCGGTTCGGAGACGCGCGCCTGCGCTTCGCGGGCCCGGACGGCGAGGGGCTGGCGCTCGCCGAGGCTCCGGGCGACCCGCGGCCCGGCTGGGCCGGCGGCGGCGTGCCGGCCGATTCGGCGATCCGCGGCCTCAGGGGGGTCGCGCTGCGGTTGGCCGACGTGGCGCCGATGGCCGAACTCCTGCGCCTCATGGGCTATGCCGAGGCCGGTCGCGAGGGCGCGGTCACCCGCTTCCGGCGCGCGGGCGGCAACGGCGCCGACACCATCGACCTCGAGCGCGCCCCCGGCGAGCGGCCGGCCGTGCAGGGCAGGGGGTCGGTGCACCACATCGCCTTCTCGGTCCGCGACCGGGCGGCGCAGGACCGGGTGCGCCGGGCGCTGATCGCGGCGGGCCTCGGCGTCACCCCGCCGGTCGATCGCGACTACTTCTGGGCGGTCTACTTCCGCACGCCCGGGGGGGTTCTGTTCGAGGTGGCGACCGACGGGCCCGGGTTCGCCCGCGACGAGGATCCGGCGCATCTGGGCGAGGCGCTGAAGCTGCCGCGCCGGCACGAGCACCTGCGCGCCCGGCTGGAAGCGCATCTGCCTCCGATCACGGCCTGAAGGTGCCGGGCATGTCGTGTCGCCGTCCCGGCGGGCGCGCCCGGCCCCGGGCGGCGCGCTTCTGCCCGGCGGAGGCTGCGCGCCTCCGGCCGCGGCGGGGGGCGCTGCCCCCGCCGCCCCTGCGGGGCGGCCCCCCCGGGATATTTGCGGACCGGACATGCAGGCGGCGGCATCGCCGGACGGCAGGGTGTCTTGCGCCCCGCCCCGATCCGCGGTTCCCTGCGCGCCGCAGGGGAGGATCGCATGGGCGAGGACTGGACCGCGCGGTTTGCCGCGCTCGAGGGGATGGCGCCCGGCGTGCGCGACACCCTTCGCGCCCGATCGAGCGTGGCGACGCTGCCGGCCGGCGCGCAGGTGTTCGGCCCCGGCCGCAAGGCCGAGAACCTGCTTCTGCTGCTCGAGGGCACGGTGCGGGTGCAGCAGCTCTCGGCCGAGGGGCGCGAGATCGTGCTCTACCGCATCCACGCCGGCGAGAGCTGCGTCCTGACCACCGCCTGCCTGCTGGCCGACGAGAGCTACTCGGCCGAGGGCATCGCCGAGACCCGGGCGGTCGCGGCGATGATCCCGCGCGCCGCCTTCGACGATCTGGTGGCGACCTCGCCCGAGTTCCGGCAGTTCGTGTTCCAGGCCTATGCGCGGCGGATCGCGGAGCTTTTCGCGACGATCGAGGAGATCGCCTTCCGCCGGCTGGACATCCGTCTGGCGCAGAAGCTGCTCGAGCTTGCCCCCGCCGGGGGGGTGCTGCGCACGACCCATGCCCAGCTCGCCGCCGAACTCGGCAGCGCGCGCGAGGTGATCTCGCGCCAGCTCGGCGAGTTCCAGCGGCGCGGCTGGGTCGAGCTGTCGCGCGGCGAGGTCCGGCTGGCCGACCGCGCCGCGCTGGCGGCGCTGGCTGCGACGCCCTGACGCGGCCTTCGGTGACGAGGTCACCGAAGGCCGGCCGCCGGCAGGGTAGCAGAAGCGATCAACGGCGCCCGGGCAGACCGCCCGCGGCACCCCGAACCGGAAGGATGGCCGCAATGACCGCCGAACCCGCGAGCCCCCTCGTCGCCGCCGAAGCCGCAGCCGCCGGTCCGGTGGACCTGTCGCTGCGGCCCGAGGTCACCGCCTTCTTCGATCCCGCGACCTCGACCATCAGCCATGTGGTGAAGGATCCGGGCTCGAACGCCTGCGCCATCGTCGATCCGGTGTTGGACATCGACTATGCCGCCGGCCGCATCCGCCACGACCAGGCCGATGCGATCATCGACTTCGTGACCCGCAACGGCCTGAAGCTCGAGTGGCTGATCGAGACCCATGTCCACGCCGATCATCTGAGCGCCGCGCCCTACATCCAGTCGCGGCTCGGCGGCCGGATCGGCATCGGTGCCGGCATCCGCATCGTCCAGGACGTGTTCGGCAGGGTGTTCAACGAGGGCACCGAGTTCCGCCGCGACGGCAGCCAGTTCGACCGCCTGTTCGAGGACGGCGACAGCTACGCGGTGGGCGGGATGCGCTGCACGGCGATCCACACCCCGGGCCACACGCCGGCCTGCATGACCCATGTGATGGGCGACGCGGCCTTCGTGGGCGACACGCTGTTCATGCCCGACGGCGGCTCGGCGCGGGCCGACTTTCCCGGAGGCGATGCCGGCACGCTCTACGATTCGATCCAGAAGGTCCTGGCGCTGCCCGACGCCACCCGGCTGTTCATGTGCCACGACTACGGCCCCGGCGGGCGCGCGATCGCCTGGGAGACGACGGTGGCCGAGCAGAAGGCGCTCAACATCCACGTCGGTCAGGGCCGCAGCCGCGAGGCCTTCGTCGCCTTCCGCAGGGCGCGCGACGCGACGCTGGCGATGCCGGCGCTGATCATCCCCTCGCTGCAGGTCAACATGCGCGCAGGCCGCCTGCCGCCGGCCGACGCCGCGGGTCGGCGGTTCCTGAAGGTGCCGGTCGATGCGCTCTGAGGGGGTGGCGCCGTGATCCTCCGACCCGTCGGTCCGGCTGTCGCGACCTGCGCCCCGATCGCGCCCGCCGATCTCGGCGCCGTTGCCGCGCGGGGGGGCGATTGCGCGATCTGCACGCGACCCGACGGCGTGGGGCGGGACCGGCCCGCCCTCGCCGCCCTTGCCGCGGCGGCGGGCGCCGCCGGCATGGCGGCACGCCGCATCCCGCTGTCGGGCTTCCCGCGACAGGGCCGCGCCGACGGCGCCTGCGCCGGCCGACCTGCCCGGCCCGGTGCCCGGCTGCTGCCGGAGGGGGGCGCGGGCGGGGGCGCTGCATGCCGCAGCCCGCACCCAGGCCCGTGGCGCCGCCGGCACCGCGGCGCGCTGGGCCGGTGCCCGCCGTCGCCGGTTGACGGTGGCGGCGGGTGCCGGTCGTCCTGTCACACGACCGGCCCGGCGGGCGAAAGCCCCGGACGGCCGAGGCATCCGGAAGGGAAGGGGCAATGAGGCTCTCCCGCTACCTGCCGATCCTCGACTGGGGGCGGCACTACTCGCGCGAGGCGGCGACAGGCGACCTCGTGGCCGCGCTGATCGTCACGATCATGCTGATCCCGCAGTCGCTGGCCTATGCGCTGCTCGCGGGGCTGCCGCCGCAGATGGGGCTTTACGCCTCGATCCTGCCGCTCGTGGCCTATGCGGTCTTCGGCACCAGCCGGGCCCTTGCGGTGGGCCCGGTCGCGGTGATCTCGCTGATGACGGCGGCGGCGGTCGGCAAGCTCGCGCTGCCCGGAACCGAGGCCTACGCCACGGCGGCGATCACGCTGGCCTTCATGTCGGGACTGATCCTCGTGGCGATGGGGCTGCTGCGGCTGGGCTTCCTGGCCAACTTCCTGTCGCATCCGGTGATCGCGGGCTTCATCACGGCCTCGGGGCTTCTGATCGCGCTCAGCCAGGTCGCCACGCTGCTCGGTATTCCGGGCGGCGGTCAGACGCTGCCGGAGATGCTGTCGCGGCTCGCCGGCAACCTCGGCGCGGTCAACCCCTGGACGCTCGCCGTCGGTGCGGCCGCGACCGCCTTCCTGTTCTGGGTTCGCAAGGGGCTGAAGCCGGCGTTGATCCGCCTCGGCCTCGCGCCCCGTCCGGCCGACCTTCTGGCCAAGGCCGGCCCGGTGGCGGCGGTGGCGGCGACCGCGGCGGCGGCCTGGGCGTTCGACCTGGGCGCCCGGGGTGTGGCGCTGGTGGGCGAGGTGCCGCGCGGCCTGCCGCCGCTGACGCTGCCCTCCTTCGACCCGGCCGTCTGGGCCGCGCTGGCGGGTTCGGCACTCCTGATCTCGGTGATCGGCTTCGTCGAGAGCGTGAGCGTCGCCCAGACCCTCGCCGCCAAGAAGCGGCAGCGCATCGTTCCCGATCAGGAGCTGATCGGGCTCGGCGCGGCGAACCTGGCGGCGGGCGTCAGCAGCGGCTATCCGGTCACCGGCGGCTTCGCGCGCTCGGTCGTCAACTACGACGCCGGCGCCGAGACGCCGGCCGCGGGCGCCTTCGCCGCGGTGGGGCTTCTGGCCGCCGCGAGCTTCCTGACCCCGCTCCTGTTCTACCTGCCCAAGGCCACCCTGGCGGCCACGATCATCGTGGCCGTCCTCAGCCTGGTGGATCTCGGCGTTCTGCGGCGCACCTGGACCTATGCGAAGGCCGATTTCGCGGCCGTCGCCGTGACGATCCTGGTCACGCTCGGGATCGGCGTCGAGGCCGGGGTGCTGGCGGGAGTGACCCTGTCGGTGGTGCTCTTCCTCTGGAAGTCCTCGCGCCCGCACATCGCCGAGGTGGGCCTCGTGCCGGGCACCCAGCACTTCCGCAACGTCCTGCGGCACAAGGTCCATACCGTGCCCGAGGTGCTCACGATCCGGGTGGACGAGAGCCTGTGGTTCGCCAACGCCCGTTTCCTCGAGGACGCCATCCTCGACCGGGTGGCGGCCGACAGCCCCGTGCAGCATGTCGTCCTGATGTGTTCGGCGGTGAACGCGATCGACATGTCGGCGCTGGAAAGCCTCGAGGCGATCAATGCGCGGCTGCGCGACATGGGCGTGACGCTGCACCTGTCGGAGGTGAAGGGCCCGGTGATGGACCGCCTCGAGCGCACGCATTTCCTCAAGGATCTGACCGGGCGGGTGTTCCTCAGCCAGTACGACGCCGCCGCCGCACTGGGCGCCCTGCCGCCCGGCGCCGACCCCGCGCCCGATGCCCGCCCGCGGGCGGCGGAATAGGTCGCAGCAGGATCGCCGTCGCCCGGCCGCGGGCGACGGAGCGGGTCAGTACACGGTCACCGGCATGCCGATCGTGACCCGCGCGTAGAGGTCGATCACGTCCTCGTTGCGCATCCGGATGCAGCCGTTCGAGACCGACCGCCCGATCGACTGCGGCTCGGTCGTGCCGTGGATGCGCACCGTCGTGTCGCGGCCGTTCTCGAAGAGGTAGATCGCGCGCGCCCCGAGCGGATTGTCCGGGCCGCCCGGCATCCCGTCCCGGTAGCGGGCATAGCGTTCGGGGCTGCGGGCGATCATCTCGTCGGTCGGCCGCCATGACGGCCATTCCGCCATGCGGCCCACATAGGCCGCGCCGCGGTAGACGAGTTCGGTCCGCCCCACCGCGACACCGTAGCGGATCGCCTGGCCGACCTCGGTGATGAGATAGAGGTAATGGTGCGGCGACAGCACGTGGATCGCCCCCGGGGCGAGATCGCGCCGCACGGAGACGACCTGCGGCATCAGGTGCTCGGGCAGCGGAAAGGGGGCGGGCGCGCGCGTTCCCTGCGCCGCGACGGGAAGTGCCGGGGCGGCGAGGGCGGCAGCGGTCAGGGCCAGAAGGCGGCGGCGGGTCGGCATCGGCGGCTCGCGGGTGGCGGACAGACCCCGCGATCATAACCGCAAGCCTGCGGCGCAATTAAGGAAATTCCGCCACCTCCGGGCTGCGCCATGTTGCCGCCGGGATCACCCTTTCGTGAGGACGACTGCGCTTGACCGGGGCGCGCGCGGCTCGGAATGTCGGGCGCGCGCCGGGTGGTCCGGACGCCCCGACTGCCCGGCCAGCAAGGAGCCGCCGCGATGCCAGCCCTCCGTTCCGCCCTCGCGCCGGCGCTTGCCGCCGCGCTCGCCCTGCCTGCCGCCGCCGAAGGACTGACCGAGGCCGACGTCAAGCGGCTCGCGCTCGAGGCGATCCTCGAGAACCCCGAGGTGCTGATGGAGGCGGTCGAGATCCTGAAGGAGCGCCAGGAGGCGCAGGCCGCCGCCGCCCAGGTGGCGATGATCGCGGAACTGCGGCCGCTGCTCGAGAACGACCCCAACGCCCCGGTGCTCGGCAATCCGCAGGGCGATGTCACCCTCGTCGAGTTCTTCGACTACAACTGCCCCTACTGCAAGGATGCCGCGACCGATCTTCGCAAGCTGATCGAGGGCGATCCGGGCCTCAGGGTGGTGATGCGCGAGTTCCCGATCCTCGGCGAGGGCTCGCTGGCGGCGGCAAAGGCCGCGCTCGCCGCCCGCGAACAGGGCCTCTACGAAGCCTTCCACTGGGCGCTGATGGCCCATCGCGCCCGCAAGGACGAAGCGACCGTCATGCGGATCGCGGCCGAGGTGGGTCTCGATCTCGACCGGCTCCGGGCCGACATGGAGAGCGCCGAGGTCGCCGAACACATCCGCACCTCGCAGGATCTCGCGCAGACGGTCGGTTTCAACGGCACGCCGGCCTTCGTGATCGGCAGCGAAGGTGTCCCCGGTCGCGTCCCGCTCTCGGAGATGCGGGCGCTGGTGGCGATGGCACGCGCCGAAGCGGCGCCGGACGCGCCCGCCCCGCTCCTGGTCGAATAGCCGCCGCCGGAGCGCAGAGACCCGGAGCGTGCCGCAAGGGGGGGCTTTCTGCGCCCCCCGCCGGGTGCGCGCTGCCCGCCCGCATCCTCCCCGGCGCCTGTTGCTCGACCCGAAACCGGGCGGCCGGCGCGGCCCGCGCGGTCGGGCACACCCGCCCGCGCGCCCCCGGCTGCATGTCCGGTCCGCAAATATCCCGGGGGGAGTCGCCCGGGCAACCCGGGCGACGGGGGGCAGAGCCCCCCTCTGCCCGCGCGGGGTCAGGACGGCGCCGGCGGATAGCCCGCGGCCACCAGCGCTGCGACGACGGCCGAAACCTCCGCCGCGCCCTCGAGCGTGACCTCGCGCCGTGCGAGGTCCACCGTGACGCGGGCGCCGGGGGCGGCGCGGGCAAGCGCGGCCTCGACCGCTGCCTTGCAATGGGCGCAGGACATTTCCGGGACGCTCAGGCGCATGGACTCGCTCCTCGGTGCGTTGCCGGCATCCTCCGCGGCCGGCGCCGAAGGTCAAGACCGCGGCGACCGGGAGGTGCTGTCGCAGGCGGGGCTTGCCTCCGGCGCCGGCCGGCGCCAGATGCGGGCAAAGGCAACCTCGCGATGTCCGACACCCGGTCCTCAGTCACCACGCGGCTCTTGCTCTCCGGAATGTCCTGTGCGGCCTGCACGCGCAGGGTCGAGCGCGCGCTTGCCGCCCTGCCGGGCGTGGACGCGGTCGCGGCCGGTCTGGCCGAGGGCGCGGTGACGGTCCGCCACGCCGCCGCGGTCGCGCCCTCCGAGCTTGCCGCGGCGGCTGCCCGGGCCGGCTATCCGGCGCTCGAGGCGCGGATCGGGCTGATCGTCGAGGGCATGAGCTGCGCTTCCTGTGTCGGTCGGGTCGAGCGCCTGCTCGCGGCCGAGCCGGGCGTGCTGTCGGCCAGCGCCAACCTGGCGACCGGCACGGCGCAGGTGCGGGTGCTTCTTGGCGCCGTGACGGGCGAGACCCTGGCTGACCGGCTGACGGCGGCGGGTTATCCGGCGCGCCCCGCGCCGGATGCGGCAGCGGCCGATCCGGCCGGGCGCCGCGCCGCCGAGACCGCCGCCGCCGGTCGCCGCGCGGCGCTTGCGGCCGTGCTGACCCTGCCGGTGTTCCTGGCCGAGATGGGCGGGCACCTGGTTCCGGCCTTCCATCATGCGCTGGTCGCCGGGCTGGGCGCGGATGTCCTGGCCGGTCTGCAGTTCCTGCTGGTCACGCTGGTGATGGCCGGGCCGGGGCGGGGCTTCTACCTCAGGGGCGTGCCGGGCCTCCTCCGCGGCCGGCCGGACATGAACGCGCTGGTGGCGCTCGGAACGCTGGCGGCCTGGGGCTATTCCACGGTCGCCGCCTTCCTGCCCGGGGTCCTGCCCGAGGGCGCGCGGGCCTTCTACTTCGAGGCCGCGGCGGTGATCGTCACGCTGGTGCTGGTCGGTCGCTGGCTCGAGGCGCGGGCGAAGGGCCGGGCCGGGGCGGCGATCGCGCGGCTTGCGGCGCTGCAGCCGGCGACCGCCCGCGTCCGGCGGGGGGATGCCTGGATCGAGCTGCCGGCAGCCCAGGTGCGCCCGGGCGACCGGCTGATGGTGCGCCCGGGCGAGCGGCTGCCGGCGGACGGGCGGGTGATCGCGGGCGAAAGCCACGTGGACGAGGGCATGATCACCGGCGAGCCGATGCCGGTCCGCCGCGGCCCGGGCGACCGGGTGACCGGCGGCACGGTGAACGGGACCGGCTCGCTCGAGGTCGAGGCGACCGCGGTCGGCGAGGCGACGGTCCTGGCGGGGATCGTCCGGCTGGTGGCGGCGGCGCAGGCGGCGAAGCTGCCGGTGCAGGCGGCGGTGGACCGGGTGACGGCGGTGTTCGTGCCGGCGGTGCTCTGCGTTGCCGCGGTCACCGTGATCGCCTGGCTCGCCTTCGCGCCGGCGCCGGCGCTCGGGCCCGCGCTGGTCGCCGGCGTGTCGGTCCTGATCGTGGCCTGTCCCTGTGCGATGGGGCTTGCGACCCCGGTGTCGGTGCTGGTCGGCACCGGTCGGGCGGCCGAGCTCGGCGTGCTGTTCCGCGGCGGCGACGCGCTCGAGCGGCTGGCGCGGGTGCGGGCGGTGGCCTTCGACAAGACCGGCACGCTGACCGAGGGGCGCCCGGCGCTGGCCGAGGTGGTGCCGGCCCCGGGGATCGACCGGGCAACGGCCTTGAGGCTTGCGGCGGCGGCCGAGGCGGGATCGGAGCATCCGCTGGCCCGCGCGCTCCTCGCCGCGGCGCCGGCGCCGCTGCCGGCGGTCGAGGCCTTCGCGGCGGTGCCGGGCCAGGGGGTGCGTGCGCGGGTTCTTGGCCGCGAGGTGCGGCTCGGCTCGGCACGCTTCCTCGCCGCCGAGGGGATCGACACCGCCATCCTGGCCGAGCCTGCGGCGCGGCTGGCAGGGTCGGGGCGCAGCGTGGTGTGGCTTGCGCTCGACGGCCGTGCGGCGGCGCTTTTGTCGGTGGCCGATCCGCCGAAACCCGGAGCGCGTCCGGCGGTCGAGGCGCTGAAGGCGCGCGGCCTCGTCGTGGCGCTGGTCACCGGCGACGGCGCCGCGACGGCGCGGAGGGTGGCGGCGGAAACCGGGATCGACCGGGTGACGGCCGAGGCGCTGCCCGAAGGCAAGGTCGCCGCGGTCCGGGCGCTCGCGGCCGAGGTCGGGCCGGTCGCCTTCGTCGGCGACGGTCTGAACGACGCGCCGGTGCTGGCGGCGGCCGAGGCCGGAATCGCGCTCGGCACGGGCACCGACGTGGCGATCGACAGTGCCGGGGTGGTGCTGATGTCGGGCGACCCGCGCGGTGTGGTGACCGCGCTCGAGGTCAGCCGGCGGACCATGCGCAACATCCGCGAGAACCTGTTCTGGGCCTTCGGCTACAACACGCTCCTGATCCCGGTTGCGGCGGGGGTGCTGGTGCCCGGCTTCGGCATCGGGCTCTCGCCGATGCTGGCGGCGGCGGCGATGGCGGCCTCGTCGCTGTTCGTGCTCGGCAATGCGCTGCGGCTGCGGCGCATTGCACCGCCCGTGCTTGCCGAAGCGGATCCGCGGCCGGGCCCGGCGTCGGCACCTTCGCCCCGGGCCCCGGTCTCCGTGGCAGGCGGGTGAGCGCGGCCGGGGGCGTCGGCGCGGCGGGTGGCACCGGCCGCGCCGGGGCGCCGCGGACGCCGGGCCCTGCGGCCCGGAAGGTGCGCGAGGCTGCCGCGGCCTGTGCACCGGCGCGGCCTCTGCCGATCACGGCCGCCTTCCGGGCTGCAGGCGGCAACTTCCGGGCTGCGGGCGGCAACTTTCGGTTTGAACTCGGGCCGCGGGCGTCCTACCTCACGTCGCGGGAACCGGGTCGGCCTGTCCTGCGGGGCGCCGAAGCCAGAGAACAGCGAAGAGGGGCAGGGAGCGCATGGCGGCATCGGCCGGACGGCAGAGGACAGCCTTGACGGCAGGGGCGTTCCTGCCGACGCTCCTGCCCGCCGCCCTCTTCGCGGTCCTTGCCGCGGCCATACCCGAGGTTGCCGCCGGCGCCGTGCTGCGAGGGGCGCTCGACTGGGTGCCGTCGCTCGGCATCCGCCTGTCCTTCAGGATCGACGGCCTCAGCCTGACCTTCGCCACGCTGATCACCGGGATCGGCGCGCTGATCATGCTCTATTCCGGCCAGTACCTGCACGGGCACCCGCATTACCGGCGCTTCATGCTGTTCCTGACGGCCTTCATGCTGTCGATGCTCGGCCTCGTCCTGGCCGACAACCTGATCACGCTGTTCGTGTTCTGGGAACTGACCACGCTGACCTCCTACCTGCTGATCGGGTTCGACCACGGCACCGCCAAGTCGCGCCGTTCGGCGCTGCAGGCGCTTCTGGTCACCGCCACGGGCGGGCTCGCGCTGCTGGCCGGGTTCATCCTGATGGGTCTTGCCGGCGGCAGCTTCGAACTGTCGGACCTGCTGGCCGATCCCCGCGCGCTGGCGGCGCACCCCTGGTATCCGGCGATCCTCGTCCTGGTGCTGCTCGGCGCCTTCACCAAGTCGGCGCAGGTGCCCTTCCACTTCTGGCTGCCGAACGCGATGGCGGCGCCGACGCCGGTCTCGGCCTATCTGCACTCGGCGACGATGGTGAAGGGGGGCGTCTATCTGCTGGCGCGGCTGCATCCCGGGCTCGGCGGCACCGATGCCTGGTTCTGGGCGCTCACCCTCGCCGGCGCGACCACCGCCGTCTTCGCCAGCCTGATGGCGCTGCGCCAGAGCGACCTGAAGCAGGCGCTTGCCTATACCACGCTGATGGCGCTCGGCACGCTGACGCTGTTCCTCGCCAGCGATGTCGCGGTCGCGGTGACCGCCGCGGTGACCTTCCTCGTGGTCCATTCGCTCTACAAGGCGGCGCTGTTCCTGGTCGTCGGCATCGTCGATCACGCGACCGGCACGCGCGATGTCGCCCGGCTGTCCGGGCTCGGCCGCGCGCTGCCGGTGACCGCGGCGGCGGCGGCGCTTTCGGCGCTGTCGATGGCCGGCTTCCCGCCGTTCCTGGGCTTCATCGGCAAGGAACTCACCTACAAGGGTGCCCTCGCGCTGTCGTCCGTGCCCTATTCGGTCGCCGCGGCGGTGCTGACGGCGAACGCGCTGATGGTGGCGGTTGCGGGGATCGTCGCGCTGCGGCCGTTCTGGGGCCGCGCGGAACCCGAGCCGGAGCCGGGCCGCGTTCCGCACGAGGCCCCCTGGCCGATGTGGGTGGGGCCGCTGGCGCTGGCCGTTCTCGGCACCGTGCTCGGCCTGCGTCCCGGGCTGGCCGAGGCGCTGGTCGGGCCCGGGGTGGCGGCGGTGCTGCCGGGGGGCGAGGCCTACGAGCTGAAGCTCTGGCACGGGGTCAACGTGCCGCTGATCCTGTCGATCGCCACCTTCGCGATCGGCGGTGCGATCTATGCCCTGCGCCGGCCGCTGGCGGCAGCGCTGGTCCGCGCGGGCGCGGCGAGTCCGCTCGACTTCGACCGCGGCTGGGATCGTCTGCTCGACGGCTTCAAGGTCTTCGCGGCCGGGCTGACCCGGATCGTCCAGCCCGGACGGCTCAGGGCCTACCTGCGGTTCACCTTCCTGACGCTGCTCGGGGTGCTCGCCGTCACCCTGGCGCTGCGCACCGGGCTTCCGGCGCCGCCCGACCTGCCGGCCCTGTCCTGGCGGGAACTCGCCGTTCTGGCGTTGATCGCCGGCGGCACCGGGCTGGTCGTCACGACCGATTCGCGCGTGGCCGCGGTGGCGGGGCTCGGCGTCGTCGGAATCGGGGTCGCGATCGTGTTCATCGTCTACGGGGCGCCCGACGTGGCCATCACCCAGCTTCTGGTCGAGACGCTGGTGGTGGTGCTGGTGGCGGTGGCGCTGCTCAGGCTGCCGTTCCTCTACCGCGACGGGCGGGTGCTGCACCGGCCCTGGGACGCGGCGCTGGCGGCCGGGATCGGACTTGCCACCACCGCGGCGCTGCTGCTGGTCGTAGAGGCGCCGCCCGACCGCAGGGTGACCGACTTCTACGAGGTCGCTGCCGTGCCCGAGGCCTACGGACGCAACATCGTCAACGTGATCCTGGTGGACTTCCGGGCCCTCGACACCCTGGGCGAGATCGCGGTGGTGCTGGTCGCGGCGCTGGGGGCGCTGGTGCTCTTGAGGGGCGTGGCCGGAAGGGCGCGCGGATGAATTCGGTGATCCTGACCGCCGGCACGCGCGTGCTGGTCGCGCTGCTGGTCCTGTTCTCGGTGTTCATGCTGCTCAGGGGCCACAACGAGCCCGGCGGCGGCTTCATCGGCGGGCTGATCGGTGCGACCGGCTTCGTGATCTACGCCATCGCCTGCGGCACCGATGCCGCCCGCGCCGCGCTGCGCGCCGCGCCCGAGACGGTGGCGGCGGCGGGCCTCGGCATCGCGATCCTCGGCGCACTGATGGCCGCGATCACCGGCCAGCCGTTCTTCACCGGGCAGTGGCTGTTCCTCGGCGCCGGCGAGGACGGCGACAAGGGCCTGCCGCTGTCGTCGGTGCTGGTGTTCGACGTGGGCGTCTATCTGGTGGTCTTCGGCGCGATCCTGACCCTCGTCTTCGCCCTCGAGGAGGAGATCTGATGGAGCCGGTCCTGGCGGTGCTGGTCGGCTTGCTGGTCGCCGCGGCGGTCTATCTGATGCTGGCGCGGAGCTTCCTGCTCTATCTCTTCGGCCTCATCCTGGTCTCGAACGCCGCCAACCTGGTGATCTTCGCGGCGGGGGGGCTCACCCCCGGTGCGCCGCCGCTGATCGAGACGGGCGCGCTGGCGCCGGCGGGCCCGGTGGCGAATGCCCTGCCGCAGGCCCTGGTGCTGACCGCGATCGTGATCGGCTTCGGCCTGTTCGCCTTCGCGCTGGTTCTCGCGTTCCGGGCAATGACCGAACTCGGCACGATCGAGAGCGACGAGATGCGCATCGCCGAACCGCCGGAGGCGGGGCGATGAGCTGGCTTCTGGCCGCGCCGATCATCTTACCGCTGATCACCGCGGTGCTGGCCTACCTCGCCCGGACCCGCCCGCTGGCCGGCCGGATCGGCGTCGCCGGTTCGGTCCTGCATCTGGCGGTCGCCGGCGTGCTGATGGGCGTGGCGCTGGACCGCGGCGTGGTCGTGGCGCAGATCGGCAGCTGGCCCGCGCCCTTCGGCATCACGCTGGTGGCCGACATCCTGTCGGCGGTCATGGTGGTGATCACCGCGATCACCGGACTGGCCACGGCGGTCTATGCGCTGGCCGATGTCGGCCCGCGCGAGAACCGGCTCGGGTTCCATGCGCTTCTCCAGGTGCTGCTGGCCGGCGTCTCGGGCGCCTTCGTCACCGGCGACCTGTTCAACCTCTACGTCTGGTTCGAGGTGATGCTGATCGCCTCCTTCGCGCTGCTCGTGCTCGGCGGGCAGAAGGCGCAGATCGACGGCGCGGTGAAGTATGTCGCGCTGAACCTCGTCTCGACGGTGCTGTTCCTCACGGGCGTCGGGCTGCTTTACGGGATGACCGGAACCCTCAACATGGCCGACCTCGCGGTGACGCTGCGCGCCGCGGAGAACCCCGGCCTGGTGACGCTGGTGGCGATGCTCTTCATGGTGGCCTTCGGGATGAAGGCCGCGCTGTTCCCGCTGTTCTTCTGGCTGCCGGCCAGCTACCACACGCCGGCCTTCGCGGTCTCGGCGGTCTTCGCCGGGCTCTTGACCAAGGTCGGCGTCTATGCGCTGATCCGCACCTTCACCCTGATCTTCACCGAGGACCAGCCCTTCACCCACACCTTCCTGCTGTGGGTCGCCTGCCTGACCATGGCAGTCGGCGTGATCGGTGCCGCGGCCCAGGCCGATTTCCGCAAGATCCTGTCGTTCCACATCATCAGCCAGATCGGCTACATGGTGCTCGGGCTCGCGCTGATGACGCCGCTCGCGCTGACGGGGGCGGTGTTCTACCTTGTGCACCACATCATCGTGAAGGCGAACCTGTTCCTGGTCTCGGGGGTCGCGCAGAAGATCGCGGGGGACACCGCGCTCGACCGGATCGGCGGGCTCTACCGCACCGCGCCGCTTCTGGCGCTTCTGTTCCTGGTCCCGGCGTTCAGCCTGGCGGGGTTCCCGCCGCTCTCGGGCTTCTGGGCGAAGTACGTGCTGGTCAAGGCCTCGCTCGACCTCGGTGCCTGGCTGGTGGCGGGCGTGGCGCTGGCGGTGGGGCTGCTCACGATCTATTCGATGACCAAGATCTGGGGCGAAGCGTTCTGGAAGCCGCATCCCGAGGGCCGCGACCCGCGCCTTTCGGCGCTGTCGCCGGCGGCGCGGCGGGCGCTTCTCGGCCCGATCGCGGCGCTTGCCGTCCTGACCTGCGTGATCGGCTTCTTCCCGCAGCCCTTCGTGGCGCTGGCCGAGCGCGCCTCGGCGCAGCTGCTCGACCCGTCGGCCTATGTCGCGGCGGTGCTCGGCCCCGAGGCGGGGGCGCGGTTCCATCGGGCACCGGAGGCGGCGGCGGCCGCGACGGGGGCGGAGGCGGCGACGGGGGCGGAGGCGGCGCCGTGAACATCTTCGCCCTCAACATCGTCCTGGCCTTCGCCTGGGCGGCGCTGACCGCCACCTTCACCCTGCCCTCGCTCATGGCCGGCTTTGCGGTGGGCTTCGGCGCGCTCTGGCTCGCGCAGCCGCTCTTCGCCGCGCGCAGCCCCTATTTCCGGCGCTTCTTCAAGGTGGTGAAGCTCGGTGCGATGTTCCTCTACGAACTCGTGGTGTCGTCGATCCAGGTGGTCTGGGACGTGCTGACGCCCGAGCACAAGTCGAGCCCCGCGATTCTGGAACTGCCGCTCGAGGTCGAGACCGAGTGGGGCATCCTGCTCCTGACCAACCTGATCTCGCTGACGCCCGGCACCCTCAGCCTCGACATCAGCCCCGACCGGCGGCGGCTGATCGTGCATGCGATGTTCGCCGAGGATCCGGAGGCGGTGATCGCGGGTCTGAAGCGCTTCGAACGCTGGGTGAAGGAGGCCGTGGAATGACCGCAGAGGCCTTCCAGGCGCTGGCGGCCGACATCGGTCTGGGGCTGGTGATCTTCGGGCTGGCGGTCGCCTTCCTGCGCCTGCTGCGCGGCCCCAGCCTGCCCGACCGGGTGGTGGCGCTCGACATGATGACGATCCTGATCGTCTCGTTCTGCGCGATCTTCGCGGTGGTCTCGGGCGATCCGGCCTTCCTCGATGTGGCGATCGTGCTGGCGCTCGTGGGCTTCCTCGCCACCGTGGCGCTCGCCCGCTTCGCCGAGCGGCGCCAGGCCCGGGCCGGGGAGGGCGACGGCAGCGGGGAGGGCGGCGGATGACCGGCTGGATCGTGGGCGCGCTGTTCCTGCTCGGCGGGTTCTTCGCCTTCGTCGCGGGGCTCGGCATCCTGCGCCTGCCCGACGTGCTGACCCGGATGCACGCCTCGACCAAGGCCGGCACGCTCGGCTCGGCGCTGCTGCTGATCGGGGCGGCGGTCGTGTTCGGCGACCTTGGCGTGACCGCCAAGGTGGTGCTGACCATCCTGTTCCTGCTGCTCACCGCGCCGATCGCCAGCCACATGATCGGCCGCGCCGCGGTGCGCACCGGCGTGCCGATGTGGCGCGGGCGCAGGGCGGCGCGCGAGGGCGGCGGCACCTGACCCGGGCGCCGCGGGGGAGGTTTCCCCGTCGCGGCGTCCGCCGGGCCGGTTCTCCCGACCCGGACCGGGGGGGCTTGGACCCGGCGGCCGCCCGCCGCCGGCAGCTCGTGCGGCCGTCGTGCGGGTGCCGGAACGGTCAGGTGCGCCTGAGCGCCGCGGCCAGCCAGAGCGCGGCCAGCGCGAAGGACAGCACCGCGTTCCACGACGCCATCGACAGGCCGCCGAGGCTCCAGGCGACCTCGTCGCAGCGCACGAGCGGCGCCTGCATGATCCTCGCGAGCAGTTCCTCGGGCGTGAGACCTCCCACATCGGCGCCCGCGCAGGTCGCCGGCCCCTGCCACCAGCCGCGCTCGACCCCGGTGTGATAGACCCCGATGCCGCCGCTCGCCGCCGCCGCGACGGCACCGAGGCCGGCCACCCAGGCGGCCGGCAGCACCGCCCCGAGCGCCCCCAGCGCCACGGCCGCGGCATGCGGCCAGCGCTGCCAGAGGCAGAGCGGACAGGGCGCGAGCCCGCCCAGGTACTGGAACGCGAGGGCCCCGGCGAGCAGCGCGGCCGAGCCGGCGGCAGCGAGAAGGAGGAGGATGCGGCGGCTCACAGGTAACGCACCAGGACGAAGCCGCCGAAGAGAAGCGCCACGGCCAGCGTGAACACAAGGCCCAGCCGCCGCTCGATCAGGTCGCGGATCGGTGCGCCGAAATACCACAGCAACCCTGCCGCCACGGTGAAGCGCAGGCCGCGCGCGATCACGCTGGCGACCAGGAACACCCAGAGGTCCAGCCCCGTCGCCCCCGACAGGATCGTGATGACCTTGAACGGGAAGGGGGTGAGGCCCGCGATCAGCACGGCCCAGGCGCCCCAGGCGTTGTAGGTCTCCGCAAAGGTGCCGAAGTGGCCGGCCTTGCCGTAGAACTCCAGCAGCGGGCGCCCGACCGTCTCGAACAGCGCCCAGCCGATCCAGTAGCCGAACAGACCGCCCGCGACCGAGGCCAGCGTGCACAGGCCGGCGATCGCCCAGGCGCGCTCCGGCCGGGCCAGCACCATCGGCACCAGCAGCACGTCGGGCGGGATCGGGAACACCGAGCTTTCGGCGAAGGAGACCGCCGCAAGGGCCGGCATCGCCCGGCGCGAGCCGGCCAGCCGCATCGTCCGGTCGTAGAGCGATCTGAGCATGGCTGCCTCAACCTGCGCGGCGCCCGTCAAGCCATGCGCGGCCGGCAGGGTCAAGCCGCCTTGCCGCCGCGGCCGCCGCGGCCGTTGACCCCGCACGCCGGCGGCGGCTACACCCGACGCGGGCCCGGGTGGCGGAACGGTAGACGCAGTGGTCTCAAACACCACGACCTCACGGTGTGCGGGTTCGACTCCCGCCCCGGGCACCAGGCGCGCGGCCCGCCGCCGCCGCGTGTGGCCCGCGCGGCCGGTGATTCGGGGAATCTTAACCCTTTCGAGTTCCGACCCTGCATCAATCCGGCGACAATCCCCGCATTGACGCCGGCGCGATGACGGCAGAACTGTGGCAGCCCCAGGGCAGGAACGGCCGCGGCCGGCGCCGCCCGAACCGGCCGAATGTTTACGTTACGGCAACGACTCGACCCGGAAGCGAGGCGGGATCGCAGAAGCACGCAGCTCGGAATCCGCGACCGACCACAGGTTGCGGCTGGAAGCCGTTGTTGAGCCCGCGCTTTCGCTGTTGTGGGGGCGGAAACGGGGAACAACCCTGAGACGAGCGATTGCGGCGCAAGCCGGGCAGGTTCCGGCACAGGGCGCCGCGCCGCTGCCATGGATATTTCACTTTTCACTTTGTTGTCCAGAACGGCGACGGTATCAGGAAGGCGCCCATCTGGGGGGTGAGACTGCTGGCCACGGGGGCGGCCGCGTCCGAACCGCATCGTGCCGATGCGTAGAGAGTGGCGTTGAACCGCGTCGCCCGTCTGCCGGGCGTTCGTGGCGAAGTGCGAAGGCCCGGCGAAGGCTGTGCCTTTCTGTCCGCGGACCGGACCGGTTCTCGGCACACTCCCTTCGTGGCATGTGCGCACGGCGCGGCTGCCCATGGCCCGTCGTCCGCTCCGGGAAAGGGTAAAGGGCAACGGGAAGGGACGTCCGGCGGTGTCCGACGGGACCGGAAGCAGGCAGTACACGGGAACGCGGACCGCGCGGCCCGCCCGGATTGCGGGTCAGTCGGCACCCTTGCCGGGACCGGCCGACGGAATTGTGGCGAAGGTGATCGGCGGTGCCCCGACCGGGCGGCCGGAAACGGGTTTCTGAGGAGGCGACGATGAGCGGCGAGATTGGCGAACGTCCGGAACTGAACGGCATCGTCGAGGGAACGGAAGGCGACGACCGGATCGATCTGGCCTATACCGGGGATCCCGAGGGCGACCGGATCGACGCGGGCGACGCGATCCTGCCCGGCGCCGGCCCCGACGACGACCTGGTTCTGGCCTTCGGCGGGAATGACACGGTCGAGGCCGCCCGCGGCAATGACGAGGTGTTCGGCGGCGACGGCGACGACCACCTGATGGGCGGGCCGGGCAACGACACGCTCCACGGCGAGGGCGGCGACGACATCCTCGACGGCGACGGCGGCGCGGGGACGCAGCCGTCGGTCACGGTGACCTTCGTCAACGAGACCGCCGGCTACCTCAACACCGTCGGCATCTACGAGATCGACCCGGTGACCGGCGCCATCTCGAACGTGCGGATCGGCTTCGAGAACGCCTCGCTGCCCGGCGACGGCGGCAACCTGCCCCCGGGATCGACGTTCTCGTTCCCGGTGACGCCGGGGGCCCAGGTCGGCCTGTTCATCGTCGCGAACGGTGCGGCGCTGAACGATTATGCGGGCCTTGGCGAGGGCGAACTGCGGTTCGTGGACGAGAACGGCAACCCGGCGACGATCGCGACGACCAATCCGTCGCTGGTGCACGTCGGCACCGACGGCACCGTGACCCCGATCAACGGTCTGACCTACCACAGCGCCGGGCACGGGGCGAACGCGGGCCTCAATCCCGACGGGCAGCTGCACACCGCGCTCTATGACGCTGGCGCGGACAGCATCGAGATCGGCTTCGAGGACCTGTTCTGGCTGGGCGACGCCGACTTCGACGATCCGGTCCTGAGGGTCACGCTCTCTGGCAACACCTCGCTCAACAACGCCCATGTGCCGGTCGTCGGCAACGAGGACGGCGACGCTCCCGGCAACGATCTGCTCTATGGCGGCGACGGCAACGACACCGCCTTCGGCGGGGCCGGCGACGACACGATCTTCGGCGGGGCCGGCGACGACGAGCTGAGCGGAGGTGACGACAACGACGAGATCCACGGCGGCGACGGCGACGACACGATCGACGGCGGCGACGGCGCCGACACGCTTTACGGCGGCGACGGGCAGGACACCTTCCGCAATCCGACCAGCGGCGACCGGATCTTCGGCGGCGACGGCGGGATCGACTTCGACACGCTCGATTTGCGCGGGATCGGCCGCTACCGCATCGAGGACAGGGTGCCCGACAGCGACGGCAACGGCTTCGACGGTCGGGTGGTGATGCTCGACGGCGACGGCAACCCGGTCGGCGAGTTCACCTTCGAGAACATCGAGAACATCATCCCCTGCTTCACCCCCGGCACGCTGATCGTGACGCCGAGGGGCCAGAAGCCGGTCGAGGAGCTGCGCCCGGGCGACCGGGTGATCACCCGCGACAACGGCATCCGCGAGATCGCCTGGACGGGGTCGCGGACGCTGACGGCGGCGGAACTGGCCCGCGCCCCGCACCTGCGCCCGGTGCTGATCCGCGCCGGCGCGCTGGGGCAGGACCTGCCCGAGCGCGACCTGCTGGTCTCGCCCAACCACCGGATGCTCGTTGCCAACGAGCGCACCAGCCTGTGGTTCGACGAGCACGAGGTCCTGGTGGCGGCGAAGCATCTGGTCGGCGGGCAGGGCGTCGCCCGCCTTGAGGTGCCGGAGGTGACCTACATCCACTTCCTGTTCGAAACCCACGAGATCGTTCTGGCCAACGGCGCCTGGACCGAGAGCTTCCAGCCCGGTCACCAGACGCTCGACGGGATGGGCGCCGAGAGCCGCGACGAGATCCTCGCGCTGTTCCCGGAACTGAACGCGCCCGAGGGGCTCGAGCTGTTCGCCGCCGCGCGCAAGACGCTGAAACGGCACGAGGCCCTGCTGCTCACCCGCTGAGCGGACCGGCATGCAGCACCGGGCGGTCCGCCGGGGCCGCCCGCGGACGGGGGCCCTCGGGCCCCCGTTGCCGTTGCACAGACGCGCCCCGCGGCCCTCTGCGCGTCGCCTCCGGCGCGCGTTAGGCCGCTGTTCACGAAATCGCCACAATCGTGTCCACATCCCGGCACTTTTGCCGCACAGGATTCGCCGCATTGCAGCGGACTCGTCACTAGGAACTCGGTCATGCCCGTTTTCGGCGGAGGTTCGGGCAACGACAGTCTGGTCGGCACCGCGGACGACGACACGATCTTCGGTGGCAACGGCAAAGACACCATCCTCGGCCTCGCCGGCGACGACAGTCTGGACGGCGGGTCGGGCAGCGATTCGATCTTCGGCGGCGCCGGCGACGACACGATCCTGGGCGGGCAGGGTGCCGACACGCTGTTCGGCGGCGACGGCGACGACCTGATCGACGGCGGACAGCAGAGCGATTCGATCTTCGGCGGCGCCGGCGACGACACGATCCTGGGCGGGCAGGGCGCCGACACGCTGTTCGGCGGCGACGGGAACGACTCGCTCGAGGGCGGCGACGGCGCGGACCTGCTGCAGGGCGGCGCCGGCGACGATACGCTGTCGGGCGGCGACGGGAACGACACGCTGATCGGCGACGGCGGCGACGACCGGATCGAGGGCGGGGCGGGCAGCGACACGATCTTCGGCGGCGACGGCAACGATACGATCGCGGGCGGCGCCGGCGCCGACGGCCTCTACGGCGGTGCCGGCGACGACCTGGTCCTCGTGTC
>CALDYW010000119.1 GCA_937944395.1 uncultured Paracoccaceae bacterium | reverse complement strand
CCCTCGCCCGCCCGCTCGCGGCAGCGTCAGCCCTTGGTGAACTCGGGATAGGCCTCCATCCCCATCTCCGAGATGTCGAGGCCCTTCGACTCCCCTTCCTCCGACGGACGCAGGCCCATCGCGCCCTTCAGGACGATCCAGAGAGCGGCCGTCGTGACCGCCACGAACACGCCCACCGCGACGATGCCGATGATCTGGTTGATGATCGTCGCGTCGCCGTTGGTCAGAACCACCGCGAGCGTGCCCCAGATCCCGGCGAAGAGGTGCACCGGGATGGCCCCGACCACGTCGTCGATCCTCAGCCGGTCGAGGAACGGCACCGCGAAGACCACGATGGCGCCGCCCACCGCGCCGATGATCCCGGCCATCGGCAGCGACGGCGCCAGCGGTTCGGCCGTGATCGAGACCAGACCGGCGAGCGCGCCGTTCAGCACCATCGTGAGGTCGGGCTTCGAATAGAGCACCTGGGTCAGGATCAGCGCCGCCACCGCGCCGCAGGCCGCCGCCATGTTGGTATTGGCGAAGATCCGGCTTACGTCGGCGACGTCACCGATCGAGCCCATGGCCAGCTGCGAGCCGCCGTTGAAGCCGAACCAGCCGAGCCAGAGGATGAACATCCCCAGGGTGGCGAGCGCGAGGTTCGAGCCCGGCATCGGGTTCACCCGGCCGTCCCTGCCGTACTTGCCGAGCCGCGGCCCGAGGATGATCGCGCCGGTCAGCGCCGCCCAGCCGCCGACCGAATGCACCACGGTCGAGCCGGCGAAATCGAGGAAGCCGAGGCCGTCCAGCCAGCCGCCGCCCCACTTCCACGAGGCCTGCACCGGATAGATGATGCCGGTGAGCACGATCACCAGGATCAGGAACGGCCAGAGCTTGATCCGCTCGGCGAGCGCGCCCGAGACGATCGAGGCGGTCGCGGCGCAGAACATCAGCTGGAAGAAGAAGTCCGATCCGACCGAGGCATAGGAGATGTCGGCCACCTCGTCGGCACCGACGCCCGCCGCCTCGAGCACGGTCGGCGCGATCGCCCCGATCCAGCCCTCGATGATCCAGCCGTCGCCCGGATACATCAGGTTGAAGCCGACCAGCCAGTAGAAGATCGCCGCGAGCGAGAACAGCGCGACGTTCTTGGTCAGCTGCATGGTGACGTTCTTCGCCCGCACGAGCCCCGCCTCGAGCATGGCGAAGCCTGCGGCCATGAACATCACGAGGAAGCCGCCGACCAGGAACAGGAGCGTGTTGAGGATGAAGGCGACGTGCTCGGGCACGTCCGCGGCTGCGACCGCCTCGACCGCCTCGGCGGCCTCGGCGGCGACCTCGGCCGCCTCCTGGGCGAAGCCCGGTGCCGGCATCGCGGCCAGCACCGCGACAAGGGCAAGCAACTTGTTGGGTTTCATTCGGAATACCTTTCCAGGACGTTCGGGCCGCGATCAGAGCGCGTCGTCGTTGGTCTCGCCGGTGCGCACCCGCACCGCCTGTTCGAGGTCGAGCACGAAGATCTTCCCGTCGCCGATCTTGTCGGTCCGGGCGGTCTTCTGGATGGTCTCGACAACCAGTTCGGCCATCGCGTCGGTGACCGCGATCTCGAGCTTGACCTTCGGCACGAAGTTCACGGCGTATTCTGCGCCGCGGTAGATCTCGGTGTGCCCGGACTGGGTGCCGAACCCCTTGATCTCGGTCACCATCATGCCGCGCACGCCGACGGCGGTGAGCGCCTCGCGCACCTCCTCGAGCTTGAACGGCTTGATTGCTGCAACGATCAGTTTCACTTCGCTCCCCTTCCGTTTCGCCGGCCGCTCGCGCGCACCGCGCCACAGGCCACAAAAGGCGCTTGCCGCAGCGCGGCATCAAGGAAGGCGGTGACGATTCCGTCGCCCATCGGGCACGGATTTGCACAATCCTTGCACGTTTCGGGCCGATTGCCCAAATCTTAGGCACAGCTCGCACGGCGCCGGCGTGCATTGGGCGCTCCACAGCGCCGCGCGGTTGGGCTATGGTGCCGCGAAGAACGCGACGCAGGCGCCCGGGCAGAGATGAGCGCACAGAAAGGCAGGCGACCGCCCCTCGTGGCGGAAAGGCGGCGGCCTGCGAAGCCTTCGGCGCCCGCGAAGGCGCGCCCGACGCGGCGCCGCCGCTCTGGCAACGTCGTCACGCGGGCGATCGGCGGTCTGTTCGGGTGGGTCTTCGGCCTGATCTGGGCCTTCGCCTGGCGCGTGGCGCTCGTCGCCGCGCTCATCGTCGGCTCGGCCGCCTTCTACTTCTACAGGCAGCTTCCGCCGGTGGACGCGATCGTGGACGGCCGCAACCGCGGATCGGTCACCATGCTCGACATCGACGGCGAGGTGTTCGCCTGGCGCGGCGAGCAATTCGGCGGTCCGATCACGCCGGCAACCGTATCCCGGCACCTTCGCAACGCGATCATCGCCACCGAGGACCGGCGCTTCTACCGCCACTTCGGGCTCTCGCCCCGCGGGATCGCCGGCGCGATCCGGATCAACCTTTCGGAAGGGCGCAGTCCGTTCTCGGGCAACGGCGGCTCGACCATCACCCAGCAGACGGCGAAGCTGCTCTGCCTCGGGGTCGCCTACGATCCCGCGAAATGGCCCACCGAAGCCGCATACGAGGACGACTGCCGCGAAGGGTCGCTCTGGCGCAAGGCGAAGGAGGCGGTCTTCGCGCTGGCGATGGAGGCGCGCTATTCCAAGGACGAGATCCTGACGATCTACCTCAACCGGGCCTATCTCGGGGCCGGCACCCGCGGCTTCGAGGCCGCGGCGCAACGCTATTTCGCGAAATCGGCGACCGAAGTCAGCCCGGCCGAGGCGGCGATGCTGGCGGGGCTTCTGGTGGCGCCCTCGACCTATGCCCCCACCCGCAACCTCGAGCGCGCGCGGGCGCGGGCGAACCTGATCATCGGGCTGATGGAGGAGCAGGGCTATCTCACCCGCGCCGAGGCCGCCGATGCCCGCGCCCAGCCCGCCCAGCTCTCCGAGGCGGCCGCCGCCCGGGCGGGCGGTGCCTTCGCCGACTGGCTGATGGATACCGCGCCCGCCTTCCTCACCCGCGACACCACCGAGGACGTGGTGATCAAGACCACGCTCGATCCGCGCGTGCAGCGGGCCGCCGAGGAGGCGCTGGGCTTCGTGTTCCAGGAGAAGGTGCGCGAAAGCTCGAAGGCGCAGGCGGCCATCGTGGTGATGTCGGCCGACGGCGCGGTGCGGGCGATGGTCGGCGGGCGGGGCGTTCCGGCGCCGGGGTCGTTCAACCGCGCCACCCAGGCCAAGCGCCAGACCGGATCGAGCTTCAAGCCCTTCGTCTATGCCGCCGCGCTCGACATGGGCTGGTCGCCCTACGACATCGTGGTGGACGAGCCGATCACGCTGCAGGTGCGCGGCTCGGGGCCCTGGAGTCCGCGCAACTATACCAACGATTTCAAGGGGCGCGTGACGCTGACCGAGGCGCTTGCGGAGTCGCTCAACATCCCTGCGGTGAAGATCTCGGAAGCCGTGGGCCGCAATGCGGTGCGGCAGGTCGCCGAGGACTTCGGCATCGTCTCGGAACTGGCGGTGGGGCCGGCGCTGGCGCTCGGGACCTCGGAGGCCACGCTGCTCGAGATGACCGGGGCCTATGCCGGCATCCTCAACGGCGGGCGCAGCGTGCGTCCCTACGGGATGGTCGAGTTGCACCTGCGCGGCGACCCCACGCCGCTCTTCGGACAGACCGGCGGGATGGGCGAGCGGGTGATCTCGGACCGTGCGGCGGGTCAGCTCGTCTGGATGATGACCCAGGTGATCGAGCGCGGCACCGGCCGGCGCGCCCGCCTGCCCGACCGGCAGGCAGCGGGCAAGACCGGCACCACTCAGGCCGCGCGCGATGCCTGGTTCCTGGGCTTCACGGCCGACTATGTCGTCGGCGTCTGGATGGGCTACGACGACAACACGCCGCTGACCGGGGTCACGGGCGGCGGCCTTCCGGCCGAGATCTGGCGCGAGGTGATGCTGCGGGTCAACGACGGACAGCCCGCACGCCCGCTGCCCATGGTGGTGCCGGAGCCGCCGGCTGCCCCTGTCGCGGCCGCGCCTGCGAACGCAGCGGCGGCGCCGGGGGCCGCACAGGCTCCGACGCCGGTCGCGGCAGAGGCGCCGCCCGACGCCCTGGCGGAGGACATCCTGCGCGACGTGCTGAACCAGCTTCTCGGCAGCGGGAACTGACCCCGGTCGCGATGGCGTCGCGATGGCGCCGGGGCTGCGCAGCCGCCGTGCCGCGCGCGCAGCCGGGCGGTGGCCGGTCGTCCCGCCCGGGCCCTGCGCCGCCCTGCCCGGCCGGGAACCCTGCGTTCAGCCCGCCCGCATCAGATCCTCGGTCAGGGCGGCGATGTCGCCGCGCCGGCGGTCGAGCATCGCCCCGATCTCGGTGCGCTCGGTCGCCAGCATGTTGACGCCCTCGATGTACATGTTGAAGAACAGCTCGCGACCGGACCGGTCCGAAACATGCCAGCGTACCTCGAAGGGGGACTGCCCGCGCAGGAACGCCGTCGATATCACCTCGTAGAAGTTCTGCACCGCCCGCGCCCCGGTCACCTCGATCCGACCGCCGATGAACTCGCGGAAGCGCTTGCCGTACTTGCGTGCGATGTAGCCCTGGAAGGCGGCGGTATAGGCCTGCATCTGCGCCGCGCTCGCCTGCCGCGCGGCCGGCCCCAGCGCGCTGCGCGCGATCGTCGGCACGTCGGCGTAGCGCGCGAAGACCGCCTCGAAGTCGCGGTACATCGCCTGTTCGGACTTGCCCGAGTTGATGATCGCGTTGATCTCGCCCACCAGCCGGTCGATCAGGTCGCGCGCGCGCGCAACGTCCAGCGCCGCCGCCGGCCGTGCCGCCACCCAGGCCAGCGGAAGCGCGACCGACAGCGCCAGGACTCCGCGGCGGGAAAGGTCATTCGGCATAGGGATCCTCGAACTCCTCGAAGGCATCGTCGCCCAGCAGCTGGAAGCGGCGGTTCTGCAGGTAGAGAAGCCTGAGCTGCGCGTAGCTGTCCGCGCTTTCATATAGGATGGAGTCGATGGTGGCGGAGAACCGCGCCCGGTCACCAATTCGTGACCCGATGTCCAAAAGCGTCACCGCCGTGCGCCCCCGTGCCGGCAGCACGAAGCGCAGCGGGTTGAACACCAGATCGACGATCCTGCCCGCCGCGTCGCGTTCGGTTGACGGGCCGATCAGGGGCAGCTCCAGATAGGCCCCCTCGCGGAAACCCCAGACATGCATCGTCTCGCCGAAGTCGGTCTCCCGCGCATAAAGACCCATGTCGCTGGCCGGGTCGAACAGCCCTGCCACCCCGAACAGCGTGTTGACCGCGAAGCGGAACGTGTTCACCACCGCGTCCTCGACCTTGCCCTGCAGCACATCGTTCGCCACCATCCGCGGCAGGTCGGCGTTCCGGGCAAAGCTGCTCACCGCCATCCGCACCGGCCCGGGCTCGCCGCGGCCCAAGGCCAGCGACGCCGGCCGCAGGATGGTGCCGTCCAGCGCACGGTTGAGCTCATGCATCCGGCGGTTGTGCTCCTCCCAGGGATCGTTGATGCCCTGGGGGGCGGGCGCCGGGGTGCAGGCCGCAACCAGCAGCGCCACCGCCGCGAGCCGGGCGGCACGGTATGCGATCCGGCCTGCGATCGGGCCGGGACGGTCGCACCTGTTCACCTCGAATCGCCCCTTTTCCGGAACCCCCGTTCGCCGCTAAGGTGAGATAGCGGGATTGATCCGGAAACCCAACCCGCGACGGCCCGGGTCCGGCGGACCGGCGCCGACCGTCCGAAGGTATCGAACTATGGCACAGGAATCGCTCGACCGCGGGCGACGCGAACTTGCCGAGGTCCGGGCCCGGAGCCGCGGACTCCTGATCTCCGTCGGGGTCTTCAGCAGCTTCGTCAACCTGCTGATGCTGACCGGTCCGATCTTCATGTTGCAGGTCTACGACCGCGTCCTCGGCAGCCGGTCCGAGGCGACGCTGGTCGCGCTCGTCGTGCTGATGGTGTTCCTCTACAGCCTGATGGGCATGCTCGACTATGCGCGCGGCCGGGTCATGGGCCGGGTGGCGGCGCGGTTCCGCGAGGCTCTGGACCTGCGCGTGTTCTCCGCGGTGATGCGGCGCGCGGCGGTGGTGGGCGACAGCAGCAGGGTCGCCCAGCCGGGTGGCCTGCGCGACCTCGAGGCGGTTCAGCGGCTGTTCGCCTCGCCCGTTCTGCTGGCGCTGTTCGACATGCCCTGGACGCCGATCTTCCTGTTTGGCATCTTTCTGTTCCACCCCTGGCTCGGCTATCTCGCGGTGGCGGGGGGCGGGATCCTGATCCTGCTGACGGCGCTGAACCAGTGGATGACGCGCGACCCCGGGCGTCGGGCGGTCGGGCTGGGCGAGGCGGCCGACCGCATGGCCGAGCAGATGCGCACCGAGGCCGAGACGATCAGGAGCCTCGGCATGCAGGGCGCGGCCTTCACCCGCTGGGAACGCCTGCGCAGCGACGCGCTGTCGGCGGCGATGACGCTGGGCGACCGGGCGGGTACCTTCGGCTCGTGGTCGAAGGCGCTGCGGCTCCTGCTGCAATCGGCCATGCTCGGGCTCGGCGCCTGGCTCGTGCTGCTGAACCAGATCACCCCGGGCGCGATGATCGCCGCCTCGATCCTGCTCGGCCGCGCGCTCGCGCCGATCGAACAGGCGATCGGGCAGTGGGAGGTCGTGCAGCGCGGCACCGCCGGCTGGCGTGCGCTGACGGAACTGCTGTCGCAGGTTCCCGTCGAACAGCGCCGCACCCGGTTGCCGCGCCCCGCCGCCCGGCTCGATGTCGAGGGGCTGACGGTGGTGCCGCCGGGCGAGCGGCAGGCCTCGCTGCGGATGGTGTCGTTCAACCTCGAACCCGGCCAGGGGCTGGGGGTGATCGGCCCCTCGGGGTCGGGCAAATCCACGCTCGCGCGCGCCATCTGCGGCGTCTGGCGCCCGGCGGGCGGGCGCATCCGGCTCGACCGCATCGCGCTCGACCAGTACGATCCCGACGTTCTCGGCCGGCTGATCGGCTACCTGCCGCAGCGGGTGACGCTGTTCGACGGCACCATCGCCGAGAACATCGCAAGGCTCGATCCGAACGCCGACGACGGCGCTATCGTCGATGCCGCGAAGCGGGCCGCCGCCCATGACATGATCGTCGAGTTCCCCGACGGCTACGACACCCGCGTGACGGCGGCCGGCGGCCGGCTGTCGGGCGGGCAGATCCAGCGCATCGGGCTGGCGCGCGCGCTCTACGGCGATCCGGTGCTGCTGGTGCTCGACGAGCCGAACTCGAACCTCGACAACGAGGGGACGGTCGCCCTCAACGAGGCGGTGAAGAGCTTCAAGGCCGCCGGGAAATCGGTGATCATCATGGCGCACCGGCCGGCCGCGATCCGCGAATGCGAGATGCTGCTGGTGCTGCAGGCCGGCAGCCGCCGCGCCTTCGGCCCGCGCGACGTGGTGCTGCGCGACATGGTGCAGAATCACGAGGAGATCCGCCGCCTGGCGCCGGGGGGCGTGACATGAGCGCCCGTCCCGCCACCTCGGCCCGCATGCCGCTGCTGGTCGGCTTCCTCGCGCTCGGAATCCTCGTCGGCGGGTTCGGCGCCTGGGGCGTGCTGACCAGGCTCTCGGGCGCGGTGATCGCGCAGGGCCAGGTCGAGGTCGAACAGAACCGCCAGGCGATCCAGCACCCCGACGGCGGCCTCGTGGCCGAACTCAGGGTGCGCGAGGGCGACGCCGTGGCCGCGGGCGACCTGCTCGTGCGGCTTGACCCCGAGCTGCTGGCCAGCGAACTGGCGATCGTCGAGGGGCAGCTGTTCGAGATCATGGCCCGCCGCGGCCGGCTCGAGGCCGAGCGCGACGGCCTCGACACCGTCACCTTCGACCCCGTGCTGACGGAAGTCGCCGCGGTGCGGCCCGAGGTCGCCGAACAGATGGACGGCCAGGTGCGCCTGCACGAGGCGCGTCGGGCCTCGCGGGCACAGGAAACCGATCGGCTGTACAAGCGCCGCGACCAGATCACGACCCAGATCGAGGGCATCCGCGCCCAGCGCACCGCGCTGGCCACGCAGCTCGACCTGATCGCCGAGGAACTCGCCGACCAGCAGAAACTGCTCGACCGCGGTCTGGCGCAGGCCAGCCGGGTTCTGGCCCTGCAGCGCGAGCAGGCACGCCTCGAGGGCACGCTCGGCGAGCTTGTCGCGCAGGAGGGGCAGGCGGCCGAGCGGATCACCGAGATCGAGATCGAGGTCCTGCGCCTCGGCACCCGGATCCGCGAGGAGGCGATCAGCATGCTGCGCGACTTGCAATACCGCGAGCTCGAACTCGCGGAACGGCGCCGCGCGCTGACCGCCCGGCTTGCGCGGCTCGAGATCCGCGCGCCGCTCGACGGCCTCGTCTTCGGGCTCACCGTCTTCGGGCCCGGAGCGGTGGTGCGTCCCGCCGAGCCGGTCATGTACATCGTCCCGCGCGACCGTCCGCTGGTGATCGCGGCGCGCGTGCAGGCGATCGACGTCGATCAGGTCCATCCCGGGCAGCAGGTGACCCTGCGCTTCCCGGCGCTCGACATGCGCAACATGCCCGACATCTTCGGCGAGGTGACGCGCGTTTCGGGCGATGCCTTCCTGGACGAACGCCATGGCATCGCCTTCTACCGCGCCGAGATCGTGATGTCCGAGGCGGAGCTGTCCAAGCTCGGCGACGTGCCGCTGGTGCCCGGGATGCCGGTCGAGGCCTATCTGCGCACGGTGGACCGCTCGCCGCTCGACTATCTGGTGCGGCCGCTTGCGATCTACTTCAACCGCGCCTTCCGCGAAAGCTGACGGCGCGCCTCGACGGTTCCGCCGCCGCTGCATCCCGGCTAGGCTCGGCGTCGACTCGGGGTCGAAACGGTGGAGGGCGGCATGACGGGGCGGATCGAGGCAAGGCTCGCGGAACTCGGGATCGAGCTGCCCGAGGCGCCGGCGCCGGTGGCGGCCTACGTTCCCTTCGTGCGGACGGGAAACCTGCTGCACGTCTCGGGTCAGATCAGCCGCGATCCCGCCGGCGGCCTGATCCGCGGCAGGCTGGGCGAGGACATCGACGTGGCCGCCGGCGCGGCGGCGGCGCGGTCCTGCGCGCTGGCGCTCCTCGCGCAGGCGCGCGCGGCACTCGGCGGCGACCTCGACCGGCTGGTGCGGGTGGTGAAGATCGTCGGCTTCGTCGCCGCGGCCCCCGACTTCGCCGACCACCCGAAGGTGGTGAACGGTGCCTCGGAGGTCTTTCTCGAGGTTCTCGGCGAGGCCGGGCGCCATGCCCGCTCGGCGGTGGGGGTGGCCAGCCTTCCGCTCGGCGTTGCGGTCGAGGTCGAGGCGCTGTTCGAGGTCGCATGACCCCGCTGCCGGCGCCCGCCCTGCCCGCCGTCTTCCGCCGCCTGCCGATCGCCCACCGCGCCCTGCACGACCGCGCGCGTGGCCGGCCCGAGAACAGCCGCGCCGCGGTGGCGGCGGCCGTCGAGGCGGGATACGGCATCGAGATCGATGTCCAGCCCTCGGCCGACGGGCGGGCGATGGTCTTCCACGACGAGGCGCTCGACCGGCTGACCCCCGAACGCGGCCCGGTCCGTGCCCGCACCGCGGCCGAGCTCGGCCGCATCCCGCTGCGCGACGCCCCGGGCGAGGGGGTGCCGACGCTCTCCGAGATGCTTGCGCTGGTCGCCGGCCGGGTGCCGCTCCTGATCGAGGTGAAGGACCAGGACGGCGCGCTCGGGCCGGGCGTCGGTGCGCTCGAGGCGGCGGTGGCCGCCGATCTCGCGGGCTATGCCGGGCCGGTGGCGGTGATGAGCTTCAACCCGCATTCCGTCGCGGCGCTCGGCCGGGCGGCGCCCGGCCTGCCGCGCGGCCTCGTCACCTCGGCCTACCAGGCCCGCCACTGGCCGCGCATTCCGCGCGAGACACGTCTCCGGCTGCGCGGGATCCCCGACTACGACGCGCTTGGCGCAAGCTTCGTCAGCCACGAGGCGGCCGATCTCGGCCGCCCCCGGATCGCCGCGCTGAAGGCGCAGGGGGCCACCATCCTGTGCTGGACGATCCGCTCGGCCGAGGCCGAGGCGCTGGCCCGCAGGATCGCCGACAACGTGACCTTCGAGGGCTACCTTGCCGCGATCCCCCCGGCTTGACGGCCGCCCCCCGCGCTCCACCTTCGGCGGAAGTGCCAAGCCCGCCCGCCCATGCCCGACGCCCTGATCGAAGCCGAAGTGCTTCCCCGTCTGTCCGCGATCGCACCGGCGGACTGGGATGCCTGCGCCTGCCCCGAGGCGGCCGACGGCGGGCGGCCGCTCGACCCCTTCACCACGCACCGCTTCCTCGCCGCCCTCGAGGACTCGCGTTCGGTCGGCCCCGGCACGGGCTGGGAGCCCCGCCATCTGCTGCTGCGCCTCGAGGGGCGGCCGGTCGCGGTGGCGCCGCTCTATGCCAAGGGCCATTCCTACGGGGAATACATCTTCGACCATGCCTGGGCGCAGGCCTGGGAACGTGCGGGCGGACGCTACTACCCCAAGCTGCAGATCGCCGTTCCCTTCACGCCGGCCACCGGCCGCCGCCTGCTGCTGCGCGCCGGGGCCGATGCCGGGCTGCGCGCCGCGCTGGTCGGGGCGGCGGTGCGCCTGGCCGAACGGAACCGGCTGTCCTCGCTGCATATCACCTTCTGCACCGCCGAGGAGGCGGACGAGGGCGCGCGGCTGGGGCTTCTGCACCGCATCACCCAGCAGTTCCACTGGACCAACGCGGGCTACGGCTGCTTCGACGACTTCCTGGCCACGCTGTCGTCGCGCAAGCGCAAGAACATCCGCAGGGAACGCCAGACCGCGCAGGGTTTCGGCGGCGAGATCGTGGCGCTGACGGGCGCGGCGATCCGCCCCGAACACTGGGACGCCTTCTGGGCCTTCTACCAGGACACCGGCAGCCGCAAGTGGGGCACGCCCTACCTGACCCGGGCCTTCTTCGACCGCCTCCATGCGACGATGCGCGAGGACGTGCTGCTTGTGCTGGCGCTGCGGGCCGGACGGCCGGTTGCCGGGGCGCTGAACTTCATCGGCCGGCACACGCTCTACGGCCGCTACTGGGGCTGCCTCGAGGATCACCCCTGCCTGCATTTCGAACTGTGCTACTATCAGGCGATCGACTGGGCGATCGCGCGGGGACTTGCCCGGGTCGAGGCCGGGGCGCAGGGAGAGCACAAGCTGGCGCGCGGCTACCTGCCCGTCGCCTGCCACTCGCTGCACTGGATCGCGGATGGCGGCTTCCGCGACGCCGTGGCGCGCTATCTCGAGGCCGAACGGCGCGCGGTGGATCAGGAGATCGAAGTGTTGACCGCCTATGGCCCCTTCCGCAGGTGCCGCAGCGAGGAAGCGCAATGACGCCGACGCGCCACACCCACCCGGTGTCGCGCGGCCGGATCGTGCGCTGGATGCCGGAGAGGACGGGTGCCGCCGGCGAAGCCGTGGTGCCGGGCCCGGGCCGCGACCGGATCGCGGGCGAGGGCTTTGGCGCGGCCGCTCTCCGCATCGGCGGGCAGACCGGCTTCGGCCCGGGGTTCGGCACGCTGCCGGACCGGCCGGCGCCCTGCGCCTGCCGGAATTGGAGGGCCGACCGCGCCCCGCGCGGCTTCCGGCCGGGGCCGCCGAGGATGCGCCGATGACCGCTGCGATGGGAGGATGACACATGGCCGAACCGCTGACCGACGCGGAACGCCGCGCCGAGCTTCCGGCGCTTGGCGCCTCCGGCTGGGCCGCCGTGCCCGGCCGGGACGCCATCCGCAAGGTCTGGAAGTTCCGCAACTTCTCGGAAGCCTGGGGGTTCATGACGCAGGCCGCGCTCGCGGCCGAGAAGCTGAACCACCACCCGGAATGGTCGAATACCTACAATGTCGTGGACGTGACGCTGTCCACGCATGACTGCAACGGGCTGTCGCGGCTCGACCTCAGGCTTGCCGCGGCGATGGACCGGCTGGCGCCGAAGGCCGAGGTGGTGGCCGACCACGGCGCGCCGATCCTGTCGCTGTGCCAGGAACGGGCGGCGCGGGGCTGATCTCCGCGCCTTGCACCCGCGCGCGGCTTCCCGGGCGCCGGCCCCCGCGTCAGATCGCGGCGAGCAGGGCCTCGCCGGAGGAGACGGTGCAGACGCCCGGGTTGTCCTCGACCTGGAGAACCCGCACCAAGCCGTCCTCGGCCAGAAGCGCATAGCGCTTCGAGCGGCTGAACAGACCGGCGGCGGGGGCGTCGAAGTCCATGCCGATCGCGCGCGTGAACTCCGCCGACGCATCGCCCAGCATGGCGATGCCGGCGGCCGTGGCGCCGGTCGCCTCGCCCCAGGCCTGCATCACGAAGGGGTCGTTGACCGAGATGCAGAGGATCTCGTCCACCCCCTTCGCGCGGAAGGCTTCGGCGGTGCGGATGAAGCTTGGCACATGCGCGGTCGTGCAGGTGCCGGTGTAGGCGCCGGGCAGGCCGAAGACCGCCACCTTGCGGCCCTTGAGCCGGTCGTGCAGCGACACGGCCTCGGGTCCGTTCGCTCCCATCCTCAGAAGCGTCGCTTCGGGCAGGGTCATGCCCACATCGATCGTCATCGTCTGGTCCTCGCGCGTTGCCTTGGGCTCGGGCGGCGATATAGCGTCGGGCGCCGGGGCTGACCAGAGACGGAGGCGGGGGATGGAGCATATCGCGGTGGTGGGCGCAGGCCAGGCCGGGGCCTCGCTCGTGGCACGGCTGCGCGGCCTCGGCTTCGCGGGCCGCCTGACGCTGTGGGGCGAGGAACCGGTGCCGCCCTACCAGCGCCCGCCCCTGTCGAAGAAATATCTGACCGGCGAGATGGAGCTCGAACGGCTCTTCCTGCGCCCGGCAAGCTGGTATGCGGGCGAGGGGATCGCGCTGCACACCGGCACGCGGGTGAGCGCGATCGACCCCGCGGCGCGGACCCTGACTGCCGGCGGCCGGTCCGTCGGATGGGACGCGCTGGTTCTGGCCACGGGCTCGGTCCCGCGGCGGTTGCCGGCAGCGGCGGGCGGCGAGCTTGCGGGCGTGTTCACGGTGCGCACGCTGGCCGATGTCGATGCGATGGCGCCCGGGTTCCGTGCGGGCGCGCGCGTGCTGATCGTGGGCGGCGGCTACATCGGGCTCGAGGCGGCGGCGGTCGCCGCGCAGCGGGGGCTTGCGGTCACGCTGATCGAGGCCGCCCCGCGCATCCTCGGCCGGGTCGCCGCGCCCGAGACCGCCGACGCGATCCGCGCGATCCACATCGCGCACGGGGTGACGATCCGCGAGGGGCTCGGGCTCGAACGGCTCGAAGGCGACGGCCGCGTGCGCGCGGCCGTGCTGGCCGACGGCACCCGGCTTCCGGTGGATTTCGTGATCGTCGGCATCGGCATCGCGCCGGCAACGGCGCTGGCCGAGGCGGCGGGCATCGCGCTCGACAACGGCATCGCGGTGGACGACCGCGGCCGCACCTCGGCGCCCGGCATCTGGGCCGCGGGCGACTGCGCGAGCTTCCCCTACCGCGGCCGGCGAATCCGCCTCGAGAGCGTGCAGAACGCCATCGACCAGGCCGAGGCGGTGGCGGCGAACCTGATGGGGGCCGATGCGCCCTATGTTCCCGTGCCGTGGTTCTGGTCGGACCAGTACGACCTTGCCCTGCAGATCGCGGGTCTCAACACCGGCTACGACCGCGTGGTGGTGCGCAAGGGGCCGGGTCCGCGGGCGCGCTCGCACTGGTACTTCGCCGGGCCCGAGTTCCTCGCGGTCGATGCGCTGAACGATTCGCGCGCCTACATGGTGGGCAAGCGCCTGCTCGAGGCGGGCCGGTCCCCCGCCCCCGACGCGCTGGCCGACCCCGCGACCGATCTCAAGTCGTTCCTCAGGGGCTAGGCGGGGCGGTGCGCATCGTCGGCGGCGCGCGACGGGGCCTGCGGCTTGCCGAGGTCGGCGCCGGCGACCCCGCGGCCCATCTGCGCCCGACGTCGGACCGGGTGCGCGAGGCGGTGTTCAACCTGCTGCAGAACGCCCCCGACCATCCCGACCCGGTGCCGGGCGCGCGCGTGCTCGACCTCTTCGCGGGCACCGGGGCGATGGGGCTCGAGGCGCTGTCGCGCGGCGCGGCCTCGGCGGTGTTCGTCGAGTCGGGAGCGGCGGCGCTGCGTCTGCTGCACGAGAACATCCGGCGGATGCGCGCCGGGGCGCAGGCGCAGGTGATCGCCGGCGACGCGACACGGCTGCCCCCCTGCCCCGGCGCCCCCGCGACGCTGGTGTTTCTCGACCCGCCCTGGGGGCAGGGATCGGGCGCGGCGGCGATCGCCTCGGCACGGGCGGGCGGATGGATCGCGCCGGGCGCCACCCTGGTCTGGGAGGAGGCGGCGCCGCAGCCCGCGCCGGGGGGCTTCACCGAACGCGACCGGCGACGCTATGGTGCGGCATGGATCACGCTCTTCGCCTGCCCGGGCTGAGCCACGCCCCACCGGCCGCGCCGGCCGCCGCGGCGGTGGCGGTCTCGCCCGCCCCGCGCCCGCGGCGGCCGGGCCCGGTGCTGATGGGCGACCTGACCGGCAGCCTGGCCGGGCGGCCGCTGCTGCTTCTGCTCTGGGACGAGCCCGCCGCCCGCACCCCCGCCGCCCGCACCGCCGGCGCGCGGCGCCCGCCGGCCCCACCGCCGGCCGACTGACCCCC
>CALDYW010000118.1 GCA_937944395.1 uncultured Paracoccaceae bacterium | reverse complement strand
CCCCCCCCCCCCCCCCCGCCTCGGCAGGCCGGTTCCGGACGGCCTGCCGGTCTTGCGCCGCGCCGGCGGCCCGGATCTGGCCGGCGGTTCAGCCATCGGCGGCGCGGGGGGCGCTTGCCGGCGCGCCGCCGGCGGCCTTCTCCGACCGCCGGGCCAGCGCCTTGCGGCGGCTGTTCAGGCGGCGGGCGACGAAGCGGTCGGGCAGGTCGGGCCAGGGCCGGTCGGCGGCGATGAAGCCGGCCTCGGCCAGAGCCCGGCCGATCTCGGCATGGCTCGCCACGCCGAGCGACTCGCGGGACGGACCGTCGCCCTCCGCGCGCCAGTCCCGCGTGACCGCCTGGATCTCGCAGGTCTCGATCCCGGCGAATCCCGCAAGTTGCGCGACGATGTTGCGGGGCACCCCCGAGCGTCGGCGGTAGATCATCGCGACCTGCTGGCCGGCCCGCGCGACGAAGCCGAACAGGTGCAGCGCCGAGCCGTCGGGCGCCACCACCTGCCGCGCGGCCTTGTAGCGGGCCACCTGCAGGGCGACCGGATGCCGTTCGGGGTGGAAGATCTCGTAGCCCTCGGCGGCCAGCCGCGCCTCGATCCGCCCCTCGCCGAGAAGCCCCCCGCGGCGCGCGCCGATGCCCGAGCGCGAGAGGTAGAGCCGCTCCGGCCCCTCCGGCGCGACGCGGCGGGCGAAGCTCCCGGCGACGAAGGCGCGGAAGGCCGGCGTCCCGCCGGCGAGCGGACCGAGGCCGAAGCCCTGGGTGGGCACCAGCAGTTCCCCGACCACGGTCGGCCGGGTCAGCACGGTGATCTCCGGCCGGGGATCGAAGAGGTCCAGAACGCCGTTCTGCCAGGCCTGCAGGGCGGTCTCCGCCCCGACCCGGCGCGGCACGAAGAGGACCGAGCGCGTGCCGGTCTCCGGCCGGCCGAGCGGCCAGAGCCGGGCCGTGCCCTCGACCAGGAAATGCCCGAAATGCTGCCAGAACAGCCCGCCCCAGAGGTGCCGGCCGTCCAGCCGCGCCGGCGCGGCGGGCGGCGGGACCCCGGGTGCGACGGTGAGCGGCGCGAACCCGCGCCACAGGGCTGCCTCGGGCACCGCGGTTCCGTCGGCCGCACGCACGCCCGCCGCGACCGGGATGCCCGGCGCCGCGGGCGGCAGGACCAGCGCGTCGCGCAGCACCAGCACCCGGTCGTCGGCGGGAAGCGTCCGGAGCGCCTTGGCCCTGCCCTGGCCCATAATCAGGCAGGCTCCCGCGCCCAGGCGACGACGCCGCCCTTGCAGAGCGCCTCGACCGGCCGGAGACCGGCGCGCGCCAGCGCCGCGCGGCAGGCCTTCATCCCCTCGCGCCCGTAGTGGGCGCGGTGGAGTTCCGCCACCACCAGCCGAACCCCCGACAGGTCGGCATGATCGAGGAAGGCGCGTTCCGCCCCCTCGATGTCCATCACGATCACCTGGTGCGGAAAGTCGCGCGCAAGCTCGCCGTAGCGCACGACCGGCACCGTGATCGCCCGCGCCCGCGCCGCGCCCCGCGTGATGTTGATCCCGGAACCGAGGAAGTTGCCGCGGACGTGGAAGGTCATGGTCGCCGGTGCATCGGGTTCGGCCAGCACCACGGCATGGCTGACCGCGATGCGGTCCTGAAGCCCGTTGTGCGCATAGAGCCTGCGGATGTGGGGGATGAGGTCGGGGTTGGCCTCGAAGCTGCGCACCTCGGCCGCACCGGTGTTGCGCGCGATCGCCGCGCCGACGAGGCCCGAGCCGGCACCGAGTTCCAGCACCCGCTCGCCCGGAAGGATCCCGCCCAAGGCCGCGCGCAGCTCGCGCGCCTCGTAGCGCCCGGCGATCATGTCGCGGATCATGCCCGGGCCAAGGTGCGGGGCATCGGGCACCCGCACGCCCTGCACGGTCGCCACGACCGTGCCGCCGTCTTCCGGGAAGTCGTCCGGGAAGGTCGTTCCGCTCACACCGCCACCTCCTCGAGCGGCCTGCCGAGCCGCGCCTCGATGTCCGCGATCGCCGCCGCCAGCTTGTCGGCGGGCAGGTCCGGCCAGTCGCCGTCCGCCACGAACCCGGCCGCGGCCAGCGCCGCGCCGATCGCGGGAAGCCGCGGCCGTCCCATCATCTCGTTCTTCTGCAGCCGTTCGCCGGCGCGGAACCAGAACCGGTCGGTCGCGTCCACGATCACCGGAGCCTCGCCCACGAAGCGCCGGAACTGGCGCACGAAATCCCGGTAGAGCCGGCCCGGCCGACGGAGCAGGATCGCGGTGCGCGCGCCCCGGGGCTGGACCAGCGCGGCCAGGTGCAGTGCGGAATTGTCGGTGGAGACGAGGAAGCGCGCGGCGCGATAGCGCGCGATCTGTTCCGCGATCGGGTGTTCCTGCGGGTGGTAGATGGCGTAGCCCTCGGCCGCGAGCCGCGCCTCGATCTCGGCCTCGGCCAGGATGCCGCCGCGTTTCGAGTAGAGCCGCGTGCGCGAGACATAGAGCCGCTCCGGCCCCTCGGGCGCGATCCCGGCGCCGAGACGGGCGGCCACGAAGGCGCGGAACTCCGGCGCCCCCTCGATCATCCGACCGGTCCCGAAACCCTGCGGCGCGACGATCAGCCGCTCGACGCGGGTCGGTCGCATCAGGCAGCGTCGCGGCAGGTCCGCAAGGCCGAAGGCCGACAGGACCGGCCCGGCCATCGCGAGGGCCGCCGCCTCGCGCCCCTTCGGCCGCTTCGGCAGGAACACGAGCCCCTCGGCGCCGCGGTCGGCGGCCCAGAGCCGCCCCGTGGATTCGCACAGGAAATGGCCGAAATGGGCATAGGCCAGACCGGCGAAGAGGTGGGTGCCCGGCAGCTGCGCCAAGGCCGTGCCGGGCGGCGGCGGTGTCGGCGGCGTGGTGGTGGGCAGCCCGGGCGCGCGCCAGCAGGTGGCGGCCTCGACCGCGCTGCCGTCGGGCCGCAGCACGCCCGCAGGGCGGGTCACGCCGCGCCGCCGCTCGGGATCCCAGGGGATGACCAGCGCGTCCTCGACCACCTCGATCCCGGCCGCCAGCGACACGCACGGGTCGAAACCCGCCCGGGATCCGCCTGCCGGTTCTGCCGTCATCCTGCCCGCCCGCCCGTTTCGCGTGGTCGTTCCGCACAGACTCCCGCATCGGCCGCGCTTTGTCCACCGTTTCGCGACAATATGCGCGATTCAGGGCGGGGGAGCGTAGCCGAAACGCGCGAAGTCGCTGCCGTAGGTCCGCAGAACGAAGTCGCGTTCCGGCCCGCTCAGCTCGGTCGCCGTGTCGGCGCGCGAGGGGTTCTCGCGGATCGGCGGACCGGGGTCCAGCCCGAAGCGCGCGGCGAGCCGGTCCTGCCAGCCGTCCTCGACCCGGAACACCTCGGTATCCGGGGCGAGGAAGGCGGTCTGCGGCCGGAAATGGCCGTCGTAGATCCCGGGCTTGCGATCGAGATCGCTCTCCAGCCTGGCCAGCACCGCCGCGCGGAAGGCGGGCAGCGGCTCGGGGCGCCGCGGCACCAGGGCATGGCGCCAGCGGATCGCGCTGAGGTAGCGCGCCGCCGGATCGCGCACCAGCGCGAAACTGGCGTCGAACGGGCCCCAGCGCGTCCAGACCTCGGCCGGGGCGTGCTGGAGCGTGACATCGAGGCCCTCCGTCCCGCCCTCGAGGGGTACCGCGGTCACGCCGAAGTCGTTCGCGAGGATCCGGCCGATGCCGCGCTTCGGGCGCGCGGTGACATTGGCGACCGTCCAGCCGTTGCGCAGGAAAAGCACATAGACCGAGGTGCCCGCCGCCTTCGGCACATGCGCGAAGTAGAGCCTTCGCCCGTCCTTGCGAAAGATCGGCATCCCGTTCCCGCCTCGCGTCCTGCCGGCCTGGCAGCATAGGCCCGGCGCCGGCCGGAGGGAACCGTCCGCGACCGGACGCGCCCGGCGGGCGGGTCGCTTCCCCCCCGATCGGTCCGGGCCGCACGACGGCCCGACCGCGGCCCGCGCCGTCCTCCGCCCCGCGCCGTCCTCCGCCCCGCGCCGTCCTCCGCCCCGCGGCGTCCTCCGCCCCGCGCGGCCCGTGTTCGGGTGCGGTCGTGCCCGGTCACGGCACAAGGCGTGCCGTCGGGCCGGAGCACCAGGCCGGCGGGCCGGCCCTCGCTGCACCGGCCCGCGGCATCGCCAGCGCCCCGGCGGCGCCCCCGAGAGACGCGCCCAAGAATGCCGCGACGGTCAAGACCGGCGGCCCCGCCCGGAAAGCGGCGGCCCCGGTGTCCGGGTGCTGCTGCGTCCATCCGTGACTCCCCCCCCCCGCGCGCGTGCCGCCGAAGGGTTGCCGATGCGCCGCGCCTCTTCAGGGGGTGCAGGTATCGGCCGCAGGCCGTCGCCCTCGGCTCCCGACCCTGCGTCCGGCCCCGGCGACCCGACCCGGCGACCCGACCCGGCGACCCGAGCTGGCGACCCGAGCTGGCGGGGCCCGAGCTTGCGGCCCGAACCTCACCGGCCGTCGCCCGACCCGGCGCGGCGCGGTCCGCGCGGCTCGAGGCCCCGCGCCTTCGCCACTGCGTTCCGCGCCGCCGGGTCCGCGGCCCGGGACGAGGCCGGGTTCGGCCCCGGCATCGGCGACGCCCGCGAGCGACTCGCGGGCCGCAGGCCGGTCGCCGACGGCTGGCAACCGGGGCTTCACCGGCCGGGCGATGCGGGGATCGACAGGGTCCTCGCTGCCGGCAGGGCGGTGCGCGACGCGGGCATCGACACGGCAAGGTTCCCGGGCGGATCGAGCCTTGCCCGATGCTGCGCGACGACCGGTTCGCGCGGATGCGGGACCTCGGCGTCTCGGCGCGCTTCCCGCCCGGCATTTGTCTTTCTCGGGCGACCGGATGCGGGAGGGCGTCGTCGGCCCGGAGCGCGTGGCGCGTCTCGGCCGCCGGCAGGGCGTGATGCGGGCGGGCGCTCGCGCGCCTCCGCCGCCGGCAGGCCCGTCAGAGCGCGACCGGCGCGGTCGCGGCGGATATCGACCCGGTCGGATCGTCGGCCCCCGGCGCGCCGCTTCGGGGGCGCCCGGCAGGCCCGGATCCTCGCCCCGCACCGCGCGCCTGCCTTGCCCTGCCCGCCCGCGGCGCGGGGAAGCGCGCGGCCGGGCTCGGGCGACAGAGCCGCACCGGGTCGCGCCCGCGCGGCCGGGTATCCTGCAGCCGCCCGATCCGACCGACCCGGGCTGCTGTGGCCGGGCGGCTCTGCCCCGCCTCCTGCGCAACGGCCGCGGCGGCCCCCTTGCCACGCCTTGCCGGGCCTGCGGCTTGCGCTTCCGGGCGCCATCGCGGCCGCCGCTCTGCCGCGGCGGATCCGCCGGGACCGGCCCCCGGGGGCCGTGCCTCAACCCATGCGGTAGTTCGGGCTCTCGCGGGTGATCTCGACGTCGTGGACGTGGCTTTCCTTCAGCCCCGCGCCGGTGATGCGCACGAAGCGGCAGCGGGTGCGCATCTCGTCGATCGTGGCGCAGCCGGTATAGCCCATCGCCGCGCGCAGGCCGCCGACCAATTGGTGGATCACGTTCGCCGCCGGCCCCTTGTAGGGCACCTGCCCCTCGATCCCCTCGGGCACCAGCTTGTCCGAGGCGGCGTCCCTCTGGAAGTAGCGGTCGGCCGAGCCGCGCGCCATCGCACCGAGCGAGCCCATTCCGCGGTAGCTCTTGTACGACCGGCCCTGGTAGAGGATCACCTCGCCGGGGCTCTCGTCGGTGCCCGCGATCATCGAGCCCACCATCGCCGACGAGGCGCCGGCGGCGATCGCCTTGGCGAAGTCGCCCGAATACTTGATCCCGCCGTCGGCGATCACCGGCACGTCGCCGGCCGCCGCGGCCGCATCCATGATCGCGGTCAGCTGCGGCACGCCGACCCCGGCGACGATCCGCGTGGTGCAGATCGAGCCCGGCCCGATGCCGACCTTCACCGCATCCGCCCCCGCATCGATCAGCGCCCGCGTCGCCTCGGCGGTGGCGACGTTGCCGGCGATCACCTGCACCTCGTTCGACATCCGCTTGATCCGCTCGACCGCGCGCGCCACGCCGTCGCTGTGGCCGTGCGCGGTATCGACCACGACGATATCCGCGCCGGCGTCGATCAGCGCCTCGGTCCGCGCCTGGCCGGCCTCGCCCACCGTGGTCGCCGCCGCGACCCTCAGCCGGCCGAGCGCGTCCTTGCAGGCCGCGGGGTTCAGCACCGCCTGCTCGGTGTCCTTGAGCGTCAGCAGTCCGGTCAGACGGCCGGTGCCGTCGGTCACCAGCAGCTTCTCGATGCGCCGCGCCTTCATCAGGCTCTTCGCGGTCTCGAGGTCGGCGGGCTCGGTCAGCACGGCGAGGTTCTCGGCCGTCATCACCACCCGCACGGGCGTCGAATCGTCCGAGGCGAACCTCATGTCGCGGTTGGTGACGATCCCGAGCAGCCGGCCGCGCTCGTCGACCACCGGAAAGCCCGTCACGCTGTAGCGCGCCTGCAGGGCACGGGCGTCGCCCACCGTCTGGTCGGGCCGGAGCGTGATCGGGTTGTAGACGATCCCGCTGACGAACCGCTTGACCCGGCGGACCTCGTTCGCCTGCGCGTCGGGCTCGAGGTTGCGGTGGATCACCCCGATCCCGCCCGCCTGGGCCATGGCGATCGCCATCCGCGACTCGGTGACCGTGTCCATCGCCGAGGACAGGAGCGGGATGTTCATCCGGATCGTCCGCGTCGCCCGGGTCGTGGTATCCGCCTGCGCCGGCAGCACCGAGGAGGCAGCGGGCACCAGAAGCACGTCATCGAAGGTGAGCGCCTCGCGAATCTCCATGCCTGCCTCCGCCGGAGCCTTCCGATTGGCGCGCCTGCGTCGCATGCCCGGTGGCGCTTGGCAAGGGTCGGGGCGCCGCCGCGGGGGGCTTGCGTCCGCCCGCAGGCCGTGGTCAGGGATCACGCGCCGCGAGTGGGGAGGGCGCATGCGCGTCGCCATCGTCGAGAACACCGAGGTCACGCACCACGGCCAGTTGGGCATCGCGCTCAACGAGGCGGGGCTGATGATCGAGATCTTCCGCCCCCGCGCGGACGGCCGCCTGCCCGACCCCGACGGCCCCCATGCCGGGCTGGTGGTGCTGGGCGGCGAACAGTCCGCCCGCGACGACACCGAACACCCCTACCTCGCCGAGCTTGCCCGCCGGATGCGGACGGAGGCGCTGGCCGGGCGACCGGTGCTGGGCATCTGCCTCGGGGCGCAGCTGCTGGCCCGCGGCGCCGGGGCGGCGAACCACCTCGGCGCGGCGCGCGAGTTCGGCTGGCACGAGGTGCGGCTGACCGCGGCCGGCCGCGCCGATCCGGTGCTGTCGGCGGCCGGCGAGCGGTTCCCCGCGTTCCAGTGGCATTCCGACAGCTTCGACCTTCCGGACGGGGCGCAGCACCTCGCCGAGGGTGCGGCGGTGCCGATGCAGGCATTCCGGTTCGGTCCGAGGGCCTGGGGCATGCAGTTCCACTTCGAGATGAACCGGGCCACGGTTGCCCGGCTTACGCGGCTGTTCCCGGATGCGGCCGAGGCGCGGGCGCCGGGATGGCTGACCGGTGGACATGACGCGGCGGCGGCGCGGCACGGTGCGGCGGCCGATGCCGCGGGCCTCGCCCTCGCGCGCGCCTGGGTGGCGCAGCTCTGAGGCCGCCGCCCTTCAGGCGGCGGCGGCATTGGTGCGCGGCCCGAGGCTGCCGTCGCCCCAGAGCCGGAAGACGCGCAGCGCGATCCACGGGACCGCCAGCGTCGCGAGTGCGAGCACCGGCGCGCCGGCCAGCCGCAGCCAGGTTGCCTCCTGCGAAAGCAAGGCCCCGGCCGTGGCGGCCAGCGGGAAGGTGAAGGCGCCCCACAGCGGCGAGACGCCGGCCTCGGTCAGCCAGCGCAGGCGGATGACCAGGACCGCGAGCAGCCCGAGCGACAGGACGGCAAGTCCGGTCGCAACCGCGGTCAGCCCCAGACCGGCGGCCACCGTCGCCCCAATGGCCGCGGGGGCGAGATGGATCGCAAGCAGCGGTCGGAGCGGCGCGGGCACGCGCTCGGCCAGGATCTGACGCAGCGACAGCGCCCAGACCGCGACCGCGGCCGCCATCGTGACGCCGAGCAGCGCCTGCGCCGGCGCGGCGAGCCCGAGCGGCGCCAGCACCTGTCCTGCGACGATGCCGCCGACAAGGGCGAGGTGCCAGACCGGGTTCACCCGCCGCGCCGGCGCCGGCCCACGGGCGAGCCCGGCGAGGAAGTGCAGCATGAGCGCGGCATGCAGGGCGAGCCCGGCCAGCGCGAGGCCGCGGGCGAGGCCCTCCGCGTAGGGCAGGGCGATCGCCCCCGTCGCCATAACCGCCATCGTCGCCGCGGTCAGCCCGGCCCGGCCCGGGAGCACGGCCAGATCCTCGGCGATCACGGCGGGCCGGCGCAGCACCTTCGCCGCATAGGCGACGAGACAGAAGAGCGTCAGCAGCGCGGTCGCGCCGGCCAGCATCTCGCCGGCGGCTGGCGGCAACCCGGCCTCGGCCAGGGCGCGCCGCCAGCCGAGCGCGAGCGCGATGAGCCCGAGCACCGGCGGAAAGACCGCCGGCGGCGTGGCGCGCCACAGGCCCGGGCGGGGGCCGGGCGGCGGCGGTCGGGGCGCGACGGGCGGCAGGGGCGGAGGGGCCATGACCGCCGACCCATGCCGCCGGAGGCTGCGGCAGGCCAGAGGCCGGGGTGTCGCACCCTGCGCGTTCCGCCGCCGACGGGGCTGCTTCCGGGCGAGGGTCCCGCCGGACGCGGTCTGCGCGGTCCGAGCTTGCGCAGCGGGCATTGCCCCGCGCCGCGCCGCGCTTCGGCCTTCGGGCGTTCCGCAAGGGACCGCCCGAGCTGGGGCGACCGGCGCGGCGGCGCCGTCCCGGCTCGGTCGATGTCAACCTTGCCTGACAGCCGCGGGCGCTCTAGCCTGACATCCGGGCCGGGACGCCGGCCCCCCGATGCGGAGCCTTCCCCGATGCCCGACACGCGCCGCCTTCCTCCGATTCTCGCCCCCGAACCCGGGCCGGCGAAGGCGCGCGGGCTCTGCACCGACTGCGGCCTGTCGCGCACGGCGCTGGCCGGCCGCTGCGGGGCCGCCTGCCAGTTCATCCGCCCCGACTACCCGGCGCTGGAGCGGCGGGTGCATGGCCGCCCGCGCGACCCCGACCGTGGCGACGAACTCTTCTTCGGGCCCTACCGCGCGATGTGGCGGGCGCGCCTGCGCGCCCCGCGTCCCGGCGCGCAGTGGACCGGGATCACCACCCGCATCGGCGAGCGGCTGCTCGAGACCGGGGCGGTTGACGCGGTGCTGACCATGGCGGCGGACCCTGCCGACCGCTGGCGCCCGCGACCGGTGCTGATCACCGATGCCGGCGCCATGGCGGCGGCGCGGGGGATGAAGATGGGCTATGCGCCGCTGCTGGCGCTGCTCGAGCCCGCCCGCGCCGCGGGGCTCGACCGGCTGGCGGTGATCGGCATCCCCTGCCAGGTCCACGCCCTGCGCAAGATCGAGGCCGACCTCGGGCTGGCACGCCTCTACGTAATCGGCACGCCCTGTTCCGACAACACCAGCACCGAGAACTTCCACGCTTTCCTCGGGCGCCTCACCGACCGGCCCGAGACCGTCAGCTACCTGGAGTTCCGCGCCGACTATCGCGTGGAACTGCGCTTCGATGACGGGCGGGTGCGCACCATCCCGTTCCTGAAGCTGCCGCTTGCCGACCTTCCGGCCGATTTCTTCCCGCTGACCTGCCGCACCTGCGTGGACTACACGAACGTCGGCGCCGACCTGACCGTCGGCTACATGGCGGGCGAGGGCGACCAGTGGCTGATCGTGCGCAACGCCCGCGGGCAGGAGCTTCTCGACCTTCTGGGCGACGAGGTGGCGCTTGCGCCCCCCGGTTCGCGCGGCAGGCGCGCGGGCTCGGTGGCGGGCTTCGTCGCCAACACGCGCCGGGCGGCCGGCGGGCTGCCGCTGCGGCGGATGCCGGACTGGCTGCGCGGGGTGATGGGCTGGCTGATGCCCCGGGTCGGGCCGCGCGGGCTCGAGTTCGCGCGCGCCCGGGTCGAGATGAAGGCGGCCGAGACCGTCCTTCACCTCCGCCGGGTCCTGCCGCGGCGGATGCGGCACATGGTGCCCGGCCATGTCTGGCGGATCGTCGCGCCCTATGGGCTGGACCCCGGCCCGGCGGAACGTTCCCCCGCTGCGGTGCGCGCG
>CALDYW010000117.1 GCA_937944395.1 uncultured Paracoccaceae bacterium | reverse complement strand
ACGCCTTCGAAGCCGCCTTCGGGATCCCGCGCCCCGACTGGCGGGTGCATCTCGATGCCGTCCTCGCCGACCTCGGAGCCCGTCCATGACCCCGCTTCCCACTCCCCCGACACGCCGCAAGGGCATCATCCTGGCAGGCGGCTCGGGCACCCGCCTCTACCCGATCACCATGGGAATCTCGAAGCAGCTGCTTCCCGTCTATGACAAGCCGATGATCTTCTATCCGCTGACGGCGCTGATGCTGACCGGGATCCGCGAGATCGCGATCATCACCACGCCCGAGGACCAGTCGCAGTTCCAGCGGCTGATGGGCGACGGCAGCCAGTGGGGGCTGTCCTTCGCCTGGATCGTCCAGCCCTCGCCCGACGGGCTGGCCCAAGCCTATCTGCTGGCCGAGGAGTTCCTGGCCGGTGCCGCCTCGGCCATGGTTCTGGGCGACAACGTGTTCTTCGGCCACGGCCTGCCCGAGCTCCTGGCCCAGGCCGACGCCCAGCTCGAGGGCGGAACCGTGTTCGGCTACCGGGTCGCCGACCCCGAGCGCTACGGCGTGGTGGCCTTCGACGAGGCCGGCCGGGCGGTGCAGATCGTCGAGAAGCCCGAGCGCCCGCCGTCGAACTATGCCGTCACCGGACTCTATTTCCTCGACGGCACCGCGCCCGAGCGGGCGAAGGGCATCCGCCCCTCGGCCCGCGGCGAGCTCGAGATCACCTCGCTGCTCGAGACCTATCTGGCCGAGGGCCGGCTGACCGTGAAGCGGATGGGCCGCGGCTATGCCTGGCTCGACACCGGCACCCACGGCAGCCTGCTCGACGCCTCGAACTTCGTGCGCACGCTCGAGCGCCGGCAGGGCCTTCAGGTCGGCTCGCCCGAGGAGATCGCCTTCGCCCAGGGCTGGATCGGGCGCGACGACCTCGCCCGCCGCGCGGAACTGTTCCGCAAGAACGACTACGGCGCCTACCTGCGCCAGCTTCTGGGCTGAGCCGGCCCCCGGGGATGGGGCGGGCGCGGCCGGGGCGGGCCGGGCGCAGGCCGGCGCGCCGGCGGCATGGACACGGAGGTCCGGCACCCGAAGCATCCCCGCACCGCTGCCGGCTGCCGCCGCGACACGCCCGGCGGTCCGGCGGGCGATCGCTCCGCCGCCCGGTCCGGCCGGCCCGGGTTCCGGGCGTTCGCGATCACCAGCGCCCCGAGCCGGGCCGCGTCCGGCCGGTCGGCGCCGCGGCGGAACCGCCGCACCGCGCACCCGGCGGTCTGCGAAGGCGCGCACCGCAGCGGCACCCGAATGCCCCGGGGCGCCGAGCGCCGGCCCCCCCCTGCACCCTCGCCGCCCTCGCCGCCCTCGCCGCCCTCGCCGCCTCCGCCGCGCGGGCCGCATCCCGGCTTGCCTAAGCCGGCGGCGCGCCATAGACCCGACGCGCAGTGCCGCAGCGAGGCCCCCATGCCGAAGTTCACGCTCCTCATCCTTCCCGGCGACGGCATCGGCCCCGAGGTCATGGCCGAGGTCCGCAAGGTCATCGACTGGCTCGGCCGCCGCCGCGGACTCGCCTTCGACGTGCAGGAGGATCTCGTCGGCGGCGCGGCGATCGACGCGCAGGGCGTGCCGCTGGCCGACGCGACGCTGGCGAAGGCGCAGGAGGCGGACGCGGTGCTGCTCGGCGCGGTCGGCGGGCCGAAGTGGGACGGGCTGCCCTTCGCGCAGAAGCCCGAACGCGGGCTGCTCAGGCTGCGCAAGGAAATGGACCTCTACGCCAACCTGCGCCCCGCGCAGTGCTTCGAGGCCCTGGCCGACTTCAGCTCGCTCAAGCGCGAGGTGGTGGCCGGCCTCGACATCCTGATCGTGCGCGAACTGACCAGCGGCATCTACTTCGGCGAGCCGCGGGGCATCTTCACCGAAGGCAACGAGCGCGTCGGCATCAACACCCAGCGCTACACCGAATCCGAGATCGCGCGGGTGGCGCGCACGGCCTTCGAGCTGGCGCGGCGGCGGCGCAACCGCGTCTGCTCGATGGAGAAGGCGAACGTGATGGAATCGGGCGTGCTCTGGCGCGAGGTGGTGACCGCGGTGCACGCCCGCGACTACCCCGATGTGGACCTGACGCACATGTATGCCGACAACGGCGCGATGCAGCTGACGCGCCGGCCGAAGCAGTTCGACGTCATCGTGACCGACAACCTGTTCGGCGACCTCCTGTCCGACCTCGCGGCGATGCTGACCGGCAGCCTCGGGATGCTGCCCTCGGCCTCGCTGGGCGCACCCGGGGCGAACGGCCGGCCGACGGCGCTCTACGAGCCGGTGCACGGCTCGGCCCCCGACATCGCCGGCCGCGGCATCGCCAATCCGGTCGCCAGCATCCTGTCCTTCGCCATGGCCCTGCGCTATTCCTTCGACGCCGGGGACGAGGCCGACCGGATCGAGCGGGCGGTCGGGGCCGTGCTGGCCGCGGGCGGGCGCACCGCCGACCTGATGGGCCCCGAGGGCGGCACGCCCCTGTCCACCGCGGCGATGGGCGACGCGATCGTCGCGGCGCTGGACGCCGGGGCGGGCTGACGGCGCCGGCCGGTCGGCCGCGGGGAGGGAGGGGCCGATGGGCGCGACGGTGCTGCTGACGGGCGGGGCCGGCTACATCGGCTCGCACACGCTGGTCGCGCTGCGCGCGGCCGGCCACGACGCGGTGCTGCTCGACGACTTCTCGAACGCCCGCGGCGACGTTCCCGACCGGCTGGCGCGGATCACCGGGGCGCCGGTGACGGTGTGGCGCGGCGACGTGCGCGACCGGGCGCTGCTCGCGCGCCTCTTCGCGGCGCACCGGTTCGACGCGGTGATCCACTTCGCGGCGCTGAAGGCAGTGGGCGAATCGGTCGAGCGCCCGCTCGACTACATCGATGTCAACGTGACCGGTCTGGTCGCGCTGGCGCAGGCGATGCGGGCGGCGGGCGTGTTCCGGCTGGTGTTCTCCTCGACCGCCACGGTCTATGGCACGCCCGAGGCCTGGCCGATCCCCGAGGACGCGGCGCTGCGCCACGAGAGCCCCTATGCCTTCACCAAGCTCACCTGCGAGGAGGCGCTGCGCCAGGCCGCCGCCGCCGATCCGCGCTGGCAGGTCGGGATCCTGCGCTACTTCAACCCGGTGGGCGCGCACGAATCGGCCCTGATCGGCGAGGATCCGCAGCAGCCGCCCAACAACCTCGTGCCCTACATCGGCGAGGTGGCGCTGGGCCGGCGCCCGGCGCTCAGGGTGTTCGGCAACGACTGGCCCACCCCCGACGGCACCGGCCTGCGCGACTACATCCACGTCGAGGATCTTGCCGAGGGGCATCTGCGCTCGCTCGAGCATCTGCTCGCCGGGCGGGGCGGGCATGTGGTCAACCTCGGCACCGGGCAGGGCACCTCCGTGCTCGAGATGCTGGCCGCCTACGAACGTGCGGTGGGCCGGGCGCTGCCGCACGAGATCGCGCCGCGCCGGCCCGGCGACGTGGCGGTGCTGGTGGCCGATCCGTCCCGGGCGGCGGCGCTCCTGGGGTTCCGCGCCCGGCGCACGATCGACGCGATGTGCGCCTCGGCCTGGGCCTTCGTCTCGCGCCGCGCGACCGGCGGCTGAGGCGCCCGCGCCGCCGGCCGCGGCCTTGACGCGCCCGGCCCGCGGCGGTATGCGCCAGCCGATCCGGGTGCCGCCGCGGCGGCGCCTCAGGCATTCCTCCGATCCCGCCGGACGCCGTCCGGGACGAACTGCAAGGAACGATCCGATGTCGCGCGTCTGCGAACTCACCGGCAAGGGCCCGATGTCCGGCCACAACGTCAGCCACGCCAACAACAAGACGAAGCGGCGGTTCCTGCCGAACCTCAACGAGGTGACGCTGATCTCCGACCGGCTCGGGCAGTCGTTCCGGCTGCGCGTCTCGGCGGCGGGGCTGCGGTCGGTCGATCACCGCGGCGGGCTGGACGCCTTCCTCGAGCGGGCCCGCGACGAGGATCTGTCGCCGCGCGCGCTGCGGATCAAGCGCGCGATCGCCAGGTCCGAAGCCTCGGCCTGAGGCCGCCCCGGCGCCGGCCGGCGGCTGCGGCGATCTGCCCGGACAGGGCCGGGCGGCGGGCCCGTTCCACCCGCGCCCCGCCCGTGCGAGACTGCGCCCGTGACGCGCCTTCTCGCCCTGCTTCTCGCCTTCGCCCTTGCCGGGTTGCCGCAGCCCCGCGCTGCCGCGGCGGCGGCCGCGGACGCGCCGGCGGCCGGGGCGATCTGCGGGGCCGGTGATCCGGGCGCAGGCGATGCGGGCGCAGGCGATGCGGGCGCAGGTGATGCGGGCGCAGGCGATGCGGGCGGCGCGGCCGGTGGCGCGCACCCCTGCCCCGACTGCCTGCCGGCCGCCGCCCCGGCATTGCTTCCCGCCGCGGCGACGGCGCTGCCCTTCCTGCCCGCGACGCGGCGGCTTGCCGGGCCCGGGCCGGCGCGGCTGCCGGCGTCGCGCCACCGCTGTGCGCCGCGGGCGCGCGGGCCGCCGGTGCGCATCTGACCCTCTGTGCGAACAGCGGGCGGACCGCCGGTCAGGGTTCCGAGGCGGACCGCTGACCGCAGCTCCCGCCCGTGGTTCCCGCCCCTGCCAAGCCGCGTTTCCGGACCGACCCCCGGTCCGTCAACCCGGACCCCGACCCGAACGGAAGGACCGAAGATGACCCGATTCCTCTCCGCCGCAGGCCTTGCCGCGGCGCTCCTCCTCGCCCCGCTGCCGGCCGCCGCCGAGCATGCCGAGGGGCTGCACGTCCACGACGCCTATGTCCGCACCATGGGCCGGATCGGCGCCTCGGGCGCCGTCTTCATGGTGATCCACAACAATGCCGACATCGACGACCGGCTGATCGCCGCGGCCTCGGACGCCGCCGCGAAGGTGGAACTGCACACCCATATCGCCGAGCCCGGCGGGGTGATGCGCATGGTCGAGGTGCCCGAAGGCTTCGCGATCGAGGCCGGCGGCTTCCGCGCGCTCGAGCGCGGCGGCGACCACATCATGCTGCTCGGCCTCACCCGC
>CALDYW010000116.1 GCA_937944395.1 uncultured Paracoccaceae bacterium | reverse complement strand
CCGGTCCGCAAATATCCCGGGGGGAGTCCGCGCCGCGCGCGGACGGGGGGCAGAGCCCCCCGTGCCCGGCCGGGGCCCCCTGCGCCCGGCCGGCCGCGCCCGCGGTCGGTTCCGAAACGCGGGTCGGCGCGGGCGGGGACAGCGCTCAGAACCGCATTCGCAGGGCCGCGTGTCCCGGCCGCGACCGCTGTGTCGCCCGGTATTCGGCCGGATCCTCAGGGCTGGTCGCCGGCCCGGCAGATCCCGGGGCGGAAGCCGTCTGTCAGCAGCCGGTCGAGCAGGTGCGACAGATCCTCGATCCTCTCGGCCACCACATGGGTGACGCCGGCCTCGCGCTGGATCCGCCCGGTCACCCGCAGCAGCCGCCCGGCGATCACCGCCCGCCGGAAGCGTTCGTAGACCTTCGCCCAGACCACCACGTTGGCCACGCCGGTCTCGTCCTCCAGCGTCAGGAAGATCACCCCCTTCGCCGTGCCGGGCCGCTGCCGCACCAGCACCAGCCCCGCCACCGCCACCCGCGCCCCCTGCGGCGGATCGGCCAGACGGCCGGCCGGCAGGGCGGCGGGCGGGTGCGGCCAGGCGGGCGGCGGGGGCGGGTCGAGCATGAGAACATCGATAGAACATCTGCGGCTGCGGGCAAGACCCGCACCTCTGGATAATCCCCCGCAGTTGGCCTATGTCCGGCCGCGTGCAGACGGCGCGAAGGGGAAGGCATGGCACGGATCACTTACATCGAGCACAACGGCACCGAGCATGTGGTCGAGGTGCCGAACGGCCTGACCGTCATGGAAGGCGCGCGCGACAACGGCATTCCGGGGATCGAGGCCGACTGCGGCGGGGCCTGCGCCTGCTCGACCTGCCACGTCTACGTGCATCCCGACTGGGTTGACAGGTTGCCGCGCAAGGAGAGCATGGAGGAGGACATGCTCGACTTCGCCTGGAAACCCGACCCTGTCCGCTCGCGGCTGACCTGCCAGATCAAGGTCACGCCCGCGCTCGACGGGCTGGTGGTGCAGATGCCGGAGAAGCAGATCTGATGCGCGCCCGGGCGGCCGCGCTGCTTCTCGCGGTCGCCCTGCCGGTCCTGCCGGCGCCCGGTCTCGCCCAAGACGGTGCCGGCCCCTGCACGCTTACCATCCGCGAGGCCCGCTACGACAGCCCGACCGGGCGCTACGGCCACGGCGTCCTGCCCGGTGGCGAATGGTCGGAACTCGAGGTCGGGCTTGACCGCCGCGGGCCCTGCGGCACCGCGCCCGACCGGATACGCGTCAAGCTGCCCGAGGCGCTGGTCTACGAGGATGTCGCCCCCCTCGTCTCCGATCTCGACGGCGACGGCCGGCCGGAGCTGGTCGTGGTCGAGAGCCATGCCGCGCATGGATCGCGCATCGCCGTCTATCGCGCCTCGGGCGCGGGTTCGGGCGCGGGGTTGGCCCGCCGCGCCGTCACCGGCTTCATCGGCACCCGCCACCGCTGGGTTGCGCTGCTCGGCGCGGCCGACCTCGACGGCGACGGCCGCAAGGAGATCGTCGCCATCGACCGGCCGCACCTGATGCAGGTGCTGCGCATCTTCCGCTACCACCCCGCCGCGCGCGGGCTGGTGCAGATCGCGGCCGCTCCGGGCCACACCAACCACCGCATCGGGGATGCCGGCCTTCTGGGCGGCCTGCGCACCTGCGGCATCGGCACCGAGATCGTGACCGCGACGCCGGACTGGTCGCGGCTGCAGATCTCGGCCTATGCCGGCGGACCGATCGTGACGCGCGACGGCGGGCCGAACACGCCGGCCCGGCTGGCCGCGCTGCTCGACTGCCGCTGAGCCGCCCGCCTCCGCCGGTCACCCGGCCGCCCGCGCGGCATAGGCGGCCAGCGCGCGGGCCCGGCCGGCCTCGGGCGACACCACGGGCGCGGGGTAGGGATCATCCGGCCGCATCGACCAGCTTGCCGGGATGGCGCGGAAGTAGTCCAGCGCCGTCGCCGGCGGGTCGCGGCCCAGTTCCGCGATCCAGGCCCGGCGGTAGCGCCCCTCCGGGTCGAAGGTCTCCGCCTGACTCACCGGATTGAATATGCGGAAATAGGGCGCGGCGTCGGGCCCCGAGCCGGCCGTCCACTGCCAGCCCATCGCGTTCGAGGCCGGATCCCAGTCCACCAGGCAGTCGGCGAACCAGTCGAGTCCGATCCGCCAGTGCGTCATCAGATGCTTGGTCAGGAACGAGGCGACGATCATCCGTGTCCGGTTGTGCATGGTCCCGGTGACATAGAGTTCGCGCATCGCCGCATCGACGAAGGGCAGACCGGTGCGCCCGCGCTGCCAGGCGACCACCTCGGGCCGGCCGGCGTCGGTGTTCCAGGGGAAGGCGTCCCACTCGGGCTTCCAGTTGCGTTCGAGGATATGCGGCGTGTGGAAGGCGAGATGCCAGGCGAAGTCGCGCCAGACGAGTTCGCGCAGGAAGGTCTCGGCGCCCGCGGCCCCGGCGTGATGGGCGGCGAGCGCGGCGTGCCAGACCCGGCGGATGCCGATCTCGCCGAGGCTGAGGTTCTCCGACAGCCGCGAGGTGCCGGCAAGGTCGGGGCGGTTGCGCGCCTCGGCATAGGCGGCGATCGGCCCGTCGAGGAACCGCCCGAGGCGGGCCGCGGCCGCCGCCGCCCCGACGGCCAGATGCGGGCGCACCACCGCGGCGCCGCGCTGCATGCGGGCGCCGAGCTGCCAGTCGGCCAGCCGGTCGGACGCGGGCCAGACGGCGGGCGGGCGCAGCGCGGCCGGGGCGGGTGCGGGCACCGGCACCGGCCGGTCGCGCACCGCCCGCCAGAACGGCGAATAGACCCGGTAGACCCCGCCCGAGCCGGTCGCGACCTCCCAGGGTTCGTGCAGGACATGGCCGGGAAAGCTTCGCACCTCGAGCCCCGCGGCCCGCAGCGCCGCCTTCACCGCCGTGTCCCGCGCCCGCGCGGCGGGATCGTAGAGCCGACCCCACCACACCGCGCCGGCGCCGGACTCGGCGACCAGCCGCTGCAGCGTCGGCAGTGCCGGTCCCCGGCGCAGCACCAGCCGCGACCCCGCCGCGCCCAGCGCCTCGGCGAAGGCCTCGAGCCCGAGCCCGAGCCGCCAGCACGGCGCCGCCCCGAGCCCGTCCACCGCCTCGTCGGCGACGAACACGGGGATCAGCGGCCGCCCGTCGGCGGCAGCGGCAGCCAGCATCGGGTTGTCGTCGAGCCGCAGGTCGCGGCGGAACCAGAGCAGGATCGGCGGGGGGGCGGTCATCGCGGTAGGGTCTTGCAGGGTCACTCGTCCAGGACGGGCAGCTAGCGCCGCAGCGCACCGCGGCCAGTGCCGCGGCCGGTGCCGCGGCCGGTGCCGCGGCCGGTGCCGCGGCCGGTGCCGTGGCCGGTGCCGCGCGCGCCCCGCACCCCGACC
>CALDYW010000115.1 GCA_937944395.1 uncultured Paracoccaceae bacterium | reverse complement strand
CTTCGCCGCGGCCGCGGCGCGCGCCCTCGGCGGCGTCGCGGCGGTCCGGCCGGGTGCGCCTGCCCTCGGGACCGCTTCGGGGGCGCCCGCGGACCGGTGCGGGCGCGTCACCCGATCAGCCCGCCGTAGCGGCCGCCGCGCTCGTCGTAGTGCCGCCGCAGCCGCTGCAGCGCGATCCGCAAGACGATCTTGCCCGATCGCGCCGACCAGCCCATCCGCCGCTCGGCCGCCTCGAGCCCCTCGAGGAAGCAGCAGACCCGCAGCACGACATCGCCGAGACCCGGCCCGAGGTCGGCCAGTGCCGCGGCCACGCGCGCCCGCGCCGCCTCGGACCCGCCCCCGCCGCCGCCGGGCCGGAAGCCGCCGCGGTCGATCCCTCCGGTCAGGAACCGGTCCCAGTTCTGCGCGACGCGCGGCCCCATCTGGGCCAGTTCGAAGTCCTCGCGCAGCCGTTCGCCCGCATCCACGAGGTCCGGCGACAGGAAGGGCTTGCCATCCTTCTCGCGGCGCCGGCCGAGGATCGCCAGCGGGCTTTCGGCAGCGTTGTAGCGCATCCGCCGGGCCGGCGCCCCGGTGCCGTCCTCCGGGTCGGCGGTTCGCTCCTCGATCTCGCGGTGCTGGTCGGCGAAGGGCGCCGGGGCCTCGGCCAGGCCGCTGCGCATCGCCGCGTCCTCGGCCAGAAGCCGCTTCAGCGCCGAACGCCCCGCGGCGGTGATGGCATAGGTCGCCACCCGGCCGGAAAGGCTGCGGTGTTCGATCCAGTCCTTGAGTGCGAAGGCCTGCGCCACCGCCCGCGCCACCACGCCGGTGCGCGCGCATCGTCCGTCGGGCAGTTCGCGCAGCACGACGGCCTGCTCGAACTCCGGCGCGACCACCAGCACCGACCCCGATTCGCTCAGCCGTCGCAGGATCCGCCGCGCCTCGCGGTTCAGCGTCTCCTCGTCGGGTGCGGGCGTTCCGGCGGGTCGGATCGGGGAACGGGGTCTGACGGGCATCGCTCGATCGTCCTGAGTCTCGGGGCGCTCGGGCGGGTCGGGCTGCAGCGGGAGGTTCCGGGTGAGGCGGCGCAGCGCCTCGTCCACAAGCGGGTCGTCGCGCCGCGCCTCCATGCGCCGGACCTGGCGCAGGATTGTCGAGGCGTGGCAGCCCTCGCCGCGCGCCAGCGCGCGCAGCGACAGCCCCGCCTCGACATGCAGAAGATAGCGCCGCGCCCCCTCGGGCACCCAGTCCGGATAGGCCGCGGTCGCCCCCGGCCCCTCCCGTGCATCTGCCATTCCCGTCCCCTTGTCGCCAGTCCAGCACAGCGGCGCACTCAACGTCAGGTTGTAATTGTTATCAAGTTGTCCACAGTCGCGCCAGTGCCGAGTATTCTGTTGATCTGGTAACGTATTCCAAGGGCAGCGAACGCTGTTGTCCCCAGGGCGCAACACCCGTTTTGGTTGTATTAGGAGTCGGGTCTCTGCTGCCGGAGACCACCATGACCGCCACAGTCCCCCGCCTCGAGGCGCTCAGCCGCCCGCGACTGCTGATCCGAGCCGCCCAGCATGGCCTTGCCGATTACGACCGCAACCGCGACCTGCGACGCCTGCTTGCAACGGCCGTGCCGCCGCCGCCCGAACGCGCCTTGGCGGACCTGATGGCCCGCGAGCAGCGCCTGGAATCGGCCCGGCGCGCGCGGGACGCGACCTACAGCGTCGCGCACCATGTCGAGGTGCTGATCGCGCTTCTCGCCGAGGCGCGGCTGGCCGCGCGGACCTGCGCCGCCTGACGCCTCAGACGAAGGCGTCGGGCATCGACGCCTTCCGTCGCGCCACGAAGTCTTCCAGCGCCTCGCGGATTCCCGGGTCGAGGGGCGGGGCCTCGTAGTCGCGAAGCAGCCGCGCCACCCGTGCCGAGGCCAGCGCCACGGTGTCGCGCGCGCCCTCCTCCTCCCAGGTCTCGAAGGGCTTGTAGTCGAGCAGCTCGGTGCGCCAGAACGCCTCCCTGAAATGCGCCTGGGTATGGGCGCAGCCGAGGTAGTGCCCGCCGGGCCCCACCTCGCGGATCGCGTCCATCGCCTGCCCGGCCTCGCTCAGGTCCACGCCGGCGGCGAGCCGGTGCAGGATGCCAAGCTGGTCGGCATCCATCACGAACTTCTCGTAGGAGGCGACCAGCCCGCCCTCCAGCCAGCCGCAGGCGTGCAGCATGAAGTTCACGCCCGAAAGCAGCCCCGTGTTCAGCGAATTCGCGCTCTCGTAGGCGGCCTGCGCGTCCGGCAGCTTCGAGCCGCAGAAGGCGCCCGCGCTGCGGTAGGGCAGCCCGAGCCGCCGCGCGAGCTGACCCGCGCCATAGGTGATCTGCGCCGCCTCGGGCGTGCCGAAGGTCGGCGCGCCCGAGTTCATGTCGATCGAGGTCACGAAGGCGCCGAAGATCACCGGCGCGCCCTTGCGGACCAGCTGGCTGTAGGCCACGCCCACGAGCACCTCGGCCAGCACCTGCGTCAGCGTTCCGGCCACGGTCACAGGCGCCATCGCGCCGCCGACGATGAAGGGGCTGACGATGCTGGCCTGCCCGGCTTCCGCATAGACCTCGAGCGCGCCCATCATCGTGGCATCGAACACCAGCGGCGAGTTGATGTTGACCAGCGAGGTCATCACCGCGTTGCGCGCGACAAAGTCGGTTCCGAACAGGATCCGTGACATCTCGACCGAATCCGCCGCACGCGACGGCTCGGTGACCGAGCCCATGTAGGGCTTGTCGCTGAGCGTCATGTGCGCGAGCAGCATGTCGAGGTGACGCTT
>CALDYW010000114.1 GCA_937944395.1 uncultured Paracoccaceae bacterium | reverse complement strand
GCCGCCTGTCACCGCGCCGGGGACGGTTGCCTTCCGCGTCGGCCCGCGCGAGGGTCGCACCCGTCGGGAAACGACCGCGGGGCATGCGCGCGGCGGTGACGGAGGCGGAATGCAGGGGAAATGCCGATGACCGTCAGCGCGGCGCATGACCCGTCCGCGACCGCGGGCGACGGCCGACCGGCACCGCACACCGGCGCGGCGCCGGCCGCGGCGGGACCGGCGCTCGACTGGCTGCCGGGGGACGTGCCGTTCTCGCGCGCCTTCGGCGACAGCTACTTCTCCCGCGCCGGCGGGCTGGCCGAGGCGCGGCATGTGTTTCTCGCCGGCAACGGCCTGCCGGCCCGCTTCCGCCCGGGCTTCCGCATCGCCGAACTCGGCTTCGGCACCGGGCTCAACCTCGTGGCGGCGCTGATCGCCTGGCGCGCGGCCGGCATCCCGGGCCGGCTTTCCTATACCGGCTTCGAATGCGACCCGCTCGACCCCGCCGCGGCTGCCCGCGCGCTCGCGGCCTTCCCCGAGGCCGCCGGGGCGGTGGCACCCGCGCTCGAGCTGCTCGCAGGCGGCCGTGTCGCCACGCCCGAGGTCGAGGCCCGTCTCGTCCTCGGCGACGCCGCCGAGACCCTGCCGGCCTGGCCGGGCACCGCCGACGCCTGGTTCCTCGACGGCTTCGCCCCCGACCGCAACCCCGGCCTCTGGTCCCCCGCGCTGATGGCCGAGGTCGCCCGCCACACCGCCCCCGGCGGCAGTTTCGCCACCTACAGCGCGGCGGGCCGCGTGCGCCGGGCTCTCGCCGCGGCGGGGTTTGCGGTCCGCCGCCTTCCGGGCTACGGGCAGAAGCGCCACATGAGCGCCGGAGTCCTGCCGGAATGATCGCCGACCCGACCCGCCGCGGCATCCTGCCGCCGGTGCCCGCGGCGGTTGCCCGGCCGGTCCGGGGCGCGATCCGCCGCCGCCGTGCCGGAAGCCGTCCGCTGCCGGTGGCGCGCAGCACCGGCCATCGCGCCTCCGCCGCCGGCGCCGGGCGCCCGCGGCGCGGCGGCGGGCGGCGGCGATGACCCGGCAGGACACCCGCAAGGGCATCCTGCTGATGGTGGCGACCTGCGCCGTCTTCGCCGTGCAGGACGGGCTGTCGCGCCATCTCGCCGGCGCCTACAGCGTCTGGCTGGTGGTGATGATCCGCTACTGGTTCTTCGCCGCCTTCGTGATCCTGCTGTCGCAGCGCCGTGCCGGCGGCCTGCGCGCCGCCGCCCGCACCCGGCATCCCTGGCTGCAGGCGGCCCGGGGGCTTCTGCTGGCGCTCGAGATCTGCGTGATGGTGACCGGCTTCGTGCTGCTGGGCCTGGTCGAGAGCCACGCCGTCTTCGCCGCCTATCCGCTGCTGGTGGCGGCGCTGTCGGGGCCGGTGCTCGGCGAGCGCGTGGGCTGGCGGCGCTGGACGGCGATCGCGATCGGCTTCGCCGGCGTCCTCGTCATCCTGCGCCCGGGGCTCGGCGTCTTCGCGCCGGCCGCGCTGGTGCCCCTGGCGGCGGCGTTCCTGTTCGCGCTCTACGGGCTGCTGACCCGCTACGTCGCCCGAAACGACCCGCCGGAGACCTCGTTCTTCTGGACCGGCACGGTCGGCGCGGCGGCGATGACCGCGGTCGGCATCTGGTTCTGGGAACCGATGACCGCCCCGGACTGGGCGCTGATGGCGGCGCTCTGCGTGACCGGGGCGCTCGGCCACTACCTGCTGATCCGCGCCTATGACGTGGCCGAGGCCTCGGCCGTGCAGCCCTTCGCCTATCTCCAGCTGGTCTTCGCCGCGGCGATCGGCATCACCGCCTTCGGCGAGACGGCCGACCCTCCGGTGATCGCCGGCTCGGCCATCGTCGTCGCCGCCGGACTGTTCACGCTCTGGCGGGCGCGGCTGCGCCGGCAGGGCGGCTGAGCGCCGGGCGCAGGCGGCCGCGGGCCTGCACGCCGCGCGCCCCCCGCCGCTGCCGCCGTCCCTGCCCCCCCGTCCCTGCCCCCCCCGTCCCTGCCCCCCCGGTCCTGCCGCCTCCGCGCGCCCGGCGTCACGCCCGGACCCGCAGCCCCTCGGGATCCCAGAGCGGCGCGTGGTGCATCCGCGCCGGAAACCGCTCCGCGGCGACCTCGAGCTCCCAGCGGCCGGTGGCGAGGAAGTCGTCGGTCACGCCCCCGGCGCGGCGGACATAGCCCATGCCGACCGGCCGGCCGATGCTGTGGCCGAAACCGCCGGAGGACAGCCAGCCCACGGTCTGCCCGTCGCGCAGGATGGTCTCGCGCCCGAACAGCATCACCGACGGATCGTCGAGGGTGAGGGTGACAAGGCGCTTGGCCAGCGGGCCCTGCGCCTGCGCCTCGAGCGCGGGCCGGCCGCGGAAGGGAAGGCCCGACTTCAGCTTCACCGCCCAGCCGAGGCCGGCCTCGAGCGGCGTGTGGTCGGGGCCGATGTCGGCGCCCCAGGCGCGATAGCCCTTCTCGAGCCGCAGCGTCTCGATCGCCCGGTAGCCCGCGGGCCGCAGCCCGAGGTCGGCGCCGGCCGCGCTGAGCGCGGCATGCACCGTCAGCGCGACCTCGGCGGGCATGTGCAGCTCCCAGCCGAGCTCGCCCACATAGGTCACCCGCAGCGCCAGAACCGGGCAGTCGGCAACCTCGATCCGGCGCGCCCGGCCGAAGGGGAAGGCCGCGTTCGACACGTCGTCGGGGGTCACGCGCGAGAGGATCGCGCGCGCGTTCGGGCCCATCAGCGCCAGCACCGCACGGGCCGAGGTGACATCGACCGCCTCGGCGCGCGCGCCGTCGAGCCCGCGGGCGATCCAGTCGAGATCGCGGGTGATGAAGCCCGTGCCGGTGACAAGGTAGAAGCGGTCCCGGTCGAGCCGCGCCACCGTCAGGTCGGCCTCGATCCCGCCGCGGTCGTTCAGCAGCTGGGTGTAGATCAGGCTTCCCGGCGGCCGGTCGATGCGGTTGGCGCAGATCCGCTCAAGCGCCGCCGCCGCCTCGGGCCCCTGGACGAGGATCTTGCCGAACGAGGTCTGGTCGATCAGCACCGCCGCCTCGCGCGCGGCGCGGTGCTCGCGCGCGACCGCGGCCCAGGACCCCGGCCGGCCGAACGCGGGCACGTCGTCCTCGGGGTCGCCGGCGGCGGCGTCGCGGAACCAGTTCGGCCGCTCCCAGCCCATCTTCTCGCCGAACACCGCACCCTGCGCCTTGAGCTCGGCCCAGAGCGGCGAGCGGCGGGCGGGGCGGGCCGAGCGCATCTCCTCGCCCGGCCAGGCGATGGCATAGTGCTTGCCGTAGGCTTCGAGCGTGCGCGCGCGCACCCAGCCGGTGGCCTGATGGACGGGGCCGAAGCGGCGGATGTCCACCGGCCAGAGGTCGAAGGGGGGCGCGCCGGTGGCCACCCATTCGGCCAGTGCCATGCCCGCCCCCCCGCCCGAGGCGATGCCGAAGGCGTTGAACCCCGCGCCGACGAACAGGCCGCGGACCTCGGGCGCCTCGCCGAGGATGAAGTTGCCGTCGGGGGTGAAGCTCTCCGGCCCGTTCAGCAGCTGCTTCACCCCGGCCGCGGCCAGCGCCGGAACCCGGCCGATGGCGCGCTCCATGAACGGCTCGAAATGGTCGAAGTCCGAGGTCAGCAGCTCGAAGCTGAACCCCTCGGGGATGCCGCCCGTGGCCCAGGCCCGGGGGTTCGGCTCGTAGCCTCCCATGACGAGGCCGCCCACCTCCTCCTTCCAGTAGGTCAGACGGTCGGGGTCGCGCAGCGTCGGCAGGTCGGGCGTGACGCCCGGGATCGGTTCGGTGATCAGATACTGGTGCTCGACCGGCACCAGCGGCACGTTCACCCCCACGGTCGCCGCCAGCGCCCGGGTCCAGAGCCCGCAGCACAGCACGAGCCGCTCGCAGGCGACGAAGCCGCGCGGCGTCTCGACCCCCCGCACCCGTCCGTCCTCGACCGCGATGCGGGCGACCGGGGTCTCCTCGGCGATCGTGACCCCGGCCATGCGCGCGCCCCTCGCCAGCGCCTGGGCGATGTCCGAGGGGCTGGCCTGGCCGTCGGTCGGCAGGAAGGCGGCGCCGACCAGGTCATCGACCGTCATCAGCGGCCAGAGCTCCTGCGCCTCGCGCGGGGTCAGAAGGTGCATCTCGAGGCCGAAGGAGCGCGCGGTGGTGGCCTGGCGCCTGACCTCGGTCCAGCGGTCGGGGGTGCAGGCCAGCCGCAGCCCGCCGTTCATCTTCCAGCCGGTCTCGAGCCCGGTCTCGTCCTTCAGCCGGCGGTAGAGATCGACCGAATAGCCCAGCAGCTGGGTGATGTTGGCCGAGGTTCTGAGCTGTCCGACCAGCCCCGCCGCATGCCAGGTCGAGCCGCAGGTGAGCCGGCCGCGCTCGAGCAGCAGCGTGTCGGTCAGCCCCCGCTTGCCGAGGTGGTAGGCGGTCGAGCAGCCGACGATGCCGCCGCCGACGACGACGATGCGGGCAGAGGCGGGAAGCTCGGTCATCGGGTCACCCTGCGTCGAAGGCCGCCAGCGCGGCGCGGAAGGTTTCTAGGTTGGTCTCGGTATAGGCGGCGAAGTCCACGTCGAGTTCGGAGTGGAGTTCGGAGATCATGCTCCACATCGCCTCGCGCAGCGCGGCGGCGCATTTCATCGCCCCGTAGCGGCGCAGCAGCCCGGCGTCGGGCGCGCGCCCGTAGTAGGCCGCGAGCATCCCGTGCTCCTGGTCCGGCGCAAGGCCGTTGTTGGCGGCCAGGCCGCCGAGGTCGAACAGCGGCGAGCCCCAGCCGGCATAGTCCCAGTCGATCAGCCACAGCCGCGTGCCGTCGTCGATCAGGTTCGCGGGCAGAAGGTCGTTGTGGCCGAACACCATCTCCACCGGCCCGACCGCCGCCTCGAGCCGTTCGGCGGCGGCGATGAGGCCGGGCAGCAGGGGCCGGTGCGGGCTGCCGTCCTCCACCAGCCGCGCGGCATAGTCGCGGATGACGTGGAACACCCAGAAGGCCAGCGTCGGCCCGCGCAGGTGGCGCGGCATCTCGCGGTGCGCCCGGGCGACGAGGTCGAGCACGCGCGGCAGCATCGCGGGGTCGCGCACGTCCTCGGCCGCGAGCGTCCGCCCCTCGACATAGGCCAGCACCAGCGCCCCGGGCTCGGCATGGAGCACCTCGGGCGAGACGCCGGCGGCATGGGCGGCGCGGCTCGCCGCGAGTTCGTTGAAGCGCATCACCTGATGCACCGGGATGTCGGCGCCGATGCGCACCACCGCCCTGCGGCCGGCATCCTCGACGACGAAGTTGACATTGGTGATCCCGCCGCCCAGCGGCACCGGATCGACCGGCCCCGACCAGATCGGCAGGTGCGCTGCCCGGGCGCGGGCATCCTCGATCATCGCCCTCCCTCCGCAAGTCCCAGCCGCGCCCGCTGGGCGCGCGCGCCGGCGGCGATCAGCCGGTCGGCGACAATGGCGATCGCGGCCACCGCGAGCCCGGCGACGAGGCCCGCGCCCACGTCGGCGCGCGTCAGCGCGATATAGACCTCCTGCCCGAGGTCGCGGGTGCCGACGAGCGCGGTGATCACCAGCATCGACAGGGCCAGCATGATCGTCTGGTTCAGCCCGAGCAGGATCTCGGGCACCGCCAGCGGCAGGCGGATGCGCAGCAGGATCTGCCAGCGGCTGCAGCCGGCCATCGTGCCCGCCTCCACGAGTTCGGGCGCGACCGAGCGCAGCCCGTGCGCGGTGTAGCGCACCGCCGGCGCCAGCGCGTAGAGCGTGACCGCGATCATCGCCGTGAAGTCGCCCACCCGGAACAGCATCACGACCGGGATCAGATAGACGAACGAGGGCAGCGTCTGCAGCGTGTCGGTGACCGCCCCGAGGATCCGCCCCGCGACGGCCGACGAGGCGGCGAGGATGCCGAGCGGCAGGCCGATCAGCCCGGCCAAGACCACCGAGACGCCGCAGAGGTAGAGTGTGGTCATCGCCTGTTCCCAGAGCCCGGTCAGGGCGAGGTAGAGCACGAGGAGGAAGCCCAGCAGCCCGAGCCGCCGGCCGCCCAGCCGCCAGCCGGCCAGCGTGACGAGGGCGAGCACCCAGACCCAGGGCAGCGCCAGCAGGAACCGCTTGACCGGCAGCAGCACATGCGTGAGCGCCGCGCCCTTGGCGGCCTCGAAACTGTCGAAATAGGTCACGTTGACCCAGCGCACGAGGTCGCCCCAGAACGCCCGGGTGGTGACCGTCAGACTGTCGGGATAGGACTGCATCGCCGGAAAGGCGAGGCCCAGAAGCCCGGTCGCCACCGCCACCGCCGCCACCGTCACCGGCCAGCGGTGCCGCCGCAGCCACGGCCCCGCCACCGCCGGCCGGGCGCTGCGGGCGCGTTCGGCCAGCGCCTGGCTCAGCCGGTCGAGCGCCACCGCCAGGGCGACGATGGCAAGCCCCGCCTCGATGCCGCCGCCGATGTCCAGCCGGCGCAGCGCGTTCAGCACGTCGAAGCCGAGGCCGCCCGCACCGATCATCGAGGCGATGATCACCATGTTCAGCGTCAGCATGATCACCTGGTTGACCCCCACCATCAGGTCGGGAAGGGCGGCGGGCAGCATCACCCGACGCAGCCGCTGCCACGGCGTGCAGCCCGCCATGACCGCGTATTCGGCGATCTCGGCCGGCACCTGGCGCAGCGCGAGCGTCGTCACCCGCACCATCGGCGGCATCGCGTAGATGATGGTGGCGATCAGCGCCGCCACCGGGCCGAAGCCGAACAGGAACAGGATCGGCACCAGGTAGGCGAAGGTCGGCACCGTCTGCATCAGGTCGAGGACGGGCGCCAGCGCCCGGTCGAAGGGGCGGCTCGCCCAGGCCAGCGTGCCGAGAACCAGCCCCCCCGCCACGCCGATCGGCACCGCGATCACCACCGAGGCGAGCGTGACCATCGCGCTCTGCCACTGGCCGAAGACCGCGAGGTAGAGCAAGCAGCCCCCGGCGAACAGCCCGAGCCGCCAGCCGCGGGCATGGACGCCCAGCGCCACGGCCGCCGCGACGATGGCGATCCACGAAAGCGGCGGGAACACCTGCTGCGCGCGCCGGCCGCGCCCCTCGGTCCAGCCGTCGACCAGGAGGTTGCGGGCAAGCTCGTAGGGCGCCTCGATCGCCGCGGCGAGGGCGCGGGTGATCTCGGTCACCGCCAGCGGGCCGATCCGCGCCTCGGTGGTGAGCCAGGCCATGAAGCGCGAGATCGCGCCGGCCACGTCCGGCCGCAGCCAGGCCGGCGGCACCCAGAGATCGGCCAGCGGCCCGGCCGACAGCCGCGGCGCCAGCGCCGCCAGCACCAGCGTCGCGACCGCGAGCCCGCCCCAGAGCACCAGCCAGAGGCGCCGCCCTGCCATCCGCCCCGCGGGCGGCGCCGGCGCCGGCGTCGGCGCCCGCGCGGCGACGTCCGCGCCGCCGGCTGCCGGCCGCTCCGCCCCGGTCCCGCCCGCATCTGCCATCCCGGCGCCGGTCACGACCCCGGCCCCCGGCCCACCAGCACGCCGATCACCGCGCGCCGGTCGATCGCGCCCACCACCCGCCCCGCGGCATCGACCACCGCATGCGGGAGCTCCGCCGCCTCCACCCGCGCCGCGATCGCCTCGATCCGGTCGCCGGCGGCGACCGTCCCGGCATGTTCGACCGGCCCCCCCGGCGTCATCACCGCGGCGGCCGTCACCACCTTGGCGCGCGCGACATGGCGGGTGAACTCGGCGACATAGGGATCGGCCGGGCGCAGCACCAGCTCCTCGGGCGTGCCGGTCTGCACCACCGCGCCGTCCTTCATGATCGCGATCCGGTCGGCCAGCCGGATCGCCTCGTCGAAGTCGTGGGTGATGAACACGATGGTCTTGCGCAAGCCGCGCTGGAGGCGCAGGAACTCGTCCTGCATCTCGCGCCGGATCAGCGGATCGAGGGCCGAGAAGGGCTCGTCGAGGAACCACAGTTCCGGATTTCCGGCGAGGCTGCGGGCGATCCCCACGCGCTGCTGCTGGCCGCCCGACAGCTCGCGCGGATAGCGCCCCTCGCGCCCCTCGAGCCCGACCAGCGCGATCACCTCGCGCGCCCGCGCCTCGCGCGGGCCCCGCGCCATCCCCTGCACCTCCAGCGGGAAGGCCACGTTCTCGAGCACGGTCAGATGCGGCAGAAGCGCGAAGTGCTGGAACACCATGCCCAGCCGGTGGCGGCGGATGCGGGTCAGCTCGGCGCGCGAGGCGGCCAAGAGGTCGATCCCGTCGAAGCTGACCGACCCGGCCGAGGGTTCCACCAGCCGCGCGAGGCAGCGGATCAGGGTGGACTTGCCCGAACCCGACAGCCCCATGACCACGAAGATCTCGCCCTCGGCGACCTCGATGGTGGCATCGCGCACCGCCGCAACATGCCCCGAGGCGCGGATCGCCTCGGGCGTCGGCCGCGCCCCGCCGGCGAGCAGCCGCTCGGGGTGGGGCCCGTAGAGCTTCCACAGCCCGCGGGCCGCAAGCTTGGCGCCCCCGCCGGTCATCGCCCCGGCCGCATCACCGCCCGGCGCCGGTACGCCAGACCCTCGTCACTCGGCGATCCAGGCCGACCAGCGCGCCTCGTTGGCCGCCATCCACTCGTCCACCACGTCCTCGACCGAGCGGCCGTCCAGATCGACCGCGGCGATCATCGCGCCCATCTCGTCGTTGGTGACGTGAAAGGCCTCGATCGCCCGCGCCGCACCCGGCCATTTTTCGGCCAGCCCCGCCCAGGCGACCTTCCAGATCGGCCCGCGCGGCTTGCCGCAGTCATAGGCCATGTCCGGGTTGATGCCCCAGGCGGGGTCGTTGTAGCACTCGGGCGTGTAGGGCGGGAACTCGACCCATTCGCCTTCGTACTTCAGCGGCGCCCAGTGGGGCGCATAGACCCACATGATGATCGGCGCCTGGCGCTGGTAGGCGCTCTCGAGCTCGGCGAAGAGGGCCGCATCGGTGCCGGCATGGATCACCTCGAAGGGCAGGCCGAGCGCCACCACGCGCTCGTCGTCGAACCCCCCCCAGGTGACCGCGCCGCCCAGATAGCGGCCCTTCGGCGCGGTCTCGACGGTGGCGAAGGCCTCGGCGCAGGCGGGGTCCTTCAGCGCCTCCCAGTTCGGCAGGCCGGGGCATCTCTCCTTCATGTAGAGCGGATACCACCACTCCTCGATGGCCTCGAGCCCGGTCGATCCGAGGTTGACGACAAGGCCGGTGGCCGTGGCCTCGTCCATCGCCTCGCGGCCGGTGGTCTCCCACATCTCCATCGCCACGTGCAGATCGCCGGTCTTCAGCCCGGCGAACTGCGCCAGATAGTCGGCCTGGACGAGCTCGACGTTGTAGCCCGCCTCCTCGAGCACGGCCGCCATGATGTTCGTCGTGATCAGCTGCCCGGTCCAGTCGTGCAGCGTCAGCCGGATCGGATCCTCGGATTCGGGGGCCGCCAGCGCCCCGCCCGAGACCATGCCCGCCGCCGCCACAACCGCCGCCGCCAGTGCCTTGCGCATCGTCGCATTCCCCCCTGTTCAGCCGGGCCTGCCGCCCGGTTCCAAGGTGGCGGCAAGAGCCCCGGCCTGTCAAACGGATTGTGGGCTTTGCGTGGGTTTTCGTGGGATTGGCGTTGAATCCTGCACGTCTGTCGGGCATTCTCGCCCGGAACGGGGGGGAAGGCATGCGGGCGACGCAGCGCGAGCAGGAGATCCTCGCCCTCTTGCGCGAGGCCGGCAGCGGGCGCAGCGCCGAGCTCTCGCGCCGTCTCGGCGTCTCGGAGGAGACGGTGCGCCGCGCCTTCCAGCGGCTCGAATCGCGCGGGCTGGTGCGCCGCGTGCACGGGGGGGCGGAGCTTGCCGGGTGGGAGCCCGAGCCGACGCTCGACCAGCGCATGGCCGAGAACCCCGAGCGCAAGGAACGCATCGCCCGCGCGGTGGCGGCGCTGCTGCCCGACGGCGCCTCGCTGTTCCTCGACATCGGCTCGACCACGGCCTATGTCGCGCGCGCCCTGCGCGGCCACCGCGAGCTTCTGGTGGTGACCAACTCGATCGCGGTGGCGCAGGCGCTGGCCACCCGCAACGGCAACCGCGTGTTCATGGCCGGGGGCGAGCTCAGGGCCCATGACGGCGGCGCCTTCGGCGCCGAGGCACTGGCCTTCGTGCGCCAGTTCCGGGTGGACTATGCGGTGCTCTCGGCGGCGGCGATCGACGCCGCGGCCGGGTTCCTGCTGCACGACCTGCGCGAGGCCGAGTTCAGCCGGGCGATCCTCGACGGCGCCGGGGCGGGCATCGTCGCCGCCGACGCGACCAAGTTCGGCCGCAGCGCCCCGATCCGCATCGCACCCCCCGACCGCTTCGCCCGGCTGGTCACCGATGCCCCGCCGCCCGAGCCGATCGCCGCCCTTCTGGCGGCGGCGGGGGTGGCGGTGACGGTGGCGGCGGGCTAGAGCCGGGCGGCGGTGACCTCGACCTCCACCAGGAACTCCGGCCGGGTGAAGCCCGCGACGATCACGAGCGTCGAGGCGGGCAGGCGGGCGACGCCGGCCAGCCAGGCATCGCGCGCCGCCATGTAGGCGGGCATGTGCGCGCGGTCGGTGACGAAGGCGTTGATCCGGATCGCGTCGGCCGGCCCCATGCCGGCCTCGGCCAGGATCGCCCCGCAATGGGCGAAGCACAGCGCCGCCTGCCCGGCGGCGTCGGGCGGCACCACGCCGTCGGCGCCGATCCCGAGCTGCCCCGAGGTGACCACGAGCCGCGCGCCGGCGGGCACCTCGACACCATGGGCGTAGCGCGCGAAGGGCGGGGGAAGACGGGCGGGATCGAGCTGGCGCATGGTCTCCTCGGATCGCGGTCTGACCCCCCCGACATCGGTCGCCGGCAAGCGGCGCGCCGGGCCCGACGGCAGGGCTCCGGCAGTCTGCACATTCTTCGTGCATTCGCGCGCGGAATCTGCTGCGATCACCGCCGACGGCGTGCGGATCGCAGCGATTCCCGCGCGCGGGTCCTGTGTTCTGAAAGCCGCCGCACTAGAGTCGCGGCAGGAATTCATCAGGAGGCGAACATGTCCCTTCAGCGCACCCTTCTGGCCTGCGGCGCGGCAGCGCTCGCCCTGCCGGTCGCAGCCCAGGATCTCGTGCCGGTCAGCTTCGGCACGAACTGGGTGGCCCAGGCCGAGCACGGCGGCTACTACCAGTCGGTCGTGGACGGCACCTATGCCGCCTGCGGGCTCGACGTGACGATCCTTCCCGGCGGGCCGCAGGTGAACAACCGCGCCCAGCTTCTCGCCGGGCGGATCGACTTCTACATGGGCGGGCCCATGGGCCTGCTCTCGGCGCTCGAGGAAGGCATCCCGATGGTTGCCGTCGCCTCGGACTTCCAGAAGGATCCGCAGGTGCTGATGACCCATCCCGGCCGGGTCGCCAGCTTCGCCGAGATCGCCGGGCTGCCGACCTACATCATCGGCGACGAGGGCTTCGTGACCTTCTTCCGCTGGCTCGAGGCCGAATTCGGCTTCGATCCGGCGCGGCGCGTGCCCTACACCTTCAACCCCGCCGCCTTCATCGCCGATCCCGATTCGGCGCAGCAGGGCTATGTCACCTCCGAGCCCTTCGCCATCGAGCAGCAGGCGGGCTTCAGGCCCGATGTCTGGCTGCTCGCCGACCAGGGCTATCCCGCCTACTCGACGATGATCGTCACCATGCGCGAGACGATCGAGACGAAGCCCGAGGCCGTGCGCTGCTTCGTCGAGGGCTCGGCCAAGGGCTGGGCCAACTTCCTTTACGGCGACAATGCCGCGGCGCTGGCCAGGATCAAGGAGGACAACCCCGACATCACCGACGAACAGCTCGCCTTCTCGATCGCGGCGATGAAGGACTACGGGATTGTCGATTCGGGCGATGCCGAGACGCTCGGGATCGGCGCGATGAGCGCCGAGCGGATGGCGGCCTTCTACGACAAGATGGTGGCGGCGGGCGTGCTGCCGGCGGGCCTCGACGTGACGCAGGCCTACACGCTCGAGTTCACCAACACGGGCGCGTCGCTCCCGGTCAAGCAGGCGCTGACCGGGCAGTGACCGCGGCGTCGTCCCCTGTCCCCGCGGCCTTCCCGGCCGCGGGGACGGTCCGCGCGGGCGCGCGGCCGACGCTGCTGCTGCTCGAGAACGTGGACAAGGTGTTCGGCCGCGGCGTCGTGGCGCTGCGTGACATGAGCCTCGAGATACGCCGGGGCGACTTCATCTCGCTCCTCGGGCCCTCGGGCTGCGGCAAGTCCACCGCGCTGCGGCTGATCGCGGGGCTGATCCAGCCCAGCCGCGGCCGGGTGCGCTGGGAGGACCCCGAGGCGGCCGCGACGCTGGGCGTCGTGTTCCAGGAACCCACCCTGATGCCCTGGGCGACGGTGGCCGCGAATGTCTGGCTGCCGTTGCGCCTGCGCGGCAGGTCGCGGCGGACGGTGCAGCCCCTGATCGCCGAGACGCTGGAGATGGTGGGGCTGGCGGGCTTCGAGCGCGCCTATCCGCGCGAACTGTCCGGCGGCATGAAGATGCGCGTCTCGATCGCCCGGGCGCTGGTCACGCGCCCGCGCCTGATCCTGATGGACGAACCCTTCGCCGCACTCGACGAGATCACGCGCTTCAAGCTCAACAACGACCTTCTCGCGATGCGCGCGAAGTTCGACTGCACGGTGATCTTCGTCACCCATTCGGTGTTCGAAAGCGTGTTCCTGTCGGACCGCATCGTGATCATGGCGGCGCGGCCGGGCCGGGTGATCCGCGAGCTCGCCGTGGACGAACCCTATCCGAGGTCGGACTCGTTCCGCACCTCGGCGGGCTATGTCGCCCATTGCCGTGCCGCCTCGGAAGCGCTGGCCGCGGCGATGGAGGGGGCGGCGCATGCGGGCTGAGCGCGCGGTCCGGCCGCCGCCGGGAGATCTGCGATGACGCTTGCCGAGCGCGCCGGCCCGGCGCCGGCCGCGACCCCCGCCGCGGTGATCGACGCCGAGGAGGCGGCCCGCCTGCGCGCCGAGCGGCGCGAGCGGATCGGCCGCTGGCTTCTGCCCGCCGCGGTCTTCGTCGCGCTGATCGGATCGTGGCAGGCCTATGTGACGCTCGCCGGGGTGCCGCATTACGTGCTGCCCGGGCCGGTTCTCGTGGCCGAGACGCTGGTCCGCGACTTCGGCACCCTGGCGCCCAGCTGGTGGGCGACGCTGCGGGTGTCGCTGCTGGCGCTGCTGCTGGCGGTGATCGGCGGCGGGGGGCTTGCGATCCTCTTCGCCCAGTCGCGCTGGATCGAGATGTCGCTCTTTCCCTACGCGGTCGTCCTGCAGGTGACGCCGATCATCGCCATCGCGCCCCTGATCTTCATCTACATCGACAGCCACACGGCGCGGGTCCTGTTCATCGCCTGGATCGTCGCCTTCTTCCCGATCCTGTCGAACACCGCCCTCGGCCTGAAATCCTCCGATCACAACCTGCGCGACCTGATGTCCATCTACCGCGCCGGGCGCTGGCAGCGGCTGCGCCACCTCGAGCTTCCCGCCGCCCTGCCCTACTTCCTCGGCGGCCTGCGCATCGCCGGCGGCCTCAGCCTGATCGGCGCGGTCGTGGCCGAGTTCGCCATGGGTTCGGGCGGAAAGGCGGCGGGGCTGGCCTTCCGCATCCTCGAGGCCAGCTACCGGCTGAACGTGCCGCGGATGTTCGCGGCGCTGATCCTGATCGTGCTGACCGGGATCGCGATCTATCTTGCGATCTCGGCCCTGTCCTGGCTGCTCCTGCACCGCTGGCACGAGAGCGCCGTCCGGCGCGAGCGATGATGACGGATTTCCTTTCCCTCCCCGCGGCGCCCCGCCTGAGGCTCGAGAACGCGACCGTCCCCGCCTGCCTTCTGGGGCAACCGGGCGGACTGGTGCGGACCTCGATCACGCTCGCGGGCGGGCGGATCGCCGAGGGGCCGGCAGAGGCGGCGGCGGACCTCCGCGGCGCGATGGTCCTGCCCGCCTTCGTGGACATGCACACCCACCTCGACAAGGGCCACATCTGGCCGCGCAGCCCGAACCCCGACGGCAGCTTCGCCGGGGCGCTGGCCGCGGTCGAGGCCGACCGCACCGCCCGCTGGTCGGCCGCGGATGTGCGCGCGCGCATGGACTTCGCGCTGCGCTGCGCCTTCGCCCACGGCACCCGCGCGATCCGCACGCATCTCGACTCGGCCCCGCCGCAGGACCGGATCTCGTGGCCCGTGTTCTGCGAGCTGCGCGAGGCATGGCGCGGCCGCATCGACCTGCAGGCGGCCTGCCTGGTCGCCTGCGACCGGGCCGAGTTCGACGGCGCCTTCCGCGCGACGGCCGACCTGGTCGCCGCCTCGGGCGGCGTCCTCGGCATGGTCGCCTTTCCGGTTCCCGACCTCGACGCGCGGCTGCGCGCCTTCCTGCGCCTTGCCGCCGACCGCGGGCTGGCGGTGGACTTCCATGTGGACGAAACGCTCGACCCCGCCGCCGAGGCGCTGCGCGCCATCGCCCGGGCGGTGCTCGAGACGGGCTTCGACGCCCCCGTCGTCGCCGGGCACTGCTGTTCGCTGGGGGCGCAGCCGGAGGCGCGCGCCCTCGACACGCTCGACCTGGTGGCGAAGGCGGGCATCGGTGTCGTCAGCCTGCCGATGTGCAACCTCTACCTGCAGGACCGCGCACCGGGGCGCACCCCGCGCCGGCGGGGGGTCACCCTGGTGCACGAGATGAAGGCGCGCGGCATCCCGGTGGCCTTCGCCTCGGACAACACCCGCGACCCGTTCTACGCCTACGGCGACCTCGACATGCTCGAGGTGCTGCGCGAGGCGACGCGCATCGCCCATCTCGACCATGCCGATGCCGACTGGCCGCTGGCCTTCCAGACGCTGCCGGCGCGCCTGTGCGGCTTCGCGCCGCCGTCGCTCGGCCCCGGGGCGCCGGCCGACCTTGTCATCTTCCGCGCGCGGGACTGGACCGAGCTTCTCGCCCGCCCGCAGGCCGACCGCGTCGTGCTGCGCGCCGGCCGCGCCATCGACCGCCGCCTGCCCGACTATGCCGAACTCGATCACCTGATGGGGGCGCCATGACCCTTGCCGCCAACGTCGCCGCCGCGCGCGCCGCGCTCGGCCATCTGGAGATCGACGACAACCCGGTGTCGGTGCGCGCGAAAAGCCGCGATTTCTTCTGGTATTCGCCGGTTCTGAAGGCGCGGATGGACCACCTGAGCGGCGATTTCGTGGTGGCCCCCAAGGACGAGGCCGAGGTCGTCGAGGTGCTGCGGGTCTGCTTCGCCCATGACGTGCCGCTGACGGTGCGCGGGGCGGGCACCGGCAACTACGGCCAGGCGATGCCGATGGCGGGGGGGTGCATCCTGCACATGAAGAACCTCGCCGCGGTGCGCGAGGTCCACCCGGGCCGGGTGGTCGTGGAACCCGGCTGCCTGCTGAAGGACCTCGACGAGGCCTGCCGCACCCGGTCCGGGCAGGAGATCCGCATGTTCTCCTCGACCTGGGCCACCGCCACCATCGGCGGCTTCATCGCCGGCGGGTCGGGGGGCGTGGGGTCCTGCACCTGGGGGGCGCTGCGCGATCTCGGCAACATCATCCGCCTGCGCGTGGTGACGATGGAGGAGACGCCGCGCGTGCTCGAGTTCCGCGGCGAGGAACTGGCGCGCGTGAGCCACGCCTACGGCACCAACGGGGTCATCACGCTCATCGAGATGCCGCTGGCCCCGGCCTACGACTGGGTCGAGCTCTTCGTCACCACCCCCGACTTCCCGCAGGCCGCGCGGCTGGCCGACGACCTGGCCTGCGAGGACGGAATCCTGAAGAAGCTGATCTCGGCCTTCGAGGCGCCGATCGCGCAGGACTATTTCGCCCGCGTCGCGCCGCACGTCCGCCCCGGCGAGGCGCTGCTCGGCCTGATGATCGCGCCGCATGCGATGGACGCCTTCCTGACCTTCCTCGCGCGCCGGCCGCAGGCGCGGCTGATCTGGCGCTCCGACCGCCCCGACTGGCCGCGCCACCCCGGCCCCGTGTTCGAATACGGCTGGAACCACACCACCCTGCGCGCGCTCAAGGTGGATCCGTCGATCACCTACCTGCAGGTGCGCTATGCCGCCCCCGACCATCTGGCCACCCTCGCGCGCATCCGCGCGGCCTTTCCCGGCGGCGAGGTCCTGCAGCACCTCGAGGTGATGCGCGAGGCCGGGCGGCCGATGTTCGCCGGCCTCAGCCTTGTGCGCTTCACCACCGAGGCGCGGCTGGACGAGATCGTGCGCCTCCACGAGGAGATGGGCGCGATGATCTTCAACCCCCATCGCTACACGCTGGAGGAGGGCGGCCGGCAGAGGGTGGACGACCGCCAGCTCGCCTTCAAGCGCGAGGCCGACCCCAAGGGCCTGCTCAATCCCGGCAAGATGATCGCCTGGGACGACCCGCACTGGTCCTACGACCGGATGTACGACTACGCCGGAATGCGGAGGGCACGATGATGGACGACGCCGGCCTGCACGACGCCACCCTGCCGGTGATCCGGCACTACCTCGGGCGGCTCGACGCGATCGTGGCCAGGGCGGCCGAGGCCGATCTCGAGCGGCGACTGGCCGAGGACGTCTTTCCCGCCGGCCTGCAGTTCCGCACCGCGCAGAATTTCGCTCTGCGCGCGGTCTTTCCGGTCCTCGGCCGCGAGGTGCCGAAACTTGCCGGCATCGGGCAGACGCGGGCGATCCTTCTGGCCCGATCCGACGAGATCCGCGCGCTGCTGGCCCCCCTCGGCCCGGCCGATTTCGCCGGGGCGTCCGCCCGGCCCGTCCGCCACCGCGCGGGCGAGGGCGAGATCGAGCAGGACGGCGCCGATTACGCCACCCGCTTCGCGCTGCCCAACTTCTTCTTCCACCTCGTCACCGGCTACGCCACCCTGCGCGCGGGCGGCGTCGCCCTCGGCAAGGCCGACTTCGACGGCCTGCACAGCTACCCGCCCGGCTTCCGGTTCTGAGCCCATGCGCGCGCTCGTCCTCTACGCCCATCCCTGCGGCGAGAGCTTCGCCGCCGCCCTCCATGCCGCCGTCGTCGGAACGCTCGCGGCCCGCGGCTGGCAGCTGGACGACTGCGACCTCTACGCCGAGGGGTTCGACCCCGTGCTCTCGGCCGCCGAGCGGCGCGGCTACCACGATACCGCCACGAATATCGCGCCGGTCGCGGCCCATGTCGAACGGCTGCGCGCGGCCGAGGCGCTGGTGCTGGTGTTCCCGGTGTGGAACTTCGGCTATCCGGCGATCCTCAAGGGCTATCTCGACCGGGTGTTCCTGCCCGGCGTGTCGTTCCGGCTGGAGGCGGGGCGGGTGCGCCCGAACCTGCACAACATCCGCCGCCTCGCCGCCGTCACCACCTACGGCGGATCCCGCTGGCGCGCGGCGCTGATGGGCGATCCGCCGCGGCGGTCGGTCTGCCGGATCCTGCGCGGCATCTGCCGGCCGGGGAGGTTGCGCTATCTCGCGCTCTACGACATGAACCGTGCCGACGATGCGCGCCGCGCCGCCTTCCTCGCGCGGGTGCGGCGCGCCATGGAGACCTTCTGAGAATGCGCGCGCTCGTCGTCTACTGCCACCCGCGGCCCGACAGCTTCACCGCGGCCGTGCGCGACGTGGTGTTGGACCGCCTCGCCGCCGCCGGCGCGCAGGTGCGGCTGCTCGATCTCTATGCCCGCGGCTTCGACCCGGTGCTCGGGCCCGACGAGCATGCGCGCTACCTCGACACGCCGGCCAACCGCGCGGGCGTCGCCCGCGATGTTGCCGACCTGCAGTGGGCCGACACGCTGATCTTCGTCTATCCGACCTGGTGGTACGGCCTGCCGGCGATGCTGAAGGGCTGGCTCGACCGGGTGCTGCTGCCCGATGTCGCCTTCCGGATGCCCGACGCGGCGAACCGCTCGATCCGCCCCGGCCTCGGCCACATCTCCCGGCTCGGCGTGTTCACCACCTGCGGCGCCTCGCGCTGGCTGACCTGGTTCGTCGGCGCGCCGGGCCGGCGGACGCTGCTGCGCGGCGTCGGGATCCTCTGCGCGCCCGGCCGGCGCACCGCCTTCGCCGCGCATTACCTGATGGACAGCTCCACCCCGGAAAGCCGCGCCCGGCACCTCGTCCGGGTCGCGCGGGCGGTGGAGCGGCTGGCCGGCGGCACCCGGCTGCAGCCCCGCGCGGCCTTGCCATGAGCGCCCGCGACTGGGCCGACCTGCGCGCGCCCGAGGTCGCCGGGCTCGACCCCGCCCGCAGCGTCGCCGTGCTGCCGGTGGCCGCCGTCGAGCAGCACGGGCCGCACCTGCCGCTCGGCACCGACCTCTTCATCGCCGAGGGACTGCTGGCCGAGGTCCGCCGCCGCTGCCCCGACGACCTTCCCCTGCTGCTGCTGCCGGTGCAGGCGGTGGGCAAGTCGAACGAACACCTCTGGGCCGCCGGCACGCTGACCCTCGACGCCGCAACCGCGCTTGCGGCCTGGACCGAGATCGGGCTTTCGGTCGCCCGCGCCGGCGTCGGCAAGCTGATCGTGGTGACCAGCCACGGCGGCAATGCGGCCGTCGTCGAGATCCTCGCCCGCGAACTGCGCATCCGCGCCGGGATGCTGTGCGTCCGCTGCGGCTGGGGCGCCTTCGGCCACCCCGAGGGCCTGTTCTCCGAGCGCGAGCGCCGCCTGGGCATCCACGGCGGCGATGTCGAGACCTCGCTCCTGCTGCACCTCCGCCCCGCGACGGTGGACATGGCCGCGGCGCGCGACTTCGCCTCGAGCGCCGAGGCGACGCCGGTGCCGCCGGTCGGGCCGCTCGGCTACGGCTGGACCGCCGCCGACCTCAACCCCGCCGGAGTGGCGGGCGAGGCGGATCGGGCAAGCGCGGCCAAGGGCGCGGCGATGGCCGCCCATGCGGCCGAGGGATTCCTCGACCTCGCCCGCAAGGTCGCCGAC
>CALDYW010000113.1 GCA_937944395.1 uncultured Paracoccaceae bacterium | reverse complement strand
GGCATGGTCGCGGCCGACGATCATGTGGGTGCAGCCGTGGTTGCGGCGGATGATCCCGTGCCAGAGGGCCTCGCGCGGGCCCGCCATGCGCATGGCGAGGTTGAGCAGGCTCAGATGCGTGGTGGCGGCGGGATACTTGTCGAGCACCGCCTCGTAGCAGCGCACGCGGGTGAAGTGATCGACGTCGCCCGGCTTGGTCATGCCGACGACCGGGTGGATCAGCAGGTTCGCCTGCGCCTCCTTGGCGGCGCGGAAGGTGAGTTCCTGGTGCGCCCGGTGCAGCGGGTTGCGGGTCTGGAAGGCCACGATCCGCCGCCAGCCCATCTTGCGGAAGAACGCCCTGAGCTCGTTGGGAGTGTCGCGGCGGGCGCGGAAATCGTAGTGGATCGGCTGCTGGATGCCGGTCACCGGGCCGCCCAGGTAGACCGGCCCGGCGACGTGATGGAGGTAGTTGACCGCCGGATGCGCCAGGTCGTCGGCACCGAACACGGCCTCGGCCTCGCGCCGCTTGTCGGGTGTCCACTTGTCGGTGACCGAGAGGATCGCGAGGATCACGCCCTCGGGGTCGCGCAGCGCGATGTCCTGTCCGGGTTCGATCCGGGCGGCGAAGCCTTCCGACACATCGAGGGTGACCGGGATCGGCCAGAGGCTGCCGTCGGCAAGCCGCATCCGCTCGACCACGCTGTCGTAGTCGGCCTCGGTCAGGAACCCCTTGAGCGGGTTGAACCCTCCGTTCATCAGGAGTTCGAGGTCGCAGATCTGGCGCGGCGTGAGATCCCAGGAGGGCAGCGCGGCGGCCTCGGGCTTCAGCTTCTGCGCGGAGTCGTAGGAAACATAGAGCTCCGGGACCGGAGCAAGATTCGCCATCGTCATGAATGCTGACCCTCAGATCGTCGCGGTTCGGCCGGCGGCGCCCTCTCCGCTGCGCGCGACCCGCGCCTGCCTGTAGCGATCGCAACGGGAATTGCAACACCCCCGGCCCCGGCGCATGGCGGGATGGCGCCGGACGCGGTGCCGGACGCGGTGCCGGCACCGGCCGGCGGCCCTGCGGGGGCCGGCCCTATTCGGCGGCGCGGGCGCGGGCGGCCTCCTGCGCGGCGAGCCAGCGTTCGGCCTCGAGCGCGGCCATGCAGCCCATGCCCGCCGAGGTCACCGCCTGGCGATAGACGTGATCGGTGATGTCGCCGGCGGCGAAGACGCCGGGGATCGCCGTTTCGGTGGTGCCCGGGCGGACCTTGACATAGCCGCCGTGGTGCGTCTCGAGCTGGTCGCGGACGAGTTCCGAGGCCGGCGCGTGGCCGATCGCCACGAAGAGGCCCGAGCAGGGGATCACCCGGGTCTCCCCGGTCTCGACGTTGGCGACGCGCACGCCGGTCACGCCGGCCCCGCCGGGTTCCCCCAGCACCTCCTCGACCCGGTGGTTCCAGACCACCTCGATCTTCGGGTTGCGGAACAGCCGGTCCTGCATGATCTTCTCGGCGCGGAAGCTGTCGCGGCGGTGGACCACGGTGACCCTGGTCGCGAAATTGGTCAGGAACAGCGCCTCCTCGACCGCGGTGTTGCCGCCGCCGACCACCACGATCTCCTTGCCGCGGTAGAAGAATCCATCGCAGGTGGCGCAGGCCGAGACGCCGAAGCCCTTCAGCCGCTCCTCGCTCGGCAGGCCGAGCCACTTCGCCTGCGCCCCGGTTGCGAGGATCACCGCCTCGGCCAGGTAGGTCGTGCCGCTGTCGCCGGTCGCGGCGAAGGGGCGCCGGCCGAGGTCGAGCCGGGTGATGATGTCGGGGAGGATGGCGGCGCCCATGGCGCGGGCATGATCCTCCATCCGCTGCATGAGGTCGGGGCCCAGGACAAGCGTGTCGCCCGGCCAGTTCTCGACCTCGGTGGTGGTGGTCAGCTGTCCGCCGGGCTGGATCCCCTGGATCAGCACCGGCTCGAGCATGGCCCTTGCAGCATAGATCGCGGCGGTATAGCCCGCCGGACCGGATCCGATGATCAGAAGCCTGGTGGCTCTCGTCTCGCCCATCTCGCCCTCCGGATGCGGGAGTCTGCAGGCCCGGTTATAGGCCCGCGCGGTCCGCGGCGATAGCCCGGCATGGCGGCCATGCGTCCGCGAAAAGTTGCGCAGGCGCGCAACTTTGTTGCGCGGGATCGGCCGTTGGCGTAAGGAACCCGCAGCACGGAGGGATGCGCATGCCGGGCAACCGCCTCGACCCGATCGACCGCAGGATCCTGGCCGAGCTTCAGGCGAACGGTCGGATAACCAACGTGGAACTGGCGCGCCGCGTCGGCATCTCGGCCCCGCCCTGCCTGCGCCGGGTGCGCACGCTCGAGGAGCAGGGCTACATCCGCGGCTATCACGCCGATGTCGATCCGCGCGAACTGGGGTTCGAGGTGCAGGTCTTCGCCATGGTGCGGCTGCACAGCCAGGCCGAGGCCGACCTGTCGGCCTTCGAGGCGCTGGCTCGGTCCTGGCCGCTGGTGCGCGCCTGCCACATGCTGAACGGCGAGATCGACTTCATCCTGAAATGCGTCGCGCCCGATCTGTCCACGTTCCAGAACTTCCTGACCGAACAGCTGACGGCCGCCCCGAACGTGGCCAGCGTCAAGACCTCGCTTGTCATCCGGCAGGCCAAGGACGAACCCGGCGTGCCCTTCGAGGTGCTCGAGGAGCGGCTGGCGCGTCGCGCCTGAGTCGCGCCCGACCGGCCGGCGGCTGCCCGGGGTTCCGGTCAGGCCGCCTGCGGGGGAACGTGGTCGCCGCGGGCGAGGCGCGGATGCGCGAGCCGCCCGAAGTCCGACGGGTCGCGGACATGCGGGAACAGCGACAGGAAATGCCCGAGGACCTCGGGCGCCTCGCGCAGCGCGGGCAGGGGCCCCGGGTGGTAGCTTTCCACTTCGACACCGTTGACCCGGATCACCGCCTGCACCTCGAGCGCGAGGTGATAGAGCCGGACGGGCGTCGCCGGTCGCAGCCGGATCACCCCGTCGAGCCCGGCAAGATCGGTCACCGGAACCAGCGCCCGGCCGCCGGGAGCGCTGCGCACCGGGCGCAGCAGCCGCGCCGCCGGACCCAACAGCAGGTCCGAGCCGGGACGGTCCAGCCCGAAGGTGTCGGCCTCGATCCGGAACAGGTCGGGCGTGCCGCTGCCGTCGGGAAGGGGTGCGAGCAGCACGCTGCCGATCCACAGCACCTCGGCTGCGCCCTGTGCCGTGGTGACCGCCGTGCCGGGGGCAAGATCGTCGATCGCCACGAGGCCGTCAGGGGTCTGGACCAGGCTGCCGCGGGCGAAGGCGGTGAATGCCTCCTCGAACAGCGGAAGCGACGGGCCGATCCGGGTGAAACGGGTCGCCTCGCCGCGCGCATCCAAGGCGGCGACCTCGTAGCGGCGCGTCAGAGGAAGCGCACCTTGAGGCCGCCGCCCGGAGCGGTCGAGCAATCCCGGAGCCGCCGGAACCGGCCTTCCCCGCACCGGGAGCGAGCCGGGCGGGCGGTAGGGGTAGGCCATGCGAACACACCTTCCGGTCTGCCACATCTGCATCGGCCCCCACCGAGAAGCAGAGGGACTCTGTAGGGCATGAATGCGCCCTGCGCTGCCGCATTGGCAAGCAAGCGCGGAGAATGCGCCGCATCGCGGGCACAGTCGGGCCGGAAAGCAACGACTGTTCCCGGGCCATGAACGGACCTGCCACAATCCTGCGGGCTGCCCGATTCGCCTCCTTCCCCGCCCGCGTCCGGAACGCCCGGCCGGCCTTCGACCGTCCCGGTGCGGGGCGCCCCGTCGCGGCCGCGCGTCGCTCGTCGCTGCCGGGTGCCCGCGCCGCCCGCGCCGCCTTCGCCGCGCGCGCGGAGCGGCCGCAATCAGGCTTTCCCCTGCCGGCGTCCTGTCGTAGCCCGGGGAACGAACCGGAGGAGCGCCCCCATGCCTGCCGACCGCCCGCCGCCCCGATCCGCTCCGGCCGCCGGTGCGACCGCCGCTGCCCTCCTGCGCGAGGGTCGCGCGCAGGTCGCCGCCGGCCGCCCCGACGCCGCGATTGCCGCCTTCCGCCGCCTGCGTCCCGGCGATCCGGGCCATGTGGAGGCGCAGGTCGAGATCGCGCGGCTCGAAGCCGTCCGCGGCCGGCTGACCGAAGCGCGGGCGGCCGTGGAAGCGGCGCTGAAGGCGCGTCCCGATGCCGAGGGGCTCTGGGGGATGCTGCTCGACCTCGCGCGGGCAGGGGCGGGTCTGCAACCGGCCGCGGTTCTTGCGCGGGCGCGCAAGGCGGGGCTCGCCGCCGCGGCGATGGGGCGGCTCGAGGCGCGGCTGTCGGCGGCGGTTCCCTTTCCCTCGGCCGCGGCCCGCGCCTCGGGCGCGCCGGAACCCGCATTGCCCGATGCGCTGCTGCCGCTGATGGCCGAAGCCGGCGCGGCCGCCCGGCGCGGCGACGACCGGGCGGCGATCCGGTGCTACGATCGCGTCCTTGCCGCCCGGCCCGATGCGGCGCCGGCGCTGATCCGCCGGGCCGAGTCGAGGAAGACGCTGGGCGATCTGGCCGGTGCGCTGGCCGACGCCCGTGCCGCGCTGGCGCAGGCGCCGCAGGTCGGCGGTTACTGGCGGGTCTGGGCGCATTGCGGGCGCGTGGCGCCGGACGACCCCCTTCTGGCCGAGCTTCTCCGTCGCCATGCCGCCGCCCCCGCCGACGGCGAGGACCGGCGACAGATGGCCTTCGCGCTGGCCAAGGCGATGGAGGACAGCGGTGCCCACGACCGGGTGTTCGGCTTCCTCGACGAGGCGAACGCCCTGACGCGGGCGCGCTTTCCCTACAATGCCGCCGCCGACACCGAGGCCGCGGCGCGGCTGCGCCGGGCCTGGAGCCCGGCGCTGGCGGCGCGCTGGGGGGGAAAGGGCGAGACCTCCGCCGCCCCGATCTTCGTCACCGGTCTGCCGCGGTCGGGCACGACGCTGGTCGAACAGATCCTTGCCGCCCATCCCGACGTGACCGGCGGGGGCGAGACCGGTCTGCTCTATGCCCCGCTCGCCGCCGTCGCGGGGCGCGTGCTGGCCGAGGGGGTCGAGGGCGGGGCGGCCTTCGCCGTGGCCGGCCGCGCCTATGCCGCCGAGATGGCGCGGCGCCACCCCGGCGCGGCGCGCGTCACCGACAAGTCGATCGCCACCTATGCGGTGCTGGGCTTCGTGCCGCTCGCCCTGCCGCGGGCGAAGGTGGTGGTGGTGCGCCGCGATCCGCGCGACCTCGGCTTCTCGCTCTACAAGACCTGGTTCGCCGACGGCCAGCACCGCTATGCCGCGCGGCAGGAGGACATCGCCGGGTTCATCCGGCTGTTCGCCGGGCAGGTGGCGTTCTGGCGCAAGGCGCTGCCGCCGGGCAGCTTCCTCGAGCTTTCCTACGAGGCCCTGGTCGCCGACCCCGAGGCCGAGGCGCGGCGGCTGCTGGCCTTCTGCGACCTGTCCTGGGATCCCGCCTGCCTGAGGTTCCACGAGATCGACCGGCCGGTTGCCACGCTGAGCGCCGCACAGGTGCGCGCCCCGATCGGGCGCGACGCCGTGGGCGCCTGGGAGCGGCACGCCGAATCGCTGGCGCCGTTCCTGCGCGCGCTCGGCCCGCCCGAGTCTCTGCCCTGATCAGGCGGCGCTGCACAGCCGCTTGCGGCGCGAGGCGCGCAGGCGGCGGTCCCAGGGCATGGTGATGGTGTGCTCGAGGCTTTCCTCGAGGATCCAGGCCATCCAGCGGCGGGTCTGATCGGTCATCGCGTCGGTCCTTCTGCTCGTGTCGGCCGTTGCCCGGCCCTGCGTGCAGTTCACCCGCCCATTCGGGCGCCAGATGGGCAAGGGGCGCCGTTGCGGCGCGGATTGGGCGGCGCGCGGCGGCGGAATTGCGGCAGACCTGCCCGATTTGCGCCGGGGCCGTCGCTGCCTTTCGGATCAGGGGTTTGCGGCGCGTCCGGGAAACATTCCCCAGCCCCGCCGGGGGAATGTTGCCGAAAATCGTGGCGAAGCGGTGGCGAAGGCGGCCACGAACCCGCCCGAACTGCCCGGGCCTCAGAGCCGAATCGCCGCCAGCAGGCGGCCGTAGTCGGCCTCGGATTCGTGCAGGCTGCGCCGATAGGAGTAGAAGCGCAGAGGGTCGGAGTAGGTGCAATGCCGCGTCCAGACGGCCTCGGCCACCCCGGCGGCGCGCAGCCGCATCAGCCCGTAGCCGGGCAGGTCGAACAGAAAGCGGTCTCCCGTGCCCTGCGCGAAAAAGCGCGCGTTGTCGGGGTCGTCGGCAAGGAACCGGCCGAGGAACTCGGGCCCTACCTCGTAGGCGCGCTGGCTGATCGTCGGGCCGATCACCGCCCGGATGCGCCCCGCGCGGGCGCCGAGCCGCTCCATCGCGGCGACCGTCGCCTCGAGGATGCCGTCGAGGGCGCCCCGCCATCCGGCATGCGCGGCGCCGATCACGCCCGCTTCGGGATCGGCCATCAGGACCGGCTGGCAGTCGGCCGTGAGAACGCCGAGCACGAGGCCCGGCCGGTCGGTCACCAGCGCGTCGGCCATGGGCCGCGCGCCTTCGGGCGGGGTGGCGCCCAAGGCGACAACCTCGGTCGAATGGACCTGGTGAAGCGTCACCAGCGACTCGGGCCGGGCCCCCAGCGCCTGCGCGGCCCGGGCCCGGTTGATCGCCACGCATTCCGCCTGGTCGCTCGACCCCAGGCCGCAGTTGAGCCCGGCGAAGATCCCCGAGGACGCCCCGCCCTTGCGCGTGAAGAATCCGTGCCTGACGGGGGCGAGCGCATCGGCCGTGAGGATCTCGAGCGTCATGCGAATCCGGGCGGGGGCGGCGCGGCCGTGGGGTGAAGGGCGAGGCCCCGGAAGAGCCTTCCCATTTCGTCGTCATGGGTCAAGCGGCGGTGCGCCGCCCGGTGCAGGGCAAGCCGCTCGCCCGACAGGCCGGCCGCCAGCCGTTCGCTGCGGGCATCGATCCCGAGCCGGCGCAGCAGCAGCCCCTGCGGCACCGGCCCCGCCGCCGCTGCCGGGCGCGCCGCCAGGGCCAGCGCCTCGAAATCGACATGCGCGGTCAGGTCGGCCGTGCCGGGCGCCTCCAGCGGATCGGCGGGGGCATGGCCGCGCACCGCCTGGAAGGTGTCGCCGAGGCTGCGCCAGCCGCCGTAATCGAGGATCAGGCCCGCGCCGCCGTGGGCAGCGATCCGCCGCCCGATCTCGGCGGCGATCGGCACCAGTGCGGGGCAGAGCTCGACGACCGCGCCCGGGGGCGTGTCGGCCAGCCGGTGCGCGAGCTGCGGCAGCTCGAGCGGCGGCGCCAGGGCGAAGCCCAGCCGGCCTTCGCGCAGCGTCACCATCCGTTCGCGCCAGCCCGCCGGATCGCGGACGAACTGGCGGATCGGCAGGGCATCGAAGAACTCGTTGGCCAGAAGGTAGAGCGGCCCCTCGGGCAGGCTCCCGACCCGGTCGTGCCAGGCCGCCACCGCATCGCCCAGCGTCGCGCGCTGGCGCGCGCGCAAGGCCGGCGAGGCCTCGATGAGGTGCACCTCGGCCGCCGCCCGGAATGCCGGACGGACCCGCGCCGCGCGCAGCACGTCGGCCATCAGCGTGCCCCGGCCGGGTCCGAGTTCCGCCAGAACCACGCGCGCAGGCGCCCCCTGGTCGACCCAGGCCTGCACCAGGCAGAGCCCGAGGCACTCGCCGAACATCTGGCTGATCTCGGGCGCAGTGGTGAAATCGCCTGCCGCGCCCAGGGGATCGCGGGTGGCGTAATAGCCCTCGGCCGGATCCCAGAGGCAGGTCGCCATGTAATCGGCCAGGGTGATCGGCCCGCTCGCCGCGATGCGCGCCGCGATCCGTGCCCCGAGCCCCGTCATGCCCGCCGGAGCGCGAGCGCGATGCACAGAAGGCCCGCTGCGATCATCGGCAGCGACAGCAGCTGGCCCATGCTGAGGCCCAGCGTGTCGGTCAGGCGGATGACATGGCCGAGCGGGTTGTCCGGCGTGATGAACTGTGCATCCGCCTGCCGGAAGATCTCGACGAAGACGCGGGCGAGCCCGTAGCCGGCGAAGAACACGCCGGCGACCAGCCCCGGGCGGCGCAGCGCCCCGCGCGCGGCCATGACCAGAAGGATGCCTCCGAGCAGCAGGCCCTCGAGCCCTGCCTCGTAGAGCTGCGAGGGGTGGCGGGCGCAGGGCAGCGGCCAGTCCGGCCCGCAGTCCTGCGCCGCCGCGCCCGGGAAGATCACGCCCCAGGGGGCAAGCGTCGGGCGGCCCCAGAGCTCGGCGTTGACGAAATTGGCGAGCCGGCCGAGGAACAGCCCGGGCGGTGTGGCCAGCGCCATCGCGTCGGCCAGGCTCGATGCCGGCACCCGGTGCCGCCGGGCGACGATCGCTGCCGCGACGACCACCCCGAGGAAGCCGCCGTGAAAGGCCATGCCGCCCTCCCAGACCCTGAGGATCGCCAGCGGGTCGGCCAGGTACTCGGCCGGCTGGTAGAACAGGACATAGCCGAGCCGGCCCCCGACGATCACCCCGATCACCGTGCCGGTCAGCAGCTCCTCGACCTGCGCGGGCGTCATCGCCGCCCGCCCCCCGGGCCAGAGCGCCGGCCGGCGCATCAGCGCCAGGATGATGCGCCAGCCGATCACCAGACCGGCGATGTAGGCCAGCGCATACCACCTCAGGCTGACGGCGAAGCCGCCGAGGTCGATGGTGAACAGCTCGGGCCGGATGTCGGGGAACGGGATCGCGGCGGTCAGCATGGCGCATGCTCTGGCGGCGGCGGTTGGGCATGTCAACCTTGTCCGCCGGGCCGGCGGCGCCCATATTCCCCCGACCGACGGAGGTGCGCCATGCAGACCCGCAACAAGATCCTCGACGACCTGTCGCAGCTTGTGACCAACGCCATGGGCGTGGCCCAGGGCGCGCGCGAGGAGGCCGAGACCGCATTGAAGTCCTGGATGGACCGCTGGGTGTCGGACCGCAATCTCGTGACCCGCGACGAGTTCGAGGCGGTGCGCGGCATGGCGCAGAAGGCGCGCGAGGAGAACGAGGCGCTGCGCGCCCGGATCGAGGCGCTGGAAGCCGCGCTGTCGTCCCGGGGCTGAGACGCCGCACCCGCGCCCGCGCCCCGTGCGTCGCCCGACCGCCCGCGGCGGCGTCGCGCGGCGGCCCCCGCCGCGGCACGGCCGCTCCCATGTCCGGTCCGGAAATATCCCGGGGGTGCGGGGGCAGGGCCCCCGCGCCGCGGTCCGGTCCGGGGGCGCCGTCATCCTTCCGTCATCCTTCCGTCATGGTTCCGTCGCGCTTTCGTCGCCGAGACCGGCCGACATCCGCCCGGTCTTGTGGCGAGCCGGGGGGCGGACCATGCATCTTGTGTCCGCACGCCACTTTGCGCTTTACAGGACTCCGGCCATGCCCCAACATCTGGTAAGGGCGGGCGCCGGCAACGCCTGACCTGGTAAACCACCCAGCTTCTGGTGTCTGGTGCACCGGAAGCCACAGGAACGAGGCCGGGGCTGATGGCGCTTTCCGAGCAGTATCTCACCACCGATGACCTGCACCCGATCGACATCGTCGAGACGCTGGCCGAACACCACGCCTGGGAGTTCGACCGGGTGACCGACGACCAGATCGCCATGGCGGTCGAGGGCCAGTGGCGCACCTATTCGATCACGCTGGCCTGGTCGCCGCAGGACGAGACCCTGCGGCTGATCTCGACCTTCGAGATGGAGCCGCCCGAGGCCCGCCTGCCCGCGCTCTACGAGACGCTGAACCGGGTCAACGACAGCTGCTGGGCCGGCGCCTTCGCCTACTGGCACGACCAGCGGCTGATGGTCTGGCGCTACGGCCTTGTCCTCGCCGGCGGGCAGATCGCCAACCACGACCAGGTCGATCGCCTGATCGGCACCGCGGTCGGCACCTCCGAGCGGTTCTATCCGGCCTTCCAGCTTGTCACCTGGGGCGGGCGGCGGCCGGAGGACGCCCTCGAGGTGGCGATCGCCGAAGCCTATGGCCGCGCCTGAACCGCGGGCGGCGGGCGCGTCATGGGGAAGGGCGGCGACCTGACGCTTCCGGGCGGCCGGGGCCTCGTGCTCCTGGGCTGCGGTCGCATGGGATCGGCGATGCTGCGGGGCTGGCTCGACCGCGGGCTGGCGCCCGCGGCGGTGACGGTGATCGAGCCCGCGCCGTCGGCCTGGCTGTCGGAACTTGCGCGGCAGGGGCTCCGGCTCAACGCGCCGCTGCCCGCGGCGCCGGCGGTGGCGCTGGTGGCCGTGAAGCCGCAGAGCATGGCCGCGGCCCTGCCCGCGCTCGGCCCGCTGGGCGGGGGTGCGACCCTGGTGCTCTCGGTCGCCGCGGGAACCCCGATCGCCGCCTACGAGCGGATCCTCGGCGCGCAGACGCCGATCGTCCGCGCCATGCCCAACACGCCCGCCGCGATCGGTCGCGGGATCAGCGCGATCGTGGGCAACGCCCATGCCACCGACGCGCATCTGGCGCTGGCCGAGGCGCTGCTGTCGGCGGTGGGGCAGGTGGTGCGGCTGCCGGGCGAGCATCTGATGGATGCGGTCACCGCCGTCTCGGGCTCGGGGCCGGCCTATGTGTTCCTGCTGATCGAGGCGCTCGCCGATGCCGGCGTGGCCGAGGGGCTGCCGGCCGATCTTGCGCTCGCGCTCGCCCGCGCCACGGTCGCCGGTGCCGGGGCGCTGGCCGAGGCGACGGGCGAGGACCCGGCCGAGCTGCGCCGGCAGGTGACCAGTCCGGGCGGCACCACGGCGGCGGCGCTCTCGGTGCTGATGGCGCAGGACACGGGCCTGCCGGCCATGCTCGCCCGCGCCGTGCGCGCCGCGGCCCAGCGCGGGCGGGAGCTCGGCCGGGACCTCGGGCGGTGACCGTCACCGTCGAGGACTTCCTGAAGCTCGACATCCGCGTCGGCCGGATCCTCGCGGCCGAGCCCTTTCCGCAGGCACGCAGGCCCGCCTATCGCCTGCGTCTGGATTTCGGCCCCGGAATCGGCGAGAAGCGGAGCGCGGCGCAGATCACGGCACATTACCGCCCGGAGGAGCTGGTCGGCCGGCTGGTGCTGGCGGTGGTGAACTTCCCCGCCCGCCAGATCGGGCCGGTGCGATCCGAGGTGCTCGTGCTCGGCGTACCCGACGCGGCCGGGGAAGTGGTGCTTGTCGGGCCGGATCGCGCCGTGCCGCTGGGAGGGAGGCTTTTTTGACCAGACCGCTGCTTCTGATCACCCGGCCGCTGCCCGACCGGGTCGTTGCCGCCGCCGCCGAGCGCTGGGCGGTGACGCTGCGCGACGACACCCGGCCGATGGATGAAGAGGCCTGCGCCGCGGCCCTTTCCGCCTATGACGCGATCCTGCCGACGCTGGGCGACGCCTTCCGCGCCGGGGCCTTCGCCCGCGCCGGCGCGCCGCGGGCGCGGATCCTCGCCAATTTCGGGGTCGGCTACAACCATATCGACGTGGCGGCGGCACAGGCGGCCGGGGTCGCGGTCACCAACACCCCCGGCGCGGTCACCGATGCCACCGCCGACATCGCGCTCTGCCTGATCCTGATGACGGCGCGACGCGCCGGCGAGGGCGAGCGGCTGGTGCGGGCCGGGCGCTGGGAGGGCTGGCACCCGGTGCAGATGCTGGGCCTGCACGTCACCGGCAAGACGCTCGGCATCGTCGGCATGGGCCGGATCGGCAAGGCGATCGCCCGGCGCGCCCATGCCGGTTTCGGGATGGACGTGGTCTATTGCAACCGCTCGCCGGTGGCCGACCCCGGCGTGCCCGCCCGCGCCCTGCGCGACCCCGCGGCGGTGGCGGCGGCCTGCGACATCCTGGTGGTCGCGGTGCCGGGAGGGTCGGCGACGCACCACCTGATCGGCGCCGAGGTTCTGGCAGCGATGCGGCCGCACGGGATTCTGGTCAACATCGCCCGCGGCGATGTGGTGGACGAGGCGGCGCTGATCGCCGCGCTTCAGGCCGGGCGGATCGGAGGCGCGGGGCTCGACGTCTACGAGTTCGAACCCGCGGTGCCCGAGGCGCTGAAGGCGATGGAGAACGTCGTTCTGCTGCCGCACCTCGGCACGGCGGCGCTCGAGGTCCGCGAGGCGATGGGGATGATGGCGGTGGCGAACCTCGAGGCCTTCCTCGACGGCCGGCCGCTGCCGAACCCGGTGTGACGAAGGGGGGCTGTCTGCCCCCCTCTGGACCCTTCGGGTCCATTCACCCCCCGAGGATACTTGCGGACC